>JBLGCL010000006.1:0-37476 GCA_047617305.1 Natronomonas sp.
ACTACGACCTCCGGCCGTACGTCCTGGACGTGAGCGAGACGCTGTCGGACCTCGCCGACCGGATGGACGAGGGGCGAATGCTCGCCTTTCGACGGCTGCTGGTCCGGGCGGCCGAGGCGATCGCGGAACGGGAGGGCGCCAAGGGGATCGTCACCGGCGAAGCCGTCGGCCAGAAGTCGAGCCAGACGGCGGCCAACCTCGCCGTCACCGACCCCGCCACGACGCTGCCGATTCACCGCCCGCTGTCGACCCGGGACAAGTACGAGATCGAGGAGCGGGCCCGCGAGATCGGGACGTACGACGACTCGACGATCCCCGTCGGCTGTGACCGGTTCGCCCCCTCCCAGCCGCTCACGCGGTCCAGCCTCGACGGCCAGCGCGGGCGCGAACCGGCCGACCTGTTCGACCGGGCCGAACGGATCGCCCGGGACGCCGAGCGACTGCCCCTCGAACGGACCGCCGATCCGGTCCGACAAGATACTTGACGCCGGCGGCGAATGGCCTGGCGTATGCACCGCCGCCCGTCGATCCGTCACCTCCGGATCGTCGCCGTGCTCCTCCTGCTGATCGGTATCGCTCCGGTTGCGACCGCCTACGTGACCACCCACCACGGAGGCGGGTCGAACCCGAACACGGTCCCCGAAGCGGTCCCGCCGACCGACGGCATCATGGTGCTCACCATCGACGGCCTCGGCCCGAGCCAGATCGTCGCGTACGCACCCAACGGGAGCCTGCTTTACCAGAACCGCACCTACGGGTTCTACCACGACGTCGATCCGAGCCCCGCCGGGGCCGCCACCGTGACCTACGTCGCGAGCACGGAGGTGAACGCCAGCCACTGCGACACCAGTCGCGAAGGGGTCGACGAGTGCTCCGTGAGCGTCGTCGAGCGGCTGAACCTTACCACCGGAAACGTGACTCGCCTCTACTCGCGGACGGTGCCGGACTTCGGGACCGACAACGTCCACGACGCCGACCTGATCGACGGCGGCGAGCGGGTCGTCGTCGCCGACATCGCGCCGCCCGACCGGATCTACATCGCGAACGTGACGACCGGAGAGGTCGTCTGGGAGTGGAAGGCGATCGAGCGGTTCGATCCCTCGAGCGGCGGCGACTACCCGTGGGACTGGACGCACCTGAACGACGTCGAGTACCTCGACAACGGCCTCGTGATGGCCAGCATTCGCAACCAGGACCAGGTCGTGTTCCTCCGCCCCGGCCACGGGGTGGTCGAGAACATGACCCTCGGGAGCGAGGGCGCCCACGAGACCCTCTACGAACAGCACAACCCGGACTACCTCCCGCCCGAGAACGGGGGCCCGGCGGTCCTCGTCGCCGACTCGGAGAACAACCGGATCGTCGAATACCAGCGAACCGACGACGGCGGCTGGAAACGGACCTGGCTCTGGCGCAACGCCGACATGCAGTGGCCCCGCGACGCGGATCGGCTGCCGAGCGGCAATACCCTGATCACCGACACGCACGCCGACCGGATCATCGAGGTGAACCGGGCCGGGGAGATCGTCTGGTCCGCCCGCTTCCCGGGCCCTTACGAGGCCGAACGGCTCGACACCGGACCGGAGAGCGCGGGCGGGCCGAGCGCGACCGCCGCCGATCTGGAGTCCCGGAACGTCGGCTACAGGACGCTCAACGGCCTGCTCTACGGCTTCCTGTCGCTGATCCCGCCGGTCGTTCTGCACGCGACGATGTTCGTCCTCCCCAACTGGGTGTCGCCCCTCGCGGCCGCCGGGACGCTCCTCGTGGCCACGGTCGTGGTCCTCTGGCTCGTCGTCGAAGTCGGTCGGTTCGCGTACCGGCGAGTAGCGTTCGATCGGCTCGGTCCAGGCCCTCTCGGGTGACCGCCGGCGAATCGCACCCGACCGGGTTCGAACCGTGGAGCGAAATCCACTTGCCCTCCCGGGACGCAGCCCCGATCGTGACACGGGTCTGCCTGGTCGGAAGGGACGACGTCGACCTTCACTTCGAGTTGCTGTCGCGCGAGACCTCCCGCGAGGCGCTCGCGACCTACGACCTGTCCGAATCCTTCGAGAACGCGGTCGCGGTCGAGACCGTCAGCCTCGGCGCCGCCGTCGCCCTCCTGAACGACCTGAACTGGTACCTGGTCCGGTTCGCCGACGAGGCGCTGATCCTGGACCCGAGCGTCAGCGAGACCGAGTGGCTCTCCCGCGACCTGGCGACGGCCGTCCGGAACGGCGCGGTCGATCCCGACGAGACCGGCGAGTACCTGAAGATCTACGGCCTGGAGGACGGACGGCTCGTCGAACCCCTCTACGTCCGGCGAACCAAGGGGGAGCATCCGGAGTACGACCTGCGCGACGTGGACGAGACGGTCGTCGTCAGGGTGGATCCGGACGAATTCGAATAGCGGCGACGGTCAGTCGAACAGTCCCGTCGAGAGGTATCGCTCGCCGCTGTCCGGGAACAAGGTGACGACGAGCGGTTCGTCTCCGTCGTCGCCGTCGCCGTCGGCGTCGCCGTCCACCAGCCGTTCGGCGACCCGTTCGGCCGCCAGGTTCGCCGCCCCGCTGGACTGTCCGACGAGGATCCCCTCCTCGGTCGCGAGCCGTCGGCACTCCGCCTCGGCGTCTTCGAGGGGGACGGTCTCCACGTTTTCGAGGAGGTCGGTGTCGAGGTTCTCGCTGACGAAGCCCGGTCCCATGCCCTGGTAGTCGTGCTCGTCCGCAGCCGCCTCCCCTTCGGAGAGCACGGGGCTGCGTTCGGGTTCGACCCCGACGACGTCGACGTCCGGGAACTCCTCGCGGAGACGACGGCCGGTCCCCGAGATGGTCCCGCCGGTCCCGACGGTGGCCACGAAGGCGTCGACCGTCCGGTCGCCGACCTGCTCGACGATCTCCTCGGCCGTCGTCCGGTAGTGGGCGTCCGGGTTGGCCGGGGCTTCGAACTGTCCGATCTGGAGGGCGCCCTGGGCCTCGAGTTCGTCGGCCCGGTCGCGGGCCGCGCCGATGTCGCCCTCCACGAGTTCGACCTGGGCCCCGTAGGCGCGCATCAGCCGCCGGCGTTCTTCCGACGCCGACTCCGACATGACGAGCGTCAGGTCGTACCCCTTCGCCGCGCTGACCATGGCGAGCCCGATCCCGGTGTTGCCGCTCGTGGGCTCGACGATGGCGTCGCCCGGTTCCAGTTCGCCCGCTTCCTCGGCCGCCTCGATCATCGACAGGGCCGGGCGGTCCTTCGCCGATCCGGCCGGGTTGAGCGACTCGAGCTTCGCGGCGACGGTCACCCCGGCGGGTCCGTCGACCCTCACCAGCGGCGTCCCCAGCGTCGCGAGTATCGAGGTCTTCATTCGTCGGCGGTAAGGGTGAGACGCTTAAACCGCTGCCGGGGGCGGCAGAACCTGACCGACGGCTCCCCCGCTGCAGCGGGGAAATCGGGTCCGAACGACTACCGGAGCGAGGGGTTAAACAGGACAGCGTCCAAGGACGGCTACGATGACTCTGGAGACGATGGAACCGACCCCGACCTGGGATCCGGACGCCCACGGGACGGTCGTCGACCGGTTCTCGGCCCTCAGCAACCGGATGACCGTCCGGATCTGGGGCGCCGACTGGTGTCCCGACTGTCGCAACCAGCTGCCGGACTTCGCCGCGGCGCTCGAGGCCGCCGGGGTTCCGGACGACCGGATCGAAACGTATCCGGTCGATCGGGACAAGGACGGCGAACTGGTCGAGGAGTACGACGTCGAGTTCATCCCGACGATCGTGATCGAAATCGACGGCGGAGTCGTCGCTCGGTTCGTGGAGTCGGGCGAGCGCTCCGCCGCCGAAGAGCTCGCCGATCAGTTGGCGGCGGCGGCGGTCGAGCGATCGGAGCCGCGGGACTAGCGGCGAGCCCGGACCGCGTTCCACCCGCGTGCTTCCTCAGACGCCGTCCGTGGCGTTCGACGCCGCCCAGTCCAGCGCCGCCTTGAGGTCCGTCTCGGGCGGCGAACACGTGAAGTTCCGGCAGGCGTAGACGGTCGGCTCGCCGTCCCGCGCCTCGCGGTTGGCCCAGATCGGCGGGGCCTCGTCGAGATCCAGCGCGTCGAGCCACGAATCGAGTTCGGCGTCGGTCGCGGGTCTCGGCGCCAGGAGGCGATCCGGCAGGAACGTGGCCGCCAGCGCTTCGCGCCACTCGGCCGGGAAGGCCTCGGCCGCCAGCGTCAACTCGAGGTCGCCCCCGGAAGCCCGGTCGGCACACCTGGCGAGCGTGGCGTACTCGAGCGGGCTGGACGTCATCCGCGTCCCGTGCGTTTCGACGACCGCGGTGGCGATGTCGTGGAACGCGTCGTCGGGACGGAAGTGATCCAGCGAGAGGAGGACGTCGGTCGCGACGCCCGTGCTGGATGGCGTCGACTGGTCGCGGAGTTCCTGGGGACGCGTCACCAGGGCCTCGCCGCTAACGGGCGTGAAGTAGAGGGTCTCCGCCTCGTCGTCCCAGAACTCCTCGCGGACGACCGCGGCGAGGTCCATCGCGAACGCGAGGTGCTCGACCCCGCCGGTGACCTGATACAGGTCGAGCGCGCCCCTGGCCAGGAACGCGTAGTCCTCGAGGTAGCCGTCGCCCTTCACGTCGCCGTCCTTGGAGTGACGCGCGAGCCGTTCGGCGTCCTCGTCCCAGAGGCGGTCGCGGACGAACCCCACGGCCTCGCCCGCGAGGTCGGCGTAGCGGGCGTCGAGGACGAGGGCGCCCTCGGCGAGCGTCGAAATCGCGAGGCCGTTCCAGCCGGCGATCACCTTCCCGTCGCGCCGCGGGCGCGGACGCGTCTCCCGCTCGTCGAAGACCGCCTTCCGCGCGACGTCGAGCAACTGCCGGACCTCGTCGACCGCCAGGTCGTAGTCGTCGGCCAGCGTCCCGACGTCGGCGTCGATCGTGGGGACCGTCGTTCCCCCCTCGAAGTTCCCGTCCTCGGTGACCCCGTACCGATCGCAGAACAGGTCGGCGGGGAGGTCGTCGTCGACTGCCGCCCGGACCCCCGCCGGCGTCCACACGTAGAAGGCGCCTTCCTCCTTTTCAGCGTCGCTCCCGTCGTCGGCGTCGGGCGGAACGCTCTGGGCGTCGAGCGTGCTGTAGAACCCCCCGTCGGGATGCCGGAGTTCGCGTTCGAGGAAGGCGAACGTTTCGCGAACGACGGCCGCGTACCGATCGTCCCCGGTCAGCTGGTACCCCGCGAGGTAGCGACGGGGGAGTTCCGCGTTGTCGTAGAGCATCTTCTCGAAGTGGGGCACCGTCCATTTCCTGTCGGTCGCGTACCGGTGGAAGCCGCCGCCGACGTGGTCGTACATCCCCCCGTCGGCCATCGCGTCGAGCGTTTCGACGGCCACGTCGCGATACTCGTCGCTTCCGGTCCGGTCGTAGGCCCGCAGGAGGAGGTCGAGGCGGGCCGGCTGGGGGAACTTCGGCCCGCCGCTGCTCCACCCGCCGTACTCGCGGTCGGCGCCCCGGACGGCGGCGTCGGCCGCGTCGATCAGGAAGTCGTCCGCCGGTCGCTCCCGCCGGTCCGGCGTCGCTTCGAGCTGGTCGTCGACGGCCCGGGTCCACTGCTCGGCGCGTCGTTCCATCTCCGGTCGCTCCTCCGGGTCCTTCCACGAGTCGCGGATGCGTTCGAGCAGGTCGCGAAAGCCGGGCATCCCGCGCTTCGATTCGGGCGGGAAGTAGGTCCCCACGTAGAACGGTTCGCCGTCGGGCGTGAGAAACGCGGACAGCGGCCAGCCGCCGCGGCCGCTCGTGAGCTGGGCGACCGTCTGGTAAATCCGGTCGAGGTCGGGGCGCTCCTCGCGGTCGACCTTGACCGGCACGAAGTGCTCGTTCAGGAGTTCGGCGATCCGGTCGTCCTCGAAGCTCTCGTCCTCCATGACGTGACACCAGTGGCAGGCCGAGTAGCCGACCGAGAGGAAGATCGGGACGTCGCGCTCGCGGGCTGCCGCGAGGGCCGCCTCGTCCCACGGCTGCCAGTTGACTGGGTTGTCCGCGTGCTGTCGAAGGTACGGGCTCGCCTCCTCGTCGAGGCGGTTGCGGGCGGTCGGGTCGCTCATGGCCCCCTCTTTGGCCCGAGGGACCTAAATCCCGCCCCGCAGGGCGGCCGCCGACAACCGAATCCGGTTACTCCTCGGAGGGAACGACGGTCACGGGCACCTCGTCGGCGTTGATGATCTCGCGGGCGGCGCTGCCCAGCAGAATACGGCCCACCTTGCCGGTCCGGTGGTGGCCGACGACCACGTGCTCGTAGCCGTCCTCCCGAACGATCTCGACGATCGCGTTGCCGACGCTCGAGGAGTTGCGGAACGTGCCGAACCGGGTTACGACTTCGACGTCGCCTCCGATTTCGGCGTCGATGAGCATGCCCCGGGCCCGATCCACGAGTCGTTCCGTCGATTCCGTCTGGTGGTCGGTCACGTGGATCACCTGCACCGTCGTGTTACGTCGCTGCGCCATGTCGATCGCGCACTCGAGCGCCCGGAAACTCGCGTCCGAGCCGTCGATCGGTGCCAGGATCGTCATGCCCGAACTCTCGCAAGGTGACCGGATATCGTTTTCGACCGCGCGTCGACGCCGATCGGCGGGCAACTATTTTGATGCCTTGTCACGAAGTCACGAACGATACCCATGCCTCCGGAGGAGTGTGGCATCTGCGGGGCGACCGTCGCGCTCGGGGACGCCGCCCACGTCATGCTCAACGCCAAGTCCGAGGACGGGGTTCGGGATTACTACGTGTGTCCCTCGTGCTTCGAGGAGGAACTCGTCCCGCACTTCCCTGATCGGGCGGGGGACGAGAACGAGGAGGACGAGGGGACTGAAGACGCAGCGGGGGACGAGGACGCGGGAACCGATTCGGACGACGAAGAGGATCCCACCGGCCCTGGAGGGGACGGGACGACGTCCGATCCCGCCGACCGCGAGGGGCCGCCGGACGCCACCGATCCGACCACCGACGCCCGCGATTGACCCACGTACGTGGATACCCGGAGCGTACGAAGGGCAACTTTTAGGCATTTCAATGGATCAAATTCGGGTATGACGGAGACAGTACTCCTGGTCGGCGGTGGCGGCCGCGAACACGCCGTCGCCCGGGCACTGGCCGAGGACTGCGACCTGTACGCCTGCGCGAGCAACCGCAATCCGGGCATTTCAGGGCTGGCGGACGGGTTCACCGCCATCGACGAGACCGACACCGAAGCCGTCGTCGACTACGCCGAGACGGTCGGCGCCACGGCGGCGGTAATCGGCCCCGAGGCCCCGCTCGAGGCCGGCCTGGCGGACGACCTCGACGCCGCCGGAGTCTACGCGTTCGGCCCCCACGCCGACGCGGCGCGGATCGAGACCGACAAGGCCTGGCAGCGGCGGTTCATGCGCGACAACGGGGTTCCCGGCTGCCCCGACTTCGAGGTCTTCGAGGACGTCGACGCCGCCTGCGAGTACGTCGAGAACTACGACGGCGACGTCGCGGTTAAGCCGACCGGGCTCACCGGCGGCAAAGGCGTCCGGGTCACCGGCGACCAGCTATCCAAGTCCGAGGCGACGACGTACATGCGCGAGTCCGAGTGGGACGAGTGGGTGGTCGAGGAGCGGTTGGTGGGCGAGGAGTTCACGATCCAGGCGCTGGTCGCGAACGGCGACGTCCGGCCCACGCCCGCCGTTCAGGACCACAAGCGCGCCTACGAGGGCGACGAAGGGCCCAACACTGGCGGCATGGGAAGCTACAGCGACACGACGAACGAGTTGCCCTTCATGGACCCCGCGGACTACGAGGAGGCCGTCTCGGTTCTCGAGGCCGCCGTCGAAGCCCTGCCGGACTACAAGGGCGTGCTGTACGGCCAGTTCATGCTCACCGCCGAGGGCATCAAGGTGGTCGAATTCAACGCCCGGTTCGGCGATCCGGAAGCGATGAACACCCTGCCCGTGATGGAGACCCCGCTGCTCGACGTCATCGTCGCTGCGCGCGAGAACGACCCACTGCCCGAACTCGAGTTCTCGGACCGGGCGACGGTCTGCAAGTACGGCGTTCCCGAGGGCTACCCGACCGATCCGAGCGCCGGCACGAAACTCGCCATCGACGAGGAAAGCGTCGCCGAAGCGGTCGAGAACTGGGGCGGCGACGCGCTCCTGTTTTACGCGAGCGTCGACGAACGGGAGGACGGGATCTACACGACGACCTCCAGGTCCTTCGCCGTGGTCGGGATCGCGAGCACGCTCTACGCCACCGGAACCATCGCCGAGGACGCCCTCGTGGTCGCACCCGAAGACGGCGTCCGGATCCGTCACGACATCGGAACCGCCGAACTGATCCAGCAACGGATCGACCACGTCGACGAACTGCGGGGCGACTGAGCACTCGATCCTCGACGAGGCCTACGGATTCAAGGGCCTCCCCTGCCAACCTCGCCCCGTGACCGACGACGACCCCAGCCAGGACCCGGAGTGGGCGGACGCCGACTACCGCCACGAGCGGATCGCCCGCCATCCCACCGGCGGCCCCCTGAATTCCCTCCAGCACTGGCCCGACGCGCGTCACCCGCTCCGGGTCGCGATCCACTACGTCGTCGTCTGGATCGTTCGGATCTCGCCCTCACTGCGGCTGAAGAACTGGCTCCTGCGCCGTCTCGGCGCGACCGTGGGCCGCGGCGTTTCGTGGGGCCTCGAGGCGACGCCGGACGTCTTCTGGCCGGACCACATCACGCTCGGCGACCACGTCATCGTCGGGTACGACGCCACCCTCCTCTGTCACGAGTTCCTCCAGGAGGAGTACCGCGTCGGCGACGTCGTCGTGGGCGACCGGGCGATGATCGGCGCCGGCGCGATCGTTTTGCCTGGCGTCGACATCGGGGCGGGCGCACAGGTCGCGGCGAACTCGCTGGTCGCCGAGGACGTTCCCCCGGGCGCCACCGTCGCCGGCGTTCCGGCCGAACGGATCGACGAGCAAGGGACTGACGACCAGGTCGAAGACGAGGCGAATCCGGAGTAATCAGTCCCGCTCGCGGGTCACCCCGCGCTCGAACACCAGGTGGTTCGGGAAGACCGCCTCCTCCCCCTCGGCCTCGATCCGCGTCGTGAACACGTCCACGCCCTGGACGATCCCCTCGTAGTCGCCGACCCGAATCTCGTCGCCGATGCTGTAGGGTTCGTTCAGGAGGATGTACACCCCGGTCGCGCCGGCCCGGAGCAGGTCGCGGAACGCGAGGCCGCCGATGAAGATCAGCGCGAACAGGTACGCGGCCAGCAGGACGATCAGGGCCAGCGTCGCCACCCCGATCTGACTCAGGGCGACCAGGAACGCCACGAAGATGACGCTGTACTTGACCACCTTCGGCAGGATCGCGGCTTCGGGGAGCTTGATCCCGCGCGTCCGCTCGCTCATGACGAGTTCGGCCTTGTCGGCGACGACGAACCCGACGATGACGACGAGCGTGGCGATGAACAGTTTCGGGATGAACCTGGTGAGTTCGAGCCACAGGAAGTTCGCGCGAAAGACGCTGGCGACGTTGATCGCCACGAGGATCGACACCCCGTAGATGAACCACGACGCGAGACGGGCCACGATGGAGACCGTGTCGGTTCCCAAACTCTGGGCCGACCGCTCGAATGGCGTTCCCTCGACCGCTTCCGGAACGCCCGCCGCGCGCATGACGCTCGCGAACAACCGCCCGAAGACGTAGCCGATCGTGACTCCGATGATCAGCACGACCCCCCCCTGGACGAACGGTCGGCCGACGAACAGCTCCCAGTTCACCATTCAGTATTCCTCCGGGTCCACCTCGAACACCAGTTCGCCGCCCTTGAAGGCCCTGACGAGGCTGTCGCTCTCGCTCAGGACCACCGCCGTCGCGTTCGTGTCCCGGGTGATCGCGCCGGCGGCCATGTGGCGGGCGCCGAGCCCCTTCGGAATGTCGACCCCCTCTGCGGACGGTTCGAGGTAGCGGTACGCCGAGACGATCTTGCCCGAGTCGGAGATGACGAACGCGCCGTCGAGCCGCGAGAATTCCTTGAGCATGACGTTCACGATCGGGTCACCGACGTGGACGTGGGACTTCTCGAACGGGTTGTAGCTCAGCGGGCGCGACTTGTTCATCACCTTCCCGGCGTCCCCGACGACGAACAGCGCGCCGACCGGTTCGCCCTTCTGGCCCTTCTTGCCGAGTTCGATGGCCACCTGGAACACGTCCCGGACGACGTTCGGTTCGGCCCGGGAGTTGACGAACAGGTCGTAGACGCCGGACTCCGCCGACTCGGTCGCCCGGACGCGCGTGACGGTGTCGATCCCGTCGTCGAAGAGGTTGACGGCACAGACCAGGGTGTCGCCGTCCTCGACGTACTCCTCCTTGATCGCGCCCTGCACCCCGAAGGTGAGCCGTTCCCTGACGTTCCTGAATTCCATCGGGAGTTCGATGAAGGCGTCGGCGTCGTGGGCGTTCTCCGCCCCGACGACGACCACGGGAACGTCGTCCTCCAGATCGTCGAACCGGTCGTAGAACGACCCGCTCGGGGAGAACAACATGACGGCGTCCACGTCGTCGAAGAAATCCCCGAACAGGTCACCGAGGCGGGACATCGTTCGTCTGGACACCTGGTAATTAAAAAAGCCTTCCGGCACGTCGGACGTCCGGCTGACGGAGCGGGAGACGTAACGGTTACATCAGGGTTTCACGACCTTGCTTGCGTATCCGGTCGCACCCTCGGGGAAGGCGTCCTGTGGCTCGCGACGCTGGACGGTTCCGTCGGCCTCGACCCCCCGCGCGAGGACCTCGTGTTTCGAGCCGGGCGCGTCGTACTCGTGTCGCCACTGCCGCCAGACGTCGTCCCCGGGTAGCGGATCCGAAACGCGAGCCGCCTCCCAGGTATCGCCGCCGTCGACGGACACCTCCACGCCCGAGATACCCCGGGTGCCGGCGTAGGCGTGGCCGCCGACCTCGATCGAACCGTCCGCCCCACGGTTGACTGTACGGATCTTCGCGACCGTATGCACCGGGCCCGTCCCCTCCCAGCCGCGGCTTTCCCAGTAGCCGTCGACGAGTTCGTCGGTGATCTCGATCTCGGTGATCCACTTGACGTTGGTCTCGCCCCAGTGCCCCGGCACGAGCGCCCTGAGCGGGAACCCGTGGGCCTTGGGGAGTACCTTCCCGTTCATGCCGTAGGCGAGGAAGCCGTCCTCGATCGCCGCGAGCGGGAACCCCACGGAGTACCCGTCGGCCCCGTGCAACAGGACGTACTCGCCGCGGGGGTTCGTCCCCGCCACGACCTTCGAGAACGGGACCCCAGTCCAGAGGGCGTTGTCGATGGCCGATCCGTTGACGTCGTCGCTCACGCACCGGAGGGTGACGAACCGGTGTTCGGGCTCCATCTCGCGGATCGCCTCGTAGTCGAGAACCCGAACGGCGTCGACCTCGCCGGAGATCTTCAAGGACCACGAATCGACCGCGACGGTGGGGTCGAACTGGTTGATGTCGACGGTATAGAAATCCTCGCTCACGAGTGGCTCGATCCCCGCCACGTCCAGGGACTTCTCTTCTGCCGACGAGAGCAGCGAGTCGATCTCCCCCCGATCGACCGTCGCCAACCCCCGCCCCTGTTCGGCGAGCGGGTCTTTGTCTACCCCTGACCCGGCAAAGAAACGGTTCGCCAGGACCGGACTCAGCGCCGAGAGTCCGACCGCGGTCGCGAGTCCGCCCAGGAACCGACGACGATCGGCTCCGGCCGTCGACCGACCGGAATAGCTCGCGGCCATCTCGCCGACCGCGACGACCACGCCGGTCGCCAGACCAGCGCCGATGGCCGGCCAGACCGTCCCGGTGAGCAGAGCGCCCACGACTGCCGTCCCGATCGCCGCCATCAACGATCCGGTCCCGGGCCGATCGATCCGGTACGCCACCGAGATGGCAGCGGACGCGATCACCGCGACGGTCGCCACCGCGAGCGCGACCGCCAGGAATCCCTGGACCGTCGACCCGAGTTCGTTGCGGAAGTACCGGAACACGATTTCGGGAGTATACTCGGCCAACCCGGACGAGAACGGTTCGACGAGATACCCGTTCGATCCGCCCGCGACGGCGTACGATCCCGCCAGACCGCCGACCCCGGCGACGATCGAGAGCGCAGCGGTCGTGCGGTCGGCCGTCGGCCCGTCACTCGGCATGGTTCTCGGGCGGGCGAACGGATCGCCGTCCCCCGGTCGTCCGGTGGCCTTTCCCGTCGTTCGGTACGAAGCGTTTCATCGTCCTGTCGTCGAACAGGGCCAGAGGATTATAACCGTTGTTCAAGATCGGTCCGGATTCCGTCTAGAATGTCCGGGACGATCCGGCTGTGACGCCGCGGACGCTCAGACCGAGGTCGCGCCGGAGTCGCAGGGGTCGTCGATCGAGTCCGCCACCGTTCGGGCGTCCCAGTCGACGACTGCGGCGGCGAACTTGGCGAGGGCGGCGAAGACGCCCTCGGCGTCGTCCTCGCGTTCGACCGCCGCGGCGAACCCGTCGAGCCAGTCGAGACCGTCCGTCAGGAAGTCGGCCTGGGCGCGCCGCAGCCGGGTGACGGTTTCGGGGTCGGCGTCGTCGTCCGCGAGCAGGTCGGCTTCCCGGCCGGCCAGGGCGGCCACGAACTCGAACTCGGCGGCGACGTGATCGGGGATGCCGTCCCCGCGCTCGGGACTGAAGTCGAAACGTGCGTAGTGTTCCGAGACGGACACGACCGGGTCGCCGAACAGTTCGCCCGCCTCGCCTTCCTCGTGGTACGTCGAGTCCGACTCGAAGTTCTCGCTCGGTTCGTCGTCGTGTGCCGAGGCGAACGGGGGGACGTAGTGGGGCCCAGGCACGACGAACAGGTTGTCGTAACCGACCGCGAGGGCTTCCGTGCCGACGTCCTCACGCTGGAGCGCCTCCGCGTCGAACTCGCCGGGGAGGACGTCCTCGAAGCGGGCGAAATCGCCGGCCGCCATCGCCCGCTCCAGGACCGCCGTCTCGCCGTCCAGGGTGGCTGCCAGCAGGTGGTACACCCGGGCGCGAGCACGGGCGAACGCCGCGTCGGTGCGGGCCACAGTCGAGGGGTCCTCCCGGGTTCGGGCGTGAACCGTCGATTCGTTGCGGTGTCCGGCGTCAGTCATGGGTGATCACTCCGTTTTCCGCACCTCGACGTGGGTGTCGAACTGCGCCTGGCTCCCGCCGACCTGGTCCGACGGGCCGACGTCGCCCGTGTGGGAATCGAGGGGCGCCAGGTGGTTGATCGCGAAGCCGGCGTCACGTCCCTTCGCGTACCCGGCCTCGTCCTGCATCGGTCGATCGAACTCGTAGCCGGTGTGGCCGTCCGCCCCGGCCGGTTCGCGAGTCTCGTCGTCGATCGTCTGTTTCGTCGCGCCGTCGCCGGTCCGGCCCCAGGCCCACATGGCACCGACCACGCCCGGCCGGATGCCCTGGGTCACTCTGGCCGTCGCCTCGACGGTGCCGCGGCCGAAGTCGATCTCGATCGTGTCGCCGTTCTCGATCCCGCGGTCGTGCGCGTCGTCCGGGTTGATCCAGAGCGGGTTCGTTCCTCGAGTCTCCCGCAGCCACGGGGCGTTGACCGTCCGGGTCATACCCATCGTCCGGGGCTTCCAGTTGATCAGGTGCAGCGGGCGATCCGGCGCGGGTTCCTCGTCGCTGACCACCGGCGTCAGCACGTCGCCGTTGAAGTGGGTGGCGTCCTCCAGTTTCGGCAACGGGTCGAAGGGTTCGCCGTCGTAGGCGTCCTTGCCGACCGGCATGATCTCGTTGAAGAACCACACCTCGCGGTTCAACTGGTACCGGACGTGGTCGCCGACGTAGGCGTGCGACGGCTCGTAGCGCTCGGCGTAGTCGTAGTCGAACCCGTGTTCCTCGAAGGCCGCCTCGTAGTTCGGGATCGGTTCCTCGAAGCGCCCGCCGCGGTTGAGCACGGTGACGACCTTTCGCCACTCCTCGTCGGTGACGGCGCTCTTCCAGCGGTTCAGGTCGAAGGAATCGCCGAGACCCTTCTCGTGGGCCGTCCGGAAGACCTCGAGTTCGCGGTCGGACGCGTCCTCGACCGGCCCGGCCTCGATGGGGAAGTCGTCCTCGTCGATCCCCGGCGGGAGCGAGAGGTTGTCCGGGGCGTTCTGGCCGCTCAGCGGATCGAACGTCTTGGTCGCATACGCCAGGTTCGCGACCATCTTGACGTAGAAGTCCTCGGCACGATCGAGGTCGTGGGTGTTCCCCTTCGCGTCGACGATGGCGTCCTTGCCGACGCCGGGAATCTCGGCGTCGATTTCAGTCTCCAGCTGCTTCCAGACCTCGATCAGGACGTCTTCGGCCGACCGCGCATCGGGAACCACGTTCACGACGGGATGGCTGATCTTCTCGTCGGCCAGGCGCTTGTTCGGGTAGGTCCCGAAGTTCTCCCAGCGCTCCAGGTACGTCGGTTCGGGCAGGATGTAGTCGGCCTGCTTCGAGGTCTCGCCGATGACCGTGTCGAAGGCGACGATCAACTCCATCGCGTCGGTGTCTTTCATGATCTCGGCGATCTGATCGCCGCCGGACGCGGCCATCACGTGGTTCTCGGAGTAGGGCCGGAGGAACAGCGCGTCGATGCTGTAGGGGTACCCGTCCTTGGCGCTCGGGTAGATCTCCTGGACCTGGTGCTGGGGCGAGAGCCGGAACCACGGCCGCTTCGCCGGGTAGCCGTCGAACAGCCGCGTGCCCTCGAAGTCCTCGGCGTTGTGGAGCGCCCGCGTGATGGGCAGGCCCCACGGCGACCGGGCGTTCGGGACCGCACCGAGCTGGTACCGGCCGGACATCGTGCCGTAGCCGGCGTAGGGCGTGATCTGGCCGCCCTTCCAGTCGTAGTTCCCGATGAGGTGCTGGAGGGTCGCGATGGCGCGGGTGTTGTAGAACCCGTTGGTGTGTTTCGCCGGGCCGCGGTACTGCATAATGGCGGCCTTCTTGCCGTGGCTCGTGAACTCGTCGGCGACCTCCTCGACGTCCTCGACGTCGACGCCGGCCATCTCGGCGTACTCGCCGAGGTCGTACTCGAAGACTCGCTCCTTGTACAGGGTCCAGACCGACTTCACGTGCGTGCCCTCGACCGTCATGTCGACGTCGAGCGCGGCCGCGTCGACCTCGCTCGCGGGGGCCGGCTGGCCGGTCTCGGCGTCGATGACGACGGTGCCCGACCCCTCCAGACCCAGGTCCTCGGGCGAGGCCTTGGCCTTTGGTTTCTCGCTCTCGTACTTGTCCACGAGCACGAGGTTCGTCGCGTCGCTCCAGGTGGGTTCGTCGTCGTCCTGGGCCGCCGACCGCGACGGGTTGCGCAGGTATTCCTCGTCGTAGCGGTCGTGCTCGATGATCCAGCGCGCCATGCCCAGGGCGAACGCCGCGTCCGCGCCCGGTTCGACCGGGATCCACGTGTCGGCCTTCTCGGCCGTCTTCGAGAGGCGCGGGTCGACCACGTCCATCCGCATGCCGTCGGCCAGCGCGGTCGTGATCTTCGGCGCGAGCCAGGTCGGCCCCTTGTTCGAGACCAGCGGGTTCGTCCCCCACACCAGGAGGTACTCCGCGTTCTCGATGTCGGGGTACTGGCGCTTTTTCTTCTTCACGGCCTTGCCATCCTCGGTCCGCTTGACCGGATCGTAGGACCGGAGGTTCCCGAGAACCGAGGAGAACCCGCAAGTCCCGGCGTGGTGGTGGCTGTTGATCGTCCCCAGTCCCGCCTGGAACAGGCGCGACCGGATGAAGAATCGCCGGAATCCGCCGATGTCCACGATCTTGTTGGCCTTCGGCCCGAGTTCGGGGAGGTCCGTGTCGACGAGTTTCCCCTCGTACTGCTCGTCGAACTCGGCCTTGGTCATGTCGCCCTCGTTCACCGACTTCCAGTCGGCCATGACCTGCTCCTTCGGCGCGTACCCCCACATCTCCTTCAGACCGGAGTGACCGAGGTCGTCGGCGCCGTTGACGATCTCGTCGATCGCCTGCTCCCAGGAGATGGTCTTCCACTGGTCGCTGCCGCGCTCGCCGACGCGCTTCATCGGCTTTCGCACCCGGTAGGTGTCGAAGGCGGACTGGATGCCGGCCTGGCCCTTCAGGCACATCCGACCGCCCGAAACCGACCAGCGACTCGTATCGACGTCGCCGGTGCCTTCGAGGTCGCCCGTCGCCACGTCGTCCGGACTGCTCCCGTAGGGCACCTGCGCGAAGGGCTGGGTGTTCAGGAACGAGTACGGGTTGCCGGCCAGCTTTCGCAGCAGCGCGCTGTAGTTGCCGGTCCCGCTCTCGTCGGCCACCCGAACCTTGATCGGGCAGAACGTGTTGCACTGCCCGCAGGTCGTGTACATGACGTCCTCGGCGCCGTAGTCGCCGTAGTCGTCGCCGACGTAGTGCTCCTCGGGATCCGACCAGAGGCCCGAGAGGTCGATCCCCGACGAGGCGGTCCCGATGCCGCCCGAGACCGCGGCGAGGCCGCCGACGGCCTTCGCGAAGTCCCGGCGGGAGACCTCGGTGTCGGTGCTCTGGCCCTCCGGTCGGGCTTCGGGACTGTCGAGGTCGCTGTCCGTCTGGCCGTCCGTTTCACCATGCGTGTCGTCGTCGAGGTGGTCGTCCGTGGAACTCATGCGTCTTCCTCCAGTGGGGTGAGCGGCAGGAACTCGGCGCCGACCGTGTAGATGAGCAGGCCGACGGCGATGATGCCGGCGCTGGTCCCCCACTCGACCAGCGACGGCCAGTAGTTACCGAACGGCAGTCCCTCCATGACCGGGACCACCAGGGGCGGCACGACGATGTTGAACCGGACGCCGACGATGCCGACGACGACCGACAGGCCGGCCAGCACCATCACCCAGGGCGTCCGCCGAAGCGATTCGCGACTGAGCAGCACCAGGGGCAACAGCCACCCCATCCCGACCATCACGAACCAGAACGACCAGGCCATCCGTCCCGTCATGATCGTGACCCAGGTCTCGAGTTCGAGGCTGGAAACGGCGATCAGCAGGTCGATCCCCGTGAAGGCGGCGTCGACCACGATGAACGCGGCGAGCAGTTTCGCCAGGCGGTCCAGCAGGTCGCGGTCGATCGGCTCCGTGGTGAACAGTTTCCGGCGGAGGACGTACAGCGACATGACCAGCGCCATGCCGCTGACGACCGCCGAAATCACGAAGATGACCGGGAACAGGCCGCTGTTCCAGTACGGTCGCGACTTGGAGACCGCGAACAGCACGCCCGTGCCACCGTGGACGAAGAAGATGGCGAGGGGAATGCCGAGGACCCCCAGGCGGGTGAGCCACTTCTCGTCGGTTTCGAGGGCTCCTTCGGCCGTCGAGGTCCGGCCGAGCGTCAGGAGGCCCGCCAGCCTGCCCCGCCAGCTATCGACGGTCTCGGCGACCCGAACCAGATCGCCACGAATCGCGAAGTAGAGTTCGCCCATCAGCAGGAGGATGTAGGCCACGTAGGCGTGGACCTCCCAGGACAGGGGCGAGGTGAACTGTCGCCACAGGAACGGATGATAAAAGCGGTCCATCCGCCCCAGGTCGATCCAGACGAACAGCAGCGCGACGACCATACTGATGATCGCCGCGAACAGCGCGTCCCGGTCGATGGCCTCCATGCCATCCATATCGAACACGTTCGAGAGGGTGCTGACCAGGAACGCGCCGGCCGACAGCCCGACAAAGTAGATGTAGAAGGCCACCCACGCGCCCCACGGGGTGATGCTCGAGAGGTTGGTGCTCGCCATCCCCTGGTCGATTCGCAGCCAGGTCGCGTACCCGCCGACCAGCAGCACGACGCCCAGGAAAGCGTACCAGGCGAGGCGGAGTCGATCGTCGTCGAATCCCGGATCGTACCCGAGACGTTCGCTTACAGTTGCCATGGTTATCGAAGGTAGTACACGTTGGGGTCGGTCCCCTCCTCGGATTTGAGTTGGACCGCCCGCTCGGAGTTCACCATCCGGGAGACCTCGCTCTCGGGGTCCGCCAGGTTGCCGAAGTTGCGGGCGTCGCCGATGCACGTCTCGACGCAGGCCGGTTCCTCGCCGCGTTCCGTCCGGTGGAAACAGAAGTTACACTTCCGGATGTTGCCGACCGGCGAGGACTTCTCGCCGCGCTCGCCGCGGTCCACGCCGTATTCCGGGCTCGTCACCTCGCCGGCGCCCATGACCTCGTCGTCGTAGTCCTCGCCGAAGTCGAAGTACCGGGCCCCGTACGGGCAGGCGACGCTGCAGTACCGACAGCCGATACACCGGTCGTAGTCGACGTTCACGACCCCGTCCTCCATCTTGTAGGTCGCGCTCACCGGGCACACCTGCACGCACGGTGGGTTTTCACACTGCATGCAGGGTCGCGGCAGGTTCGTCCGGCTGGTTTCGGGGAACTCGCCGTGTTCCTCCTCGATGACGACGTTGTACGAGACGCCCGGCGGCGTCCGGTTCTCCGCCTTGCACGCGACCGTACAGGAGTCACACCCGACGCAGTTCTGCAGGTCGATGACCATGCCCATCCGCACGTTCTCCTCGCCCCGGGCCACGTCCGTCTTCGCCGCCGGGTCGATCTCGTCCAGGTCCTGGACCGCACAGGACAGTTCGCCGGCGGCGGCCTCGTGGATCGTCTGGCCGTCGTCCATCCGATCGACGGCCGGGTTGGGCGTCTCGCGATAGTCGTCGCCGAACTCCTCGGCGGCGGCCTCGTCGTACCTCGCCCAGAACGCCTCGCTCGTGAGTTCGCCCTGCGAGACGCGTTTGGCGTCCTCGGCCATCCGCAGGCCGAGTTCGGTGTCGTGATCGGTCTTCGCCAGCTCCGCCCTCGGATCCGGGACTTCCATGTCCGCCATCTCGTCGAGCGCACCCACGTCGGGAACGCGGGGCGCTGGGTCGCTAGCCATCGATCTCACCGTCCAGCGGGCCGTTCGACGGGGGACGTCCGATCCGCTTGCTCCGTTGTGCCATACACGTACTCGTACGCGTCGGGGACGGGTGAGGGTACTACCAATATGGCTGGGCACGAAAATCGCCGATTTTCCGGTTCACAAGGCCGGGCCAATATAGCTGGGTATGCTTCGCGGGGCAGAGATGGGGGGTTAAGGGATCCACCAATAGGTATTGGCCCGGTCGAATCGGAGCGATTCTCCCCCGGACGACCCACTGCGCGAGAGAATCCCCGAAATGAGCCCTCGACAGTCGTTCGGGCGCTCTCGTCGGAAATTTTCACGCCACGGGAACGCACGGGGAGTATATCCGACCTGCTACGTAATCGCTAGCGAACGTCCACGTCCCTCTCCCCCAGACCATGCTCAGGACACCGTACCGCACCGGCGGTGGTATCGACCCATGACCGACCCCGTCCCGCTCGTGACGACGTTGCTTGGCGATCCGATCCTCGTCGCCTCGATCCTCCTGCGACTGTTCGGCGTCGGATACTCGATCGTCCTGCTGTATCGCGTCCGTGACGGTCGGTTCGCCTTCTTCACGCTCATGCTCTCGCTGATGGCGCTCCGGCAGATCCTGACGCTCAGGGCGCTGTCTCCGAACGTCGGTCCGCAACTCGACGAGTTGCCCGGTCTCGTCGTGAGCGTCCTGGCCGTCCTCACCGTCTATTATCTCTCGCAGTACGTCGCCCACGAGGAAGAGGTCAAGGAGACCATCCGCGAGAAAAACGAGACCTTGCGCGGCTTCCGCAAGGCCATCGAACACGCCGGGCACGGCATCTTCATCACCGACCGGGAGGGCACCATCGAATACGCCAACCCGGCCGTCGAACCGTTGACGGGCTACGACCGGGACGAAGTCATCGGCGAGAATCCGCGACTCTGGAAGTCCGGCGAGCACGACGACGCCTTCTACGCGGAGATGTGGGGGACGATCCTCGACGGCGAGGTCTGGGACGGCGAGATCGTCAACGAGCGCAAGGACGGCAGCGAGGTCTGGGTCGACATGACCATCGCCCCGATCACGGACGACGAGGACGAGATCGAACGATTCGTCGCCGTGGACACCGACGTCACGGAGCGCAAGGCACGCGAGCGTCGCATCCAGCGCCAGAACGATCGCCTTGAGGTACTCAACCACACGAACGAGATCCTCCGGGACGTCAACCGCGACCTCGTCGAGGCGGGATCGCGCGACGAAATCGAGGCGGCCGTCTGCGAGGAGTTCGCCGACTCCGATCGCTACGCGTTCGCCTGGATCGCCGAACACACCGCCGTCAGCGAGACGTACCGACCCCGGACCTTCGCAGGAATCGAGGAGAAGTCCGTTCGATCCTTCGTCGATGCGATCAACGACGCCGAGGAAACGCCGTTTGACGTCGCGGACGACGAAGGCGATCTGCAACTCGCCACGGCTCTTGGAGACGAAACGGCGACCGACGGTAACGGAAGCCACAACGGAAACGGGTGGGTAAACGTCGCGGGCGAGTACGACTGCCGGTCCGCAGCCATCATCCCGCTCCGGTACAACGAGACGCGCTACGGCGTGTTGACGATCTGTTCGAACGAACCGGACGCCTTCGAGGCCATCGAGCGCGAGGCCCTGGCCGAACTCGGTGAGACGGTGGGATACGCCATCAACGCGGTCGAGAGCAAGCGCGCCCTGCTGACCGACAGCGTCACCGAGATCGAATTCACGGTCTCGGACCCCGACGCCTTCGCGGTCGATCTCTCGGAACGGGTCGACGGCGTCCTCGACCTCGAGTGGATGACGACCGAGTCCCGGGCCGAGATGGCCATGTACTTCACCGTCGACGGGGCTGATCCGGACGCGGTCGTCGAGGCGGCGGTCGCTCATCCGGCGATCGCGGAGGCGACGGTCGTCACCGAGTACGACGACAGCTACCTCTGTCGGTTCGACGTGGACGATCCCGGCGTCGCGACGACGCTCGCCGACTACGGCGGGGTCCTCGAGTCCCTCCACGTCGAGGATGGCGTCGGTCGCGTCAGGGCGACGCTCTCGCAAACGACGAACGTGCGCGCCGTCCTCGACGCGCTCAGAGGTCGCTACCCCGACACCAAACTCCTCGCCCAGCGCGAGTGCGAGCGCCAGCGAACCTCGCGCGAGGACCTCGCCACGACCCTCGAAGACGAACTCACCGACCGCCAGATGGAGGCCCTCCGGACGGCCTACGTCGGCGGGTTCTTCGAGTGGCCCCGCCGGAGTTCCGGCGAGGACATCGCCGAGGTGATGGGCATCTCGCAGTCGACCTTCCTCCAGCACCTCCGGGCGGCGAAGAAGAAACTCCTCTCCAGCCTGTTCGACGGGGAAGGGGCCGTGCCCTGTCAGCGCCCCGAGCAGGTCGGTCGCGGGTGAGCGAATCGGACGCCTCGACGGCTTCGAACGGGGCTTTTCTCCGGAAAACGACGACTCACGCTAGTCGGCTGGCTCGGTGTGATCGACGGTCGACTGCGCCGTGCCATCCGTCCACGTCCCGAGGAGGTATCCGCCGAAGGCCAGCAGCCAGAGCATCGGCGGGTAGACGATCATGCGCTCGGCACCGCCGTGGCCAATGGGGCCGAAGACCGCGGCGTTCCCGGCGTCGCCGACGGCCATCACGACTACGAACCCCAGGCCGACCAGACCCGCCAGGATCGAGATGATCCGCATCGCACCGGAAACACGGGTTCCGCTACCGAGCGCCTGCACGTTGAAGAACAAAAACGCCAGCAGCGCGAACAAGCCGTGGAGGCCGTCCGAGTCGAGCGTGAAGACTCCGGCTCCCAGCGCTCCGATACCGGCGACGGCGAAGATCCCCAGTAGCCAGCGCTTGCCGTGCGACCGGTAGAAGTAGTATCCGCCCAGCAGGTTGAACAGGCCGACGACGATCAGCGAGGCGTTGAACATGAGCGCCGTCTCGGCGATCACGCCGAGGTCGCTGATCGCGCCCCCGTTGAAGTCGTATTCCGGTGCCATGGCCGCCCCGAACATGATGACGATCATGAACTGCGCGGCGAGCGCAAAGAGGAACACTCCCGCGAGCCGGCGGCCCGACGCGGCCGTGCCCGTAACGGTTGCTGCGACGTTGTCTACGGCTCGAACGTCAGTCACGGTAGTTCACCGGGTACTCATTGGATCTGTGACAAGATAAGTGTATACCCTTATTCCCTCGTTTCGGGACCTCTACTGCCCAGTATCGAAAGGTTTGCCCTGCTATTCAGTGGCGCCCGTCAGCCGTTCCCGAACGGCCACAGCGAGTCGAGCGAAAGCCGCGACCGGAACCCCTGGTCGGATTCTCGCTTCTCGGGGGTCTCTCCCTCCACATCGTCCGACTCCGTCCCCCGGGTTTCGAGACGCCATCCGGTCTTTTCGGCGACATCGTTGACGGTCAGGAACTCCCAGCCCGTGTGTTCGGCGGCCCGGCGGTCGTCATCGGACATCCCGACAAACACGTGCCGGTCGGTTCGGGTCGCCTCACGCAAGTCCTGCAGCGCCAGCCACTTGTCGCGATCTCCCAATTCGAAGTCCTGTTGCAGATCGTGCTCGCTGACGTACGCCTCCACGTCGTCGGAGTGGTTGTCGACGATTCCGACGTACCGGCTCCACGTCCCGGCGTCCTCGAACACGGTTCCCGGGTCCTGGAACTGGCTGATCGCCGGGAGGGCGAACGCCAGCGTCATCTCCTTGTCCGGATCTGCGTCGGTCCTGACGCTCATTTGCGTCGGAGTAGGGCTCGCCAGGCATAACACCACGGTTGGAGCGATCCCGCCCCGTCACCGACGGGGACAGTACGCGATCTCGGGGAGTTCGTGGACGTACCGGTCGTTTTCCACCACCTCGAGCAGGAAACCCGCCAGGTCGGCACGGCCAACGGCTTCGCGACCCGGGGCGACGTCCCCGGTCCGGTAGTCGCCACGGGGGTCGGCTTCCGACAGTCGCGGCGCACGAACCACGGTCCAGTCGAGACCGCTTCGAGAAGCCGCTTCGACGTGGTTCTGGGCGACCTCGAGTCGCTCCCCGGATGGATTCAGACCGTCGCACAGTTCACCCCGATCACCTACGGCGTCGACGCCGCCCGGTCGATCATCCTCGACCGGGACGTGATGACCGTCGTCGAGGTCACGCAGTTCGACGGCCTCATGAACACGCTCGTGCCGGCCGTCCTCGTGCTCGCCGTCCTGGACCTGGTACTCGGGTCGATCGCCGCGTACATGCTGACTCGGGCGACGCCCGCAAGCGCGAAGTAGGGCGAATCGAGAGAACGCCGATCCGTCCCGCGAGCTAACCTATTTGAAACCCCCCTGCCAAGGATCGGGACGTCATCCGGGAACGTGATCGACGATGAAGGAGGACCCGTCCGACGACGGATCGGATTCGTCGCCCCCGCCTGACGACGGACCCGGCCCTCGGAACTCGGCCGGGGAGGGATTCGACCCGCCGGTCGAGAACCGTCGCCGTGCGCTGGCCGCGCTGTTCGGCGTGGTCTTCGTCGACCTGCTTGGCTTCGGCATCCTGATCCCGATCATCCCCCTCTACGCCGAGGCGTTCGGGGCGAACGAGTTCGTGGTGGGCCTCCTCCTGGCGTCCTATTCCGCCACCCAGTTCGTCTTCGCGCCGATCCTGGGGCGACTGTCCGACGAGCGCGGCCGCCGGCCGATCCTCCTGCTCTCGCTGGGCGGGAGCGTGATCGCGTGGACGCTGTTCGGCCTGGCGAACGCGCTGTGGGTGCTGTTCCTCGCCCGACTGGTCGCCGGCGCGATGGGCGGGAACATCGCCACCGCGCAGGCCTACGTCGCGGACATCACCCCGCCCGAGGACCGGGCGAAGGGCCTCGGCCTGATCGGGGCCGCGTTCGGCCTCGGGTTCGTCTTCGGGCCGGCGATCGGTGGAATCGCGTCGAGTCCTGGCGTCCTCGACTTGCTCGGTGGCGTGCTCCCGTCGGTCGTTCCGGTCACGGGGTTCACGATCCCGAGTTTCGTCGCGGCGGCCATCACTGCGCTGAACCTCGCCGTGGCGTTCGTCGTCCTGCCCGAGACCCGACGCGAGGAGAGCGCGGCCGACGAACGAGGGCGCGTCGAACGTCTCATAGAGGCCCTGCGGAACCCCGCCCTGTCGGGCCTCGTGATCTCCTTCTTCGTGCTGTCGCTGGCCTTCTCGGGGATGGAGAGCATGTTCGTCCTGTTCACCAAGGACGAGTTCGGCTACGGGACGACGGCCAACGGCTACCTGCTGGCGTACATGGGCGTGGTGGTCGCGATCGTTCAGGGCGGCGTCGTCGGCCGACTCACCGAGCGATACGGCGAGCGACGCGTGGCGGTCGCGGGCGTGGCGATCATGGGGCTCTCGCTCGGGGCGCTCCCGTTTTCGAGCGTGCTGGGGTCCGGCGTCCCCCCCGTCGGGCCGCTCCTTGGGTCGCTTCCGACCCTCTCCGGTGGCGTCCTCGTAATGCTCGGGGTCCTGCTCTGGCTCGCGGTCGGGAACGGCCTCGCGAACGTCTCGCTGACGACGCTCGTCTCGAAAAACGCCGCCGAGGAGACCCAGGGCGGGGCGTTCGGCCTGACCCAGAGCGCCGGGTCCATCGCCCGCACGGCCGGGCCGACGGCCGCCGGCGCGCTCTACGCAGCGATCCAGTTCTGGCTCCCGTTCGTCGTCGGCGGGCTGCTCATGCTGCCGGTCCTCTACCTGCTCGCGACGACGATCGGTGGCAGCGCGGAGGCCGTCGGGGCGGCGGACGACTGAGGTCGGATCCGGCCGTCGACCGCGGGGTCATTCCCAAGGGTATTTTTCCGCCCGCCTGCACCACTCTATCCATGGTCACGGACGCGGCGCTGGGGGCGCCCGAGAAGATGCTCGAGCGGCGCGAGGAGTTGACGCCGATGATGAGCCAGTACGTCGACCTCTGCGAGCGGTACGACGACTCGCTCGTGCTCTTCCAGGTGGGGGACTTCTACGAGGCGTTCTGCGAGGCGGCCGAGGTCGTCGCCAGACGGTGCGAGATCACGCTCACGAAGCGCGAGGATTCGACGGGGCGATACAAGATGTCGGGCGTCCCGATCGACAACGCCGAGTCCTACGTCGAGACGCTGCTGGAGGCCGGCTATCGCGTCGCCATCGCGGATCAGGTCGAGGACCCCGACGAAGTGACCGGCGTGGTCGACCGCGCCGTCACCCGGATCGTCACGCCCGGAACGCTCACCGAGGACGAACTGCTGACGGGCGACGCGAACAACTACGTCGCCTGCCTCGTGGCGGGTAACCGGGTCGGGTCGACCGACGGCGACGCAAGCGAATCCGCCGACACCTACGGCCTCGCCCTGCTCGATGTCTCGACCGGCGACTTCGTCGCGACGGGCGTGGACGACCTGGACGCTGTCGAGGACGAGGTCAGTCGATTCGCGCCCGCCGAGGCGCTCGTCGGGCCGAACCTCTCGCCCGGAACCGGCCCCAAAACCGACGTCTTCCCGCCGGACTGCACGATCACGACCTACGACCGGACCGTCTTCGGGGTCGACGCGGCCCGCGACCGCGTTGCCGAATACTTCGGGCACCCCGAGTCGCTGCTGGCTGGCGACACGGAGGTCAGGGCCGTCGGGGCGCTCCTGGCCTACGCCGAGTACGCCCGCGGCGGTCACGACGCCCCCGCGGACGAGTCGATCCACGACACGGCGGGCGACACCCGCCTGGACTACCTCAACCACCTCGTCCGCTACGACCCCCGCGAGTACATGCTGCTGGACGCCGTCGCCCTCGAAAGCCTCGAACTGTTCGAACGCCGGACCGTCCACGGCGCCGAGGACGCGACGCTGATCGACGTACTCGACGAGACCTCCTGCGCCCTCGGATCGCGACGGCTCACCGACTGGCTCCGACGACCCCTCCTCGACAGGGACGACATCGCCGCCCGCCACGACGCCGTCGAGGAACTGGTCGACCGAGTGGAGACGAGGGAAACGCTGAGCGACCTCCTGCGGGACGTGTACGACGTCGAACGGCTCATCTCGCGGGTCTCGCGCGGTCGAGCCAACGCCCGAGATCTGCGGTCGTTGAAGGACACCCTCGACGTGGTTCCAGACGTCCGTACGGCACTCGAGGACGCCGAGTGCGGCGCACTCACCGGCCACCGCGACGACCTCGACGAACTGGCCGACGTCCGCGAGTTGATCGGCGAGGCCGTCCGCGAGGACCCGCCGGTGGAGATCACGGAGGGCGGCGTCATCCGACCGGGCTATAACGAGGAACTCGACGCCCTCCGCGAGACCGAGCGCGAGGGGAAGGCCTGGATCGACGACCTCGAAGAACGGGAGCGCGAGCGCACCGGCATCGACTCGCTAAAGGTCGGGTACAACCAGGTCCACGGCTACTACATCGAGGTGACCGACCCGAACCTCGATCGGGTCCCCGACGACTACACCCGCCGCCAGACGCTGAAGAACGCCGAGCGCTACTACACGCCCGAACTCAAGGAGCGCGAGGACGAGATCGTTCGTGCCGAGGGGCGGGCCGACGACCTGGAGTACGATCTGTTCCGCGAGGTCCGCGACGGCGTCGCCGACGAGGCCGAACGCGTTCAGGGCCTCGCGGACGATCTCGCCCGTCTCGACGCGCTCGTTTCCCTGGCCGCCGTCGCCGCGAAGCACGGTTACGTCCGCCCGACCTTCGACGGCGACGGGATCCACGTCGAGGGCGGACGGCACCCCGTCGTCGAGCGCACCCAGGAGTCCTTCGTCCCGAACGACACGCACCTGGGCGACGACGCGTTCTTCGCGATCGTCACCGGCCCCAACATGTCCGGGAAGTCGACGTACATGCGCCAGGTGGCGCTGATCTGCATCATGGCCCAGATGGGAAGTTTCGTCCCCGCCGCAGAGGCCGACCTGCGGATCGTCGACCGAGTGTTCACCCGCGTCGGCGCCACCGACGACATCGCCGGCGGGCGCTCGACGTTCATGGTCGAGATGACCGAACTGGCGGACATCCTCGAGTCGGCCACCGAGGACTCGCTCGTGTTGCTCGACGAGGTGGGCCGGGGCACGAGCACGACCGACGGCCTCGCGATCGCCCGCGCAGTCACCGAATACCTCCACGACGAGGTCGGGGCGACGACGCTGTTCGCCACCCACCACCACGAACTCACCGCCGCGACCGACCGCCTCGCGGGCGTCGCGAACTACCACTTCGGCGCCACCCAGACACAGGACGGCGTCGAGTTCGATCACGAGATCCGGCCGGGTGCCGCAGAAGCCTCTTACGGCATCGAAGTGTCGAGGACCGCGGGGGTCCCCGACGCCGTCGTGGATCGTTCGCGGGAGTTGCTCGACGCCGACCACGTGGAATGCGAGGGCGGCCCGGAAGCGACCGCTGGCGAGCCACAACCGCCGGGCGCTGCGACCGACGGCGGCGACGGGGACGCGGCGGTCTCCGACCGCGCCGAACGCGAGGCCGCCGTCCTCGAGGAACTCAGGTCGCTGAACGTGGCGAACACGACGCCAATCGAGGCCCTGCAGGTGCTCGACGAACTCCAGGGATCGCTGGAGTGACGACCGGAGCCGTTCGGTCGGTGGGACTGAACCGCGACGTGACCGTGGTTCTGTCAGTTGCCATTGACAAGTGCTAACACCTTCCACGATACTGGGTAGCATATGACGACGATCGGACGAAACGAACGACGATCCGGAACGAGTGACCCGTATCCGACCCAAACCCACGACCGGTGGCGGAGAACCGCTACCGACCGGTGAAACCATGGCGTTCCCGGACCTCGCGGTCAACGCGATCTATACCGTGCTCTGTCTGGTGCCGGGGTTCGTTAGCCTGCAGACGGCGACCTACGCGGGCGGCGTCGACCCGGACCTGACCGAGTTCGAGAAGTCGACGTGGAGTTTCATCGCGAGCGGCGTCTCGTTGTCGGTCGCGTACTTCCTGTACGTGATCTGGATGGCGGTCGCGACGGGGCAGTACGAAATCATCCGCTCGCTCGACATCGCCTGGGTCGACATCGTCGCCGTCTATCCGGTCCTGCTCGTCGTGGCGGTCCTCGTGGGATACCTGAGCGCGATGGTGTACGCACGAGCGCTCGGGACCCCGGCGGCCGCGCAGCCGGAGGGGACACAGTAGCGGTGGGGGCCGCCCACTGGCAGGATGAACCGTCGCCCAGGTGCACCACGGTCCCGTCTCAATCGAGTCCCGAGTCCCGAAGCGCCACGTACTGCACGATGTCACCGTCGGGAGACATCGGCTCCACGTCGACGATTTCGTATCCGAGTCGGTGAAGCCGGGCTTCCACGTCGTCACGGGCTGGGTCGAGGTGAGTGTGCGCTTCCACGGCGAGCAGCCGCGGCGTGAACTCGAGCCCGCGGAGGACCTCGAGTTCCGTCCCTTCGCAGTCGATCTCGAGGACGTCGCACTCCGGGATCGCTTCGGGGGGGAGCCGGTCGCCGTCGGCGTGACCGAAAATCCGTTCGCTCGACGCCGAAACGGGGCCGACCGACGCGTGTTCGAGCGTGACAACGTCCTCGACGCGATTGACCTCGACCGTCCGTCGAATCGTTTCGAGCATCTTCGAACTCGGCTCGAAGGTCGTCACGTGCCCTTCGAAGTGTGTCATCCGGGCGGCGACGACGGTCGTCGTCCCCCACCCGCCACCGATGACGACGACGCTGTCGCCTCGGCGGACGTGACGTCGCAGTCCCGACACCACGGCGTTCTCGTGCGTTGGATAGTAGTCCTGATCCTCGTCAAATCCGGTGCCGGGAACGGCGACACCATTCAACACACGTGTCCGGGAAACTGGCTCTTCCGTCGCGTCCAGCATGGACGCACACAATCGATTTCGTCAATAAAACCTTCCTCCACTGTGCCAGGGATTGGCATAGCGTAGACGAGCCTTCCCGACGAACGAAAACCGTCGCACGGACGTCAGTCGCCCTACTGGGCATGGACAGGTGATGGCCAACTCAGTCCGACCCGTCGTCACTCTCGGGATCCGGCGACAGCGAGACGAACTCCAGCCCCTTCTTCTCCAGCAACTCCCGCGCGCGATCGGTCAGGGAGGGTGCGACGAGGACCCCGCGGATCTCGGCGTCCGCGTGCAGGTCCCGCTCCAGCGCCTCGACGTAGCGGGCCAACTGGCCGACTGCGTCCGGACCGACCCGCCGTCGCTTGAGTTCGACGACGACCGTCCGTCCCTCGTCGTCGGTTCCGTAGATGTCGACCGCGCCGGCCGGCGTCTGGCGCTCGGTCGCCCGGGGGCTGAAACCCGGTTCGAGGAGGTCCGGGTCGGCCAGGACCCGCTCTCGGAGGTCCTCCTCGGTGCCCGACAGCGAGAGCTCCTCGGTGTCCGTCACGTCGAAAGCGGCCACCTGGACGACGCGCTCGAAGCGGACGACGAGTCGCTCCTCGGGCGCGGACCGCCGGCTCCGGACGACGAACTCCTCGTCCTCGACCGCCGGTTCGTGCGTGCACCCTGGCGGCTGCCAGTTGACGGGTTCGCGACCTTCGTCGGTGTGGACCAGAATCGTGCCGTCCGGCTTGAGCACCACCAGCCGATCGCCCGGACCGAGACGACTCGCCGCCCGGCCGTCGTACTCGACGCGACAGCGGCCGAACAGGGTGACGAGCGCCCCGCGATCGACGGCGTCCTCGACGCACTCGCGCGCCTCGTTGTGGCCGGGGAATCGCCGGACGTCGGCACCGTCGGCGTCGTCGAATGTCGCGGTCACTGCTCGCGGATAGTCGACCGCGGGTCAAAAGCCCGCCGTTCCGCTACACCGGGACGACCGCCCGTTCGTCGGCGACGTACCCGAACAGCTGGTCCGCGAGCAGCGAGCGGGCGGCTGGTTCGTCGAGCAGCCCACGATCGGCGGCGGCAGCGAGAACGGCCTTGGACCCGTCGATCCAGCCCCGGAACCGTTCCACCTCCGCGGCGTACGCTTCCGGGTCGAGTTCGACCAGGACTCCGTGGTCGGCGCGCGAGAGGGGCTCGATATCCAGGGCGAGGACGATGAACGGACGGACCGTTCCCGACCTCGAGACCACGAACAGCGCCTCGTGGAGCCCGACGTCCAGATACTCGTCGAGCACCGTCTCGAAATCGACGCCGGCGGCGAGGTGATCCGGATCGACGGCGCTCCGGTTCGACCGCCCCAGCCGGCCCTGGAAACCGTGGGCGGCGACGCCGAGTCGATCGAACAAGTCTCGGGCGCACCTGTCGGGATCGTGACCGTCATTCCGGCCGGATCGGTCCGCCGCCACCGAGGGGCCGTCGAGGGCGCCCCAGTGGGAGTAATGGAGATCGAAGGCCCCGTCGTCGCGCTCGGAGGCGACGATGGCCCTATGGCCCACGCGAATCACCCGCTCGGTGGAAATGGAGACGATCGAGTGATGGGGGCATCGGTTGCCGCGAACTCGCTGACTCGGGCGGGACGGGACGGTTTCCAGCCGCAAAACCCGGGCGACGACCCGGCCCGTTCGCATCGGAGGGCGACGGCATACACCGATTCACCTCCCGTTAGGATTTAAACCGGCGGACGCGAGGCCCGGTACCACGCGAGGCCCGATACTGTGGCTGTGACAGCGGCGTCGACCGGCCGACGTCGCGCGATCAGCGTCCCCCGACCGCTCGATCGTCGAGCCGTTCGGCGAGCGCGTACGGCAGCCGGGCGTAGACGAGCGCGTTGCCCCGCAACGCCTCGACCGTCGTGTACTCGTCGACGGCGTGGGCGGTGTCGGTCCCGAGGCCGAACTCGACCGTCGGAACCCCGGCGTTGCGGAGCTTCTTGGCGTCGCCGCCGCCGGTGGCACACCGCCGATAGATCCGGTCGCCGGTCACGTCCGCCGCGAGGCTCGCGGTCGCGTCGACGAGCGGGCTGTCCGGATCCTCGAACGTGCCGACGCTCCAACTGAGGTCGACGACCTCGACGCGGTCGTGGGGCTCCAGACACTCGCGGACGTCCGCCAGGACCGTCGCGGTGTTCACGCCCGGCGCGAGTCGCACGTCGAGTTCGGCCCGGGCGGTTTCGGGGACGCTGTTGACGGCGCTGCCGCCGTCGAACGTGCCTAGGTTGACCGACGGATGGAGAAACAGATCACGGGTGGTTTCCTCGCCCATCGACGGCGCGTAGTAGGCCACCGAGTCATCGACGATCGGACGGAGTCGTGGATCGAGTTCGAGCGAGCGCGACTCGAGCGACTCGCGAACGAGGTCCACCGCCTCGTAGAGCCGGTCGATGGCGTTGACGCCCACCGGCGGGCGCGAGCCGTGTGCGGCCTCGCCGGTTGCCTCGAGCGTGAGCCAGAGACTCCCGCGGTCGGCGACGGTGACGGAATGCCGACCGTCGGCACACGTCGTTTCGCCGATGACGGCCGCGTCGGCCTCGACCTTCCCGGCGTCGAGGAGCGCCCCGAGCCCGGCGGCGCCGCCCGTCTCCTCGTCGCTGACGAAGGCAAAGCGGAGCGTCACCGGCGGTACGGCGTCGGTTTCGACGTAGGCGCGCGCGGCCTCGATCATCGCGGCGACGGCACCCTTCATGTCGGTCGCCCCGCGCCCGTAGATGCGGTCGCCCCGCCGCTCGCCCAGCGGGTCCGTCGACCACTCCTCCCGGTCGAACGGGACGGTGTCCAGGTGACCGTTGAAGCAGAGGGTCGCGTCACCCTCGCCCGGGAGCGTCGCGATCAGGTTCGGTTTCGCGCCGTCGACGGCGAACCGTTCGACGTCGAGCCCGACGTCGGCCAGCAGGGACTCGACCGGGTCCGCGATCGCGCTGGTCTTTCCCGGGGGGTTCCCGGTCTCGCGGGCGAGGAAGTCGAGCGTACGGTCGACCAGCATCTCGACGTGTTCGTCGACGTGTTCGGCGACGGCGCGTTCCCCCCCTCTCACGGACCTGTCCCCTCGGATCCGCCCCCGGGTTTCAGTTCTCGGCCTGGGCAGCCTCGTCGGCGAGTTCGGCGTACTTGTCGCGGAACTCGCTGATGAGCTGTCCCATCTTGGCGTACCAGTCGTTGAGCATCCGCTGCATGTCGTCGGCGACGCGGTCGGGATCGGTCGGCCGGTATACGTGATAGTACCCGCCCTGGTCGTAGTTGACCTGTTCCTTCTGGATGAATCCCGACTGCAACAGCCGCTGGACGGCGCGATACGCGGTCGAGCGTTCGCGGTCGATCCGGTCGGCGATTTCGTCGATCGTCAGCGGATCGTCGCTCTGGACGATGACCTGGAAACACTCCTTGTCGAGTTCCTTCAGCCCGTGGACGCACTCGAGCAGCCCCTCGCACTGCATGTCCTGCTGCAGGTATTCGGACATCGATTCGGCCATATCGCACGGAACTACGGGTTACCATCCTAAAAGGATTTGCATAATTGGCACAAAACCATGCAGGCTGGTGACAAACCGACCGCCCCTCCGTCGGGAACCGGCTCGACGGCGACCATCGCCGTCCAACTGGTCCGGCGAGCCCACCGAACGCCTCGCGCTCGGGCCGGTTCGACCCATCGCTCGATGCGGCCGGGGTGGGCCTTCGTCCGCACGAAGGTCGGCAACCGCCGCCGTCGACCCACCGGCCGATCCTCGCGGTTGCCGTGGACGCTCTGAGCCCGTGGCCGGTGACTGACACCGCCGCTGTTGGGACAGCCCGGCAATATCGGATCCCGACCGTGCCGGACTCAACCGCCGACGAATCTGAGGACGCCGTAGCCGACGGCGAAGGCGAGGGCGAACGAGCCGACCCACGCCCCGGCCGTCTTCAGCAGCTTCGATCGACTGACGCCCGCGCTCCCCCCGACCGCCAGACCGCTGCCGACGATCGCACTGACGATGATCTCGTTGAACGAGATCGGGACCCCGAGCAGGACCGCGACCTGGGCGACCACGAACGCCGGGAAGAGCGCCGAAATCGACCGTCGCGGGCCGAGCGAGGCGTAGTCCTGCGAGATCGACTTGATCATCCGGGGCGCGCCGGTCCAGGAGCCCACCAGCAACCCGAGGCCGCCACCCACCAGGATCGCGGTCCGCGAGACGTCGACGACGTCCAGCAGCGGCAACAGGGGACCGACGGCGAGACCGACCTGGCTCCCCCCGGCGGAGAACGCCACGATCGATCCCAGGCCGAGGAGAAACACCCGAAGCGCACGGGCTTCGTCCTCGAGGACGGCCCGGTACGCGCCGGCCGCAAGCACGGTGGCGACGAGGACCGTCACGCCCACCGACCACAGGACCGACGGCCCGTCGAGGACGGTCGCGATCGTGGCGGCGATCGACCGGGCGGACCCGCCCGGTCCAAGGGGGCCGAACCGGACGTTCGCGCCGATGACGCCGACGAGCGCACTCAGGAGCGCCAGACTCAGGCGTTCCGGGACGTCCTTTCGCGGCAGGAGGCTCGCGAGGGTGTACGCCACCGATCCGGTGAACACCGGCGCGAACAGCCAGAGCCCCCCGATCAGGCCGTACTGGGCCCAGGCCGGGCGACCGCCGAGCGCCAGGCCGGCGCCGATGATGGCCCCGGTCACGGTGAACGCCGTCGCGATCGGGACGCCCGTGAAGACGCCGACCGCCATCAGGCTGGCAGCCGTCGCGAGCGCGACGATGATCGCCGTCATCGAGAGGCTCGTCCCGACGATCAGCCCGTTCCCGACGGTCTGGCTGACGTTCCCGCCCTGGAGCGCCGCGCCGGCGAACCCGAACACGCCCACTACCAGCGCGGCCTTCATCACCGGGATCGCGTCCGCACCGACCGCCGGCGCGAAGGGGGTCGCTCCACTCGATCCGGCACCGATGACCCAGGCCATGAACGCGCTGGCGAGACCGGCCACCAGCAACGTGAGCAGCAAGTTCGGTTCCATCACGAAGTGTTCGGACCGTCCCTATGAGTAGTGTGGAGCCATGGAAATTTAATACAGTATCGATGCGGTCGGTCCTTCGGGGATCGGTCACACGGCTACCGCTCGAGCGCGCCGGATCGAGCGAAACCCGGCCCCGGGGAGGGATCAGTCGCCGGTCAGCCCATCCCGACTCGCCGCGCAGTTGTTCGGGCCGAGTTCCAGTTCGAACGCCTCCTCCTCGTCCGTTTCCCGCTGGCCGAGGTTGATGGCGATGATGTCCTCGTAGTTGGCCGGCCGGGGCGGCATGTCGTCGAGGATCAGGTCGACGAACGCTTCTTCGTCCATCGAGAGCGCGTCCATGTCTTCCAGGAGTTCGCCGATCCTTGCGGTGTAGGTACCGTCCGCGGCGGGCGCGGCGGCGTCGCTGTAGTGGCCGCCGCCGACCACCACGTCGTCGTCCAGGCTGAGGATGCGCTCCTGCAGTGTCTCGTACAGCTGGCGGGCGGCGTCGGGAGCGCCCGCGTCGCCCTTCTCGAGGTCCGGGCGGGCGACGCTCTCGACGAACAGCCCGTCGCCGGTGAGCAGGACGCTGTCGTCGATCAGGTAGGAGGTCATCCCGGACGTGTGTCCCGGCGTGTGGACCGCCTCGATCGTCGCGTCGCCGACCTCGAAGGTGTCGCCGTCGCCCGCGAGGGTCAACTCGTCGTCGTAGGTGACGTCTCGCTTCGTCGACGCCTCGGGAATCACCCCCTCGACGCCCGCCGCGTCCAGGTCGCGGACGCCGCTGACGTGGTCCGCGTGGACGTGCGTGTCGATGGCATACTCGAGGTCGGCGCCGAAAGCGGCGGCGTCGTCCCGATAGCGATCGACGAACGCCCGCAGGGGATCGATCACGGCCGCTTCGTCGCCCTCGACGACGAGGTAACTCAAGCACCCACTGGACGGCCGTCGGTACTGGTAGACCGCGCCGGCACCCTCGTAACGGGTGACTTCGTCGCGTTCGTAGATCCGGGCCCAGTCGTTCATGCCGCCGGCCAGGTGGATCACGTCGAACCCGTGTTCGGCCATCAACCCGCCGACGTACGCGCTGGCCTCGCCCTTCGCACAGAGCACGACGACCTCCTCGTCGTCCGGAACGTCCTCGAGGAGGTCGCGATCGAACTCCTCGGCGATGACCTCGAAGTACGGCACGTTGTACGACTCGACCGTTGGTCCCTCGATCCGCCACTCCCCGTAATTCCCTTCCGACCGCACGTCGAGGATCACGACTCGCTCCCCCGCGTCGATCCGGGCCTTCAGCTCCCGCGGATCGATCGAGTCGATCTCGACGTCCGGCGTCGGAAACTCCATCTCGTCCATAACCGTTAGCACGTACCAAACGGTCTTACATAAAAATTGCCATTATATTTTGGATATCCTGCAAGACTGGGTCGCCGGGAAACCGCATCCCCCCTATGACGAACGACGAATCACGCGCTGTCCGAAAGGGGAACGGACCTGTAGATTTGTGGCACGACGCGCCGAATGGCCCCCACTGACCTACCCCGACTCCGGTCCGTCGGATCGTCCGGGGACGCCCCGACCCTGGTAGAAATTGCCGCCCCACTGGCCGATCCAGATGTCCTGGTTCGCGAGGTACAGGGCCGCTTCGGTGTCGAACGTGGCATCGGTCACGGACCACTCGTCGGCCTCCCGATCGTACGCAACGCCGGCGTTGTACACCGCTGCTTGGCCGAACTCGCCACCGGCCTTCGGCGGCAGTGGCAACGGATGGTCGGCCGCCTCGTCCCGGGAGGGCGGACGCTCGGCGCGCTGGAGACGACCGCGATTGAACGTCTCGTCGAAGTATCGGGCGTAGACGTCCTTGACGCCCTCCAGCCCGAGGACCGCGTCGGCCGCGTTGAGCCCCCCGGTCACGTCGCCCGCGTCACGGGCGGAGATTCGGTACGTGGACACGCCGCGGGCGCTGGCGAACGTCCCCGCGTCCTCGTCCCAGAGTTCGTCGAGCATGTACCCGAGGACGTCCCCCGCCAAGTCCAGTCGATCCACCCCGTCCACTTGCGACGCCCAGACCAGGCCTTGCCCGACGACGCCCTGGGTCGCGGAGTGGTTGTCGGCCCCCTCCGTGACCTCGCCGTTGCCGTCGACACGTGACTCGACCGCGTTCGCGAGGGCGTTGGCGTACTCGGCCGCCGCCGTGGCCAGGTCGGGGGTGCCAGCGTGCGTGCCGTACCAGCCGACGGCGCCGAGCATCTGGCCGAGATCCCGGGTCGATCCCGCCTCGACAATCGTCTCGGGGGCGAACGCGTTCATCGTCGTCTTGGCGACCCCGTCGGCCATCGCCTGGATCTTGGGCGGCGGGATCAGCGGTTTGGGATTCTCGTAGCCGAACCAGCCACCGGTCGAGAGACTCACCAGGTCCGAAAGGAACCACAGCATCGCAGCGTGGTGGTTCGGGTGGGGGGTATCGTCGACCACGCCTTGCATCGGCGAAAACTCGGATACCAGCAGCATGTTCTCGTCGTTCGCCCGGAGGTTGCCGTCGACGAGCGCGAACTTCACGCCCAGCTGGGCCAGCGTCGTGAGCACCTCCGACCGGAACTCGGCCGCCAAATCATCTGGGAGCACGTCGAAGTGGTTCTGGAAGTTCTTCGCCCACGTCACGCCCTTGAGGTGGGTCCAGGCGAGTGAGGACGGGCTAACGACCCCCGACGATTTCGACCGATCCCAGGCGAGGGTGTCAGCGTCCGGCCGACCGTCGCCGGCGTCGAACACCGGTTGCTGGGTGAACTGCGGGTCGCCCCGGGTGAACGGCGCCATGTTGAGGTTGGGGTTCTTCACCGGCGGTTTCTCCTGATCGGCGGCCTGCAGCATCGCCGGGAAGCGTCGTTCGAACGCTTCCTGTTGGGCCTCGGTCGAGGGGAACAGGATCCCGTTCCCGCTCATGGCGATGTTCGTGCTCATGTTGTACAGCGAGTACCAGTAGGAGTCCCAGGTTGCGTCGCTCCACCCGTATCTGACGCCATCCCCGTCATCGCCCCCACCCCCGACGCCGGCCACGGACAACAACCGGGCGATCCGCTGACTTTCGGTCCCGTTGCCAATTTTTTCCGGCGGCGTCGTCCCCGGCCCTGCCTGGGGCCCGCCAACGATCACCAGCCCGACCATCCCGAGCGAATCGTGGGGACGGCAAAAGTAGTTGTAGACCCCTTCGCTGTCGAACGTGTGCGAGAACGAGGTGCCGGCCTCTCGAATCCCCGAATCGAACCCGGACGCCCCCTCCGGAATCCGTCGCGGTTTGTCGGCGTCCGAATAGTACGCCGTAACCGAGTGGCTGCCCTCCTCGAAGGCCCACGTGACGCTGCCACCGGTCTGGAGCCAGACGACGCCTGGGGTGTTGACGTATCTCCCGGCCCCTTCATCCTCTGGAAGAACGGTCGCCCGAACGTCCGCCGACGACTTGAGGTCATCGGGACCACCGAGGACGTCCTCGCCGGGGACGCCATTGCCACCGACATCGGAACGGGTTGTACTCGGGGGTGCCGTAGTCGGGGCAGCTGTCGTAGTGTCGGGCGAGTCGTCGCCGGCTGCGGGAGTCGTTCCCGCATCCGAAGGTGACGAACATCCCGCGATCGATCCGACCGTCGTCAGTGCACCGAGCGCGAGGAACGTCCGTCGATCGTATCGCGTCATGAATTACCACTCGAAATCGGATAACGCTAGGTAAGTAAAATAGCTAGGACAACCCCCACGTAACGCGGTAT
>JBLGCL010000007.1:0-35346 GCA_047617305.1 Natronomonas sp.
CGAGCGACGGCCCGCCACCGGCGATCGCGACGGTCGACCCCTCGACGGACGACAGACGACCGAGGTCGAACGGCCCCGTCATCCCGGCGAGGACGTCCCTGGCGCGTTCGTCCGCGCCCCGGTCGTACCCGAAGTCGACGAGGATCGCCTCGTAGACGGGGTCCCATTCCTCGAACTCCATGCTACTCGATCACTCGCGACAGGGCGTCGCCGATGGCCCGGCCTTCATCGGTGTCGTCCGACAACCAGTCGGCGAGTCGGTCGAAGGCTGCCTCGCTCCCCAGCAACAGCGCGGCGTCGGTCCCATCCGCCACGGTCACCCCGGCGTCTCCGGCGAACGAGGCAAGTTGCTGCCTCGCCGCTGGCTCGACCCCCTCGACCTCGATCGCGTGAGCAACGCCGTCGCCCGCGTGCTCGACGCTCGCTCCGATCCGGTCGAGGTGCCGGGCGATCTCCCTGCGCGTGTCGGCCGTCACCTCCCGGACGGTCACCGGACCCGGACCGTCGGAGGACGCCTGTTCTGGCGTGAAAACGCCGGCGATCAGCGCCGCGTCGCGGGTCGCCGCCACGTCGTGCGTCCTGATCACGTCCGCGCCCCGTTCGACCGCCATCGCGGTCGCCCCAAGGCTGACCGGCAACGCCGCCTCGGTCGACCGGTCCACGAACTTCCGGAGGAAGTTCTTCCGGTTGATCGAGACGAGGATCGGCCGGCCGAGCCCCCGGAACTCCCCGAGGCGCCGGAACGTCTCGCGGTCGTCCTCGAGCGTCTTGGCCTCGCTCCAGCCGCCGAACGCCGGATCGACGATGGTCTTTTCGGTGAACCCGCCGTCCTCGAGTGCGGCGTACACCCGATCGACGTAGGTCGCGTCCTCCGCCCAGGCGGGCGAGCGATGGCTGGCCCAGTCGACGTCGTCGACGGCGCCCGGCCGCTCCAGATCTGGCGGGGACGCCATCTTCACGACCGCGGCGTCGTGGTCCGTACAGACGACGGGCAGCTCCGGATCGGCGAAGCCACAGACGTCGTTGACCATGTCGAACCCCCGCGAGAGCGCCTCGTCCGCCACTTCGTGGTATCGCGTCTCGATCGAGAAGACGGCGTCGCCGCTCGCGCTTTCCATGGCCTCGACGGCGACGTCGAGTCGATCGAGTTCCTCGTCGGGCGACAGGACGTCGAGCCGCTTGTTGGCGGATTCGAGCCCGACGTCGACGATGTCGGCGCCCTCGTCGATCAGTTCCTCGTCGACGAAGGCCGCGGCGTCGCCCGGGTCGGCGAAGACGCTCGGATCGTACGGCGACTCATCGCTGACGTTGAGGACGCCCATTATTCGCGGCGGGTGGTCGGGGCCGATCGGGAGCCCGGCGGCAGCGACGGTTTTCATACGCTATTTGGCGGCCCCCAGCGGTAAAAACAAACTGCCAAATCCGGTAAGGGGACCGTGGAGAAACGGCCGGAGGCACGCTCCTTATGTCCTCCCACGCGTAACGGGGATCCATGAGCAAGGTGAGCATCGGACTCCGGGGATGGCGCTTCGACGAGGACGAGGTGTTCACCGACGACGGCAACCTCAAACCGTTCGGCGAGATGCCGCCGGAACCCCGAACCCGGATCATCCGCCTCCACCGACTGGTCGAGGCCCCCTGCGACGCCTGCTGGCTGATCCACGGCGACGCCGAGGTCCACGAGTGCAACGTGGCGACGGTCGTCTACGGCGAACCGTTCGCCGAAGTGGTGCTCTGTGACGAGCACGAACGCGACTTCCTGTACTGGTATCGCGAGGACGGTGGCACGGAGTATCGCGGCGACGAGGCATTCGAGGACGCCTTCCACGAGTGGTTCGCCGACGGCAATCGCGCTCCGGAGGGTTACGGGGGCATCGAACACGTCGACACCGACCCGGAAGGGATCCCGAAACCGAAAACTGACGACGGCATCGAAACCTGTGGAGTCGGGGGTGCGTGCGAGCCCAACCCCGACCTCGACGGGACCTCGACGGGCGACGATCCAACCGACGAAGGTCCCGACGACGGGGCCGACGAGGACCTCGACCTCTCCTTCGAATACCCATCATGACGGTTCCGGCCGTGGCCGTGGTCGACGCACGGACGCCGGGGAACGTCGGAACGATCGCCCGTGCGATGAAGAACTTCGGATTTGGCGATCTCCTGCTGGTCGATCCGCCCGCGGACGTGCACGACCCGGACGGCGAGGCCTACGGGTTCGCCGGTCACGCCCGCGAGGACGTCCTGCCGAACGCCGAGGTGGTCGACTTCGACCACCTGGTCGAGAACTACTACACGATCGGGATGACCGCGACCACGAACGAGGACTCGCGGCGACACGTCCGCTTTCCGTTCTCGACGCCCGGCGAGATTCTGGAGGACCTCGGGAGCGTCGAGACGGACGCCGTCGTGGTATTCGGGCGGGAGGACGTCGGACTCACGAACGAGGAGCTCGCGAAACTGGACGCGATCGGGGCGATTCCCGCCAGTGCCGAGTACCCCGTCCTGAACCTCGGCCAGGCGGCGACGATCACGCTCTACGAACTGCGCGACCTCGCGGTCGAGGAGACGCAACTGCCGGACCGCGAACGGGAGCGCGCCGACGAAGCGCAGATCGAACGCCTCTACGACCAGTGGGACCTGTTGCTGAATGCGGTGAACCACCCCGAGGAGAAGCGCGCCAAGACGATGCGGATGGTCCGCCGGATCTTCGGCCGGGCGCACCTCACCGAGCGGGAGGTCATCACGATGCTCGGGATTCTCCGGCGAGCACGGACGTTCGCCGGGGAAGAACCGCCGGTCGACGCCGAGGAACGTTGAGCTCCGGTACGGGGAAAGACCGGCATCCGGTCCACCTATCCTCCCGGACGAACGGAACGACGATCTTCCGGCCTGGATCGCCGCGACGACCGCCGACGGCCTCCCCTTCGAAACGGTGACGCCGTCGTCATCATCGTCGACGACCGGCCCCGCCGCCACCGCGACCGGCGAGTCGGACTTCGGAATCGAGTATGCCGTGGACGTGGCGATGACGACGGGGACGAGAACGGGGCGAGTCCCTCCGATCCCGAAGCCGCCCTCCGACGGACCTGTGTGAGCCGATAGCGCGTGGAGCCCGAGGCCCGATAGACTCGCCGCCCGACCGGACCGCTAGTCGTCCGGTGGACCGACGCATCAGCCAGAGGATTGCCGGGACGCCGGTTCAGTTGTCGGTTCCCCGTGGCGGAATCGCAACCCGATCGGAGTCCCATCGATCCAGTGATATGACGTCCCCCGGTCCGTCCGGAAACACCCCCAGGCCGAGGCTGAGCTCCTCCCGATCGGCCGGGTCGTCCGGGAGCGGCACGTCCGCGGTCCGGAAGTGCATGAGCTTGCCGTGCATGTGCGGATTGTCGAAATCCATCACTTCCGTCGGTCTGGTGAGCCGGTCCTCGAACCGGCCGGCGACGGCCACGGTATCATCGCGCTCGTCGACCTCGAAGGCGTTCCTCGGCCCGAGAAGCGTCGTGGAAGCCTCGTCCGGACTGAGACCCGTGACCTCGACAGGGATTGTTTCGTCGACGGTCGGATCGACGCGATCGGCGGCGACGTCGATGTTCAGTGGCTTGATCTCGTCGCGGGTTTCGCCGCCGAACAGGTCGACGAACAACCTGCGCATCGTCCGGACGACGGATCCGAACCCGGTGAATCGTGGCATCTGCTGTTTCCCCCCGCTACGTGTATGTGAGTGAATACCAAAGCTCTGTTGCGGACGCATCGGCCGGCGAAGGCAGCGGGTGCTACTGGATCATAAAGTGGGCGGTTCGGCTGGGACGTGGCCGAGAATCGAGCCCCGTGCTGCCCCTCACGTCGGCGAGGAACGACGAATCGGCCGAAGAACGATCGGTTGCTCCACCGGAGCCATTGATTCATGGCGGCCCCGATGTCGAACCGTAAGTCCGCGATCGGCCGAAATCAGTGGGAATTGTTTCGGTAGAGACGCACCGTGTGTCTCGCACGGGAATCGACCCAGGTGGTCTCCGTGGGAATTAGCATGACCGGGAGGGACAGCGTATTTATCGCGACACTCTTACTGAGAGCAACCGGCGGAATCGGTACGTCTTCACTCTCCCTTCGCCGACAGGTCTTTTACGGGGTTTCCCATTGGGACGGTATGGCACTCAGTGCTCGCAATCGACTTTCGGGGACGGTCGACTCGGTAACCAGGGACGGAGTCATGGCCGAAGTCGTCATCGAACTTCCGGACGGGCAGAGGATTACATCCACGATCACCAGGGGGTCCGCTGATCGCCTCGAACTGGCCGAGGGTGACGAGGTCGAGGCCGTCATCAAGGCCAGCGAAGTGATGGTCGACAAGGACTGAACCCGCGCTACTGGGGAGTGCGGACTATCGGAAACCTTCTCCACGCACGAGGATGCAACGGTCTCGCCTCGTCGTTCCGTGATCATCACGCACGATCCACCTGCCGTGTGATTCGGCGATGCCAGGATGAACAGACTGGCCCACTGCCGGTGCATCCGATCGCTATCTTCGTCACGCCGGCGTCGACCGATCGAAGATCGAACAGCTATGAAGCCCGACCCAGGCTCCAACCGGCGGAACGTGTCCCTCAGGCCCGCGCCTGGATCTCCTCGCGGAGGATCTCGCTCACGAGGTCCCCGCTGGCCTTGCCGCGGAGTTCGCCCATGCACTCGCCCATGAGCGCCGAGAACGCGCCCATCCCCTCTTCGTCGACCTGGTCGGCATTCCGCTCGACCACAGTGACCACGGCCTCGCGGACCTCGCCCTCGTCGACGCCGCCGAGGCCGGCTTCCTCGGCAGCTTCCTCCGCGGACAGGTCGGGGTTCTCGGCGAGTTCCGTCAGGAGGTCCGGCACGCCCTCCTGGGGCACCTCGTCGTCGTCGACGAGGTGGAGCGTCTCGGCCAGGTGCTCGTCGGTGAGGTGCTCGACGGGCACGTCGTCGCGCCGGAGTTCGGTGACCGTGCTCTCGATCGTCCCGGCAGCCAGCGTCGGGTCGACGCCGTCCTCGACGACGCGCTCGAAGAGGGGCATGCGCTCGCCGTAAGCGACCTGCTCGGCGAGTCCCGCGTCCAGGCCGTACTCGTCCTGGTAGCATTCGACCTTCCCGGTCAGCAACTCGGGCGTCTCGACGTCGCTCGGGTCGAGGTCGACCGGCTGGACGTCCGTCTCGGGGTACATCCGCGCCGCGCCGGGCAGCGGTCGGAGGTAGCGCGTCGTCGCGTCCTCGTTCGCACCACGGGTTTCCTCGGGAACCCCCTCGATGGCGACTTCGGCGCGCTCCGCGGCGGCCTCGATGGCCCCCGCAGCGACTTCCGCATCGGCAGCCACGATGGCCACCGCGTCGTCCTCGCCGGCGCCGACCGCGTCCGTAAGCGCCTCGACCTCGGCCTCGGTGACGCCGTAGGCGGGTAGTTCGTCGGTGTGGAAGATGCCACCGGCGCCGTGGCGCTTGGCGTGGTCGGACAGCTCCGTCCCGAGACGGCGGTCCGGCAGGATCTCGCGGCCGACCAGCCCGTCGAACCCGTACAGCGGGACCGCCATGACCCTGCCACCGTCGGAGAGGGCACCGCCGATCACGCCGCTGTCGGTGTCCTCGAAGACCCCGGTGACGTCCTGCACGTCGCCGACCGATGCGTCCCGGTCCTGCAGTTCCTCCGCGACCTCCAACAGTTCGACCTGGCGGCGGACCTCGTTGCGGACGATGTCGTCGATGTCGTCGAGGCTCTGGACGCCCTTGACCTCGACTCGGGCGCCCTCCTCGATCGAGACGTTGACGTCCTGGCGGATCGTCCCGAGCCCGCGCTTGACCTTGCCCGTCGACCGCAGGAGCATGCCGATGCGCTCGGCGGCCTCCCTCGCCTGCTCGGGGGAACTGACGTCCGGTTTCGTGCCGATCTCGACCAGCGGGATCCCCAACCGACTGAGGTTGTACCGGACCCCCGTCTCCGTCTCCTCCACGCGCTGGGCGCTCTCCTCCTCGAGCATCAGGTCGGAGACACGGACCGGCCCCTCGTCGGTCTCGATTTCGCCGTCGGTGGCCATCAGGGCCGTGCGCTGGAACCCGCCGGTGTTCGACCCGTCGACGACGATCTTCCGCATCACGTGCGCCCGGTCGACGACGACCATGTCGAGCAACTGCGCGATCTCCAGCGCGACTTCCCTGGCCTCCCCGTCGAGGCGATGGGGTGGCTCGTCGTCCTCCTCGACCAGACAGGTGGTGTCGAACGCGAGGTACTCGAACTCCCGGTCGATCTGGCTCTCCTCCTTCGCCGCCTCGTCGATCTCGCCGAGTTCGCTCCTGGTCGGGTGCAGGTACCGCGTCACCGTTCGGGTCGCCGCGCCGGGATCCCGGAGGGACGTCGGACACTCGCAGAACAGCTTCGTCTCGGTGTCCAGTTGCTGGTGGATCTCCAGTCCCGCGACGAGTCCCAGCGACTCGTAGTCGTACTCGGTCATTGCCGTGTGTTCGGAGTGCGGAGGGTAAAAAACCGTTCAGTTCAGTCGTCCACGCGGTTTCCTGAAGCCTCTGTCACGTCCCCGTCCCGACCCCGTCGTCCGGAGGGGGCGAGCCGGCGGCCGAATCGGACCGTTCGCGGCGATCCTTCCGGGCGAGCAACTCGTCGGTCAGCGCGCCTTGCAGGCGCTCCGCGTCGGCGTCGTCCACGTCGATCGCGACGGCGTCGCCGCCGCGGAGGCTCGACGTGCTGGCCGTGTCGGCGGTGACGTTCGCGAGGTCCCGCCAGCGCTGGAACGGCGATCGCCGGTCGACGACGGTCTGGATGCGATCGTAGGGCACGATCCGCGTCCGGCGGCGCCAGAACCCGGTCCGCGTGAGGAAGTGATCGTCCGACTCCTGGTATCCCCGGTGAGCCCACGTGAGGTGGGCTGCCACCGGGACCGCCGCCAGCCCCAGCAGGACGAAATACCACCGACCGAGCGACCCGGTGACGGCGTCGACGACGAAAGCCCCCGCAGTCAGCGCCCCGACCGCCAGCGCGTATCGCACGCCGTATCGCCGCCTGGCTCGAGCGGGCGGTCGGTGGAAACCGTCGGGGTCGATCCGGACGCCTTCGATCCTCGCCACGAGGTCGACGATCCGACCGCGACGGGCGAGGGGCACGGCCGTCTGTGCGCCGCCGCCCGACTGTCCGGGCGCGTATCCCGCCGTCTCGATGGACAGCGTCCCGTAGCCGATCGTCCGTTTCAACGGGTTTTCCGCTACGGAGAGCGTCTGGACCTTGCTCAGGGGGATCGTCCCGGTGTAACTCCCGAGGAACCCGCGTTCGTACCGCAGGTCCTCGCCCACTCGCCGCAACCGGAAGCCGGCGTAGCGGTTGAAGACGACGACCACGCTGAACAGCCAGGCCACGACGAGAACGCCCGCGACGCCGAGGACGATCTCCACCGGGGAGAGCGCTCGAACCGTCGCCCCCGGCCTCGTGGCGTCGATGACCCCGCGGGTCGGAATCAGCCACTCGGCCGCGATGGCCACGAACGAACCGATAGCCCCGACGCCGGGGTCGATGGACAGGACGCTCGTGAGCGCCAACTCCCGCCGGTCGAGTTCGAACAGGACCTCCCCGGCGTCCTCGCGCTCGACTCCCTCGGCGGCGGCGGTCAGGTGCTCGGACTGTTCCGAGAGGGCGTCCTGGAGTTCCGACGCGCGCCGCCGGCTCACGTATCGCAGCGTCGCCTCCGTCGACGACCCGCCCGCCGTCTCGATCCGGAGGGTCGCGACGCCCAGCAGTCGATGGAACGCGTTCTGGCTCACGTCGACGTTCTGGATCCGGCGGAGGGGTATCTCTCGAACGCGTCGCGAGACCACCCCGGAGGCGATGTCGAGCGAGTCTGTCGTCAGTTCGTAGTCGTACCGCCGGTAGTAGAGGAACTCGTACCCCATGCCCAGAAGGATGGCCGCACCGACCGCGGCGAGCGTCCCCCCGGCGGCCGCGAGCGACCCGGACGACATCGACCCGAAGACGGCCACGATGACGCCGGTGCTCGCGCCCCGGGAGAGTCCGCGGATGACGGCCGTGTACGGATGCAGTTTCATACTGCGTCGTCGCCTTCGCTCTCGATCGCCAGGTCTCGAAGCCGGTTCTGGAGGTCGGTCGCGTGGTCCGGGCGGAGCCCCGGAATGGCGACGTCCGCCTGCCGCGAGCCCGCGGTGTAGATGACAACCCGCGACAGCCCGAGCGTCCGCTCGAACGGCCCCCGTTGCGTGTCGACGTGCTGGATCCGCACGTGGGGAACGATCGTCCGGATCCGCGTCAGGACGCCACGCCGGATGTAGACGGCCTCGGACCGGATCTCGTACCGCCAGATCCGGTAGCGAAGGACGGCGAACGCCGCCCCGAGAACGCCGACGCCGAGGAACGCGATCGTCCCCGACCACGCGGGCCAGTCGAGGACGAAAGCGCTCGCCGCGCCGACGACGGCACCCAGGAAAACGGCAGTCACGAGGGAGTTGGCGAGCCAGAGGAGTCGTACCTGGGGGTCCAGCGATCGCTCGGTCACGAGTCGATCCTCACGGTAGTTACGGTCTCGAAGCGGAAACGTACCACGATCTGTCCGGCGGGGCTATTGCTGCTCGATGCGGGCGTCGCCCAGTCGGACCAGGTCCTCCGTGAGTCCCTCCCCGTCGCAGTCCTCGTTCGGGCAGCGATAGTGCCACCCGTCCTCGGTGGCGACCTGCTCGGAAAAGCGCTCGCCACACTGTCGACAGACGAGTTCGTCGGCGCCACAGGAGTCGCGGTGGAGTTCGTACTCGATCTTCCCCGAAAAGGTCCGATTGCAGGTCCCACAGGCGTACATGGAATATGCATGAACCTCATACCGTATAACTACCGTGGATCTTTTACCGGAACGGCGTTCGTTTCGACGGCGCCCCAGTCGGGTGGTTTGGGTCCCCGATCGTGGGAGGGCAACGCTGGGGGTCGCAGGTGCGTTTTGTCGGCGGTCAATCCTCGCTCCCGAGGATCCCTCGCTCGGTCATCTTGCGTGGATCGACGATCTCGTCGGCCTCGTCCTCGTCGAGGTAGCCCTCCTCGACGACGACCTCGCGGATCGTCTTGCCCTCCTCGAGCGCCGTCTTGGCGGCCTTGCTGGCCTTGTCGTACCCGATGTGGGGGTTGAGCGCGGTCGCGAGCGCCATGCTCTGTTCGACCTGAGTCTCGCAGTGCTCCCGGTCGGCCTCGAGTTTCCGGACGAACTTCTCGGCGAACGTCTCGCTGGCGTTGGCGATCAATTCGGCCGACTGGAGGAAGTTGTGCGCCAGCACCGGCTTGTAGAGGTTCAGGTCGATCTGGCCCTCGGCCGCGCCGGCCGAGACGGCGGCGTCGTTGCCCACGACCTGCTTGTGGACCTGGTTGACGGCCTCCGCGACGACCGGGTTGATCTTCCCGGGCATGATCGAGGACCCGGGCTGGTTCTCCGGCTGGTCGATCTCGCCGAGGCCGTTCCGCGGTCCCGACGCCAGCAGGCGGAGGTCGTTGGCGATCTTGTTCAGCGACCCGGCGACGACGCGGAGCGCCCCGTGGGCCTCGCTCATCGCGTCGTGGGCCGCCTGGGCCTCGAAGTGGTTGTCGGCCTCGCGGAACTCGACGCCCGTCTCCTCGGAGATGTACGCGGCCGCCTTCGCCGGGAACTCGGGATGGGTATTGAGCCCGGTCCCGACGGCCGTTCCGCCGAGGGCGAGTTCCGACAGGTGATCGCGCACGTCGTCGACGCGGGCCAGCCCCTTCTCGATCTGGGTCCGGTAGCCGGAGAACTCCTGGCCCAGCCGGATCGGCGTCGCGTCCTGCAGGTGCGTCCGGCCGGTCTTGACGATGCCGTCGAACTCCTCCTCCTTCTCTTCCAGGGCCTCCCGAAGCGTGTCGAGTGCCGGGATGACGTCCTTCTCCACTGCTTCCAGGGCAGCGACGTGCATCGCCGTCGGAATCACGTCGTTGCTCGACTGCCCGAAGTTGACGTGGTCGTTCGGATGCACCACCCGGTCGCCGATCCCCTCGCCAGCGATCTCGGCGGCCCGGTTGGCGATCACTTCGTTGGCGTTCATGTTCGTCGAGGTCCCCGACCCCGTCTGGAAGACGTCGACCGGGAAGTGCTCGTCGTGCTCGCCGGCGATGACCTCGTCGGCCGCCTCGACAATGGCGTCGGCCGTCGACTCCTCGATCAACCCGAGATCGCGATTGGCCTGTGCCGCCGCCTTCTTGACGACCCCGAGCGCCCGGATGAATCGTCGGCTGAAGGTGATCCCGCTGATGGGAAAGTTCTCGACGGCACGCTGTGTCTGTGCCCCCCAGTACGCGTCCTTCGGCACCTGCATCTCCCCGAGACTGTCCGATTCGGTGCGATAATCCTCCGACATGTGTGCCCTCATCGTTCGGGATCGGCGTAAAACTATCCGAAGCTGGGGTCACTTGCCAGCGATTCGATCCTCGCTAAACCTGCCACCATCCACGAAAAGCGCCACGAGCGCGAGGGGCGATCGTCCCGTGTGGCGTGTACGGTATTGAGTCAGACGCGACAGACTGCGAGCAGATGTTCCGAAAGATCGGCGACGGCCCGATCCTCCCGGAGTCTGTGGGCGAGCTCCCGCACGCTCTCCCTGGCGTCATCGCTCGTATCGTCGAGTGCGTCGTGAAAGTTGGACGCGACGGCTTCCAGCCCGACCAGCGTCTCGACCGACAGCCCGGCGTCGGTCAATTCGCGCTCGAACTCGTCCGCGCGATAGAAGTGGCATTCCGTCCACTCCGGATCGTCGAGGACCCCATCGACCAGGTCCCGATCGTAGTCGCCCGTCCGAGCGAGGGGGAGGAGCAACTCGTGAGTTTCCTCGACGGCGGTGTGAAGGAGGAGTTCCTGGAGCACCGCCAGGCGGCCCATCACCGAGACGAGCCCGGGCGCGTCGTCGCGGGCGATCCTCGCGAGTTCCCCGGCCGCCCGCGCCCGTCCGTCGGCGTCGAGAACGTGCGAGAGGGGACCGCCGAGACAACAAACCGCGTCGAAGACGCCGTCCTCGAGCGGGTGATCGCGGACGTCCGCCCGACGGTTCGCCACCGCGTCGCTCAACCCTCGTTCGGCGATTTTCCCCCGGGCCACGTCGAGTTGCCCAGCACTCCGGTCAACGAGTGTCACGTCGTAGCCCCGCTCCGCGAGCCAGATCGCGTATCGACCTGCGCCACCGCCCGCGTCCAGCAACCGTCCGGCGTCCGGAAGCGCTCGCTCCAGATACTCGATCGTGTTCTCGAATTCGAGGCGTGTCGGCAAGGTCCGGTCCAGTCGCTCCCACTCCCGTTCGCCGTACTCGTCGTAGAAGGTTTCCGGATCCACGAGGTCGTCGTCGGTCATCGTGCGAGGTGAACTGGCCGATCGCGCCTACGCCTTCCGCCGGCGTGCGAAGCCTTCCGACCTGATCACGTGAGGCCCGCCGCGTGACTCCAGGCCAGCACCTGGACGACCGCCAGCAGGACCATGGCGAGAACGCCCGGGAGCGGGAGTTCTCGACGGGTGTACCGGACGATCCCCCACGCGAGCAAGGGGAGGACGCTCAGGCTCGCCAGCGCGACCGGGACGGGCAACGCTCGTCCGGCGAGTATCCCGAGCATCGTCAGATACGCCACCGTGCCAAGCACGTAGGTCAAACGAAGCCGCGATCGGGACCAGCGCGTCGGCAACGTCGACTTGCCAACGGCGGCGTCCGCCTTCCGGTCCGGCCAGTGTGTTTCGAGCAGGTTGACGAACACCAGGACCGTGAAGGGCAGACATGCCACCAGTGGATCGAGCGCGATCCGGTTGGCTTGCACGGCGAAGCCGTACAGCGGCAAGGCGAGTCCACCGAGAACGGCGTTCGTTACTTCCCCGAAGCCACGCCACACGAGCGCCAGGGGCGGGAGCGAATACAGCCAGCCCAGCGCTGCGATGGCCCCGAGAACGAGGAGCGACGGCACGGTAATGCCGTGGAGGAGACAGAGGATGGCAGTCACTACGCCCACGCCCAGTAAAATCGTCGCAGCCCGTAGGGCGATTCGGCGCGGGAGTCCGGTTTCCTGAAGGCCACCACTCCCGCCGGAGAAGGGCGTTCGACTGGTCAGTGCGTCGGTCTCGTAATCGGCGTACTCGTTCGCGTAGTGAACGCTGGCGGCGACGGGGAGCAGGACGACGAGACCGGCGACGGCAGCCGAGAGGTTTAAAGACGATCCCCGGGCGACGGCGATGACGGTCCCGAGCGCGTAGACGATGGCGATGAGGGCGAGTTGCGAGGGCCGGCTCATCTTCCAGCAGGCATAGAGCACGGGCCTCCGATCGGCGACCGTCGCCCCGTCCCCGGTCATCGGACGGCGCCCCCGTCAAGACCACCGATCCAGTCCGGCCTGCACGACGCTCTCGTCGATGCGCTCGAACCCGCGTTCGACCTCGGCCGGGTCGACCTCCCACTCCTCGACGACGTACTCGCGGGCGGCGTCCATGTCGGGCGCGATGTCCCGGTCGAAGGCGTAGTCGTCGGTCACGTTCGGGTCGAGGAACAGCGTCCGGACGAGGTCCGCGTTCTCGACGTACGCGTCGCGCGCTTCGAGGGCGCCCCAGAGATCGCCGTGCTCCCTGACGAGTTTCAGGGCCGTCTTCGGTCCGACCCCGTCCACGCCCTCGTTGAAGTCGGTCCCACAGAGGATGGCGACGTCGACGAGTCCCTCCCAGGGCAGGTCGTGCTCGTCGAGGGTGGCCTCGAGGTCCATCAGCTCCGGATCCCCCTTGCTTGTGAGCTTCCGGAGGGTCTTCGGCGCCCCGAACAGCAGGGCGTCGTAGTCCTCGGTCCCGACGTAATCGACGTCGCCGCGCCGGGCCATGTGTGCACCCTGTGCTTCGCCCTCCGCCGGCGCCCGGATCACGGGGACGTCGAACAGGTCGAGGAGTTCCTGGCTCGTCTCGATGATCGTGTCCGTCAGGCGCTGGGTTCGCGACTCGAGGGTGGCCACGGCGACCTCGTCGCCTCGTTCGCGGGCCTCCGCCAGTTGGTCCTCGTACTGCTCGCGTTCCGCCCGTCGCTTCTCGATCTCCTCGGTTTTCAGCTCCGACGGCCCCCCGTCGAAGACGAACACCGGCGTCAGATCGTGTTCGAAGAACTTCGGGAGACCCTGGACGATGCCCACGAGGTTCGCGACCTCCGTGCCGTCGGTCGTCGTGTAGATCGCCTCGTCCGTCCACCTGACGGTCGTCGTCAGGTAGCGATAGAGCCAGTTGTGCGCGTCCACGGCGACGATCGAACCACGGAGGTCGTCGAACGGCACCGGTTCGAGGCTCGCCAACTCGCGTAGGGCTGCGTTTCCCATCGGCACCACGTAGGGGCGAGGACGGTTTGAATCATGCCCTCCCGGCCGACGAGACGGCGCAGAGGACCGGCGGAGGCTATTTACGTGCGAAGGGCTTACGAGAGTCGAAACACGATGGCGACCGGTACAGTCACCTTCTTCCACGACAGGAAGGGATACGGGTTCATCGAAACGGACGACGCGGACGAGGACGTCTTCTTCCACATGGAAGACGTCGGAGGAGAGGATCTCGAGGAGGACCAGGAGGTCGAATTCGAGATCGAAGAGGCCGACAAGGGCCCACGGGCAGTCAATCTGACACGCCTGTAAGGGGCGATACGCCGCAACGCTCGTCCATCCGTAGCGACAGCGCCGCGAACCCCGTTCTAGCTACGCCTCGGACATCGCCGGAGGCTCGATTCGCTCCGGTGCAACGCGACCGCGGGTTCCGGACAGCAACCGCTCTTCCGCGTCGGTGAGGTCGCGGGTCCGAAACGTCGACATCCCGTCGCGATACGTCTCTTCCGTCCGCGAACAGGGGGCCTCCAGAACGAGTTCGGCCAGTCCGGTCGTTCGACCGGTGAAACAGAACCCGGCCTTGTAGAGCGCCCGGTACGCGAAGGGGTTGTTGACGGCGATCCGCACCGTCTCGTAGTCCCGACCGAGGAGGTACTGTCGAAGGCCGGCCGCCAGGCGGGCACCGATCCCCTCGCCCCGGCGGTCGTCCCGAACAGTGACGTATCGAATCCAGCAGGCGTCGGCCTCCGTCCGGTCCTCGTTGAAGGCGATCGCGCCGACCAGGTCTCCGTCCTCTCGGGCGACCGCCTTCCCCGTGTTCGACATGACGAACTTGCCCGCGTAGCTGAACCGCTCGTGATCGAGCCGTAGCGTCGCCCCGTCGTCTGGCCACCCGAGGACCACGAATTCCATGCTTGCCCTCGGTTCTCGACGCCTATAGGGATGCGGCCCGCAAAAGCGCGACGAAGTGCAACCGCCGAGACCGACGGCCTTCGAAGGGGACTACCGTCGGGCGGCGGCCGGGAGTTTGCCGAGCGGAGCGGGGCAAACGTCGGGCGGCACACGACCGCAGGGAATGCGCCGGCCGGGATTCGAACCCGGGCCATGAGCTTGGAAGGCTCAGGTCCTACCACTAGACCACCGGCGCTCGTTCGCACCCTTCGATTCCCGACCCGTGAATAAGGGCCTTACCCTTTGCCGTCGGTCGCCGAGCCGGATCGGACCACCGCGTAACAGTTCCCGCTCGAGACGAACGAGTCCTCGATAGCCAGCCCGCCGGCCTCAAGATCGGCCTCGAACTCCGCCGGCGCGTAGATGTGGTAGTACCGATCGATCGTCTCGTCATCGGGGAGGGTCCACTCGAGCGTCGTGTCGAACCCCTCCGGATCGTCCGGCGAAGCGTCGAAGCGATCGTGGGCCGTGCCCCACGCGCTGACCAGCGCCCTTCCGTCCGGCGCGAGCACTCTGGCCAGTTCCGCGAGGCTCTCGCGGCGGCCCCCCCGCGTCGGCAGGTGGTGGACGGTCGCGATGGAGACCGCCACGTCGACGCGATCCGTCCCGATCGGTACCCTGGCGGCGTCCCCCTGCACCAGCGCGACGTCGAACCCGCGCTCGGCGGCCCGCGACCGGGCCGTCCCCAGCACGGCACGACTGACGTCGAGACCGACGACCCGGTCGACGCACTCGGATAGCACCTCGGCGTGCCGACCGTTGCCGCACCCGACATCGAGGCCGACTCGGCCGGCCCGACCGTCCAGGAACGACTCGACCTCGGGCCAGGGGTACTCCCGGGTGGCCGCGAAGTGGGTCGCGATCCGGTCGTAGGTCCGACGCACCCGGTCCCGGGACGGCTCCATGCCGCTACCTCGATTCGGCCGGACGTTAAGGCTCCCGCTTCCGGTCGGGCCGTTCCGAGCTTGAGGAATCGGGCCCCCGCCGGGTGGGGGACTCACCCCAGGAACAGCAGGAAGGCGGCGTACGCGACCGCCATCATGATCGTGGCGTGCTTGGCGCCGGCGCGAACGTCGCCCGTACTGAGTTGCCCGGCGACGACCCCCGACACTGCCCCCTGGATCACGCCGGTGTGGAAGAAGAGGAGCTGGTACGCCGCTTCGTTGACGTCCCCGACCTGTCCGGCCCCGGCCACGGCCGGCACGTTCCCTTTACCGCCAGCCGTCGCGTTCCCGACGACGGTCTGGTCCGGGAGGTTCGGGATCAGCACCACGTTGAGAATCGCGATGATGAACAGGAAGACGAAGAACGAGACGTAGACCACGATCATGTACGAAAGCATTTCCTGGCGCCGGTTCCGCTTGAGCCGTCGGTCGGCCTTCGCCTGATTCGCCGCGATCCGGAGGACCCTCGCGAGGTCACCGCTCGCGTGCATGGCGTTGGTGAGCAGCGTGACGACCCGGGACACCGTTCGCGTCCGGACCCGGCGTTCGAACCGTCGCAACGCCAACTCGACGTCCGAACCCCACTGGAGGTCGTACCAGACCCGGTCCAACTCCTCGTCGAGCGGGCCCAGTTCGCTCTCACGAACGCGATTCAGGCTCTCGACGATCGTCATTCCCGCCTCGTTGATGCTGGCGAGGCGATCGAGGAAGTCCGGGATCGCGGCCTCGATGGCCTCGATCCGTCGCCTGTGGATCTCGAACGCGATCGCGAACGTGCCGACGACGAAGATCGCGGCCTGAACGAGGAGGTCGTCGAGCGTGGTCGCGGCGAGCGGCGCGTCGCTCTCGAGCAGACGAATCCCCGTCAGCAGGGCGGCGACGGGAACGGTCGCCCACAGGAGCCGCTCCGGCCGGTCCACGACTGTGCGCACTGGACGGCGGATCCGCCGACCGAGCCCCCGAAAGCGACGGTAGACACGCAACCGTTCGCGGTTCGCGATGTCGGAGTCCCGCCCGCCGTCCGGCCGGCCCGCTCCGGTGGTCTCAGAGCGGGACGGGAGACCGACGAGGCGACGACCCGTTTCGTCGGCGTGCTCGAGACGGGTCCGCGGATTCAGCGTGCCCATCGACTGGGAGAGGTACAGGACGAACAGGCCGTTTGCCACCGGAACGATCACGTAGACGAGGACGCGGAGTGGTTCCAGGGTATCCCCGACCGAGATGCCGATGACGATCAGGATCGTGATCAGGAAGAGCGGGCCGGCGACGAAGACGGTCACGTACCCCTCGGCGAGCGTTCCGAGCAGGTCGATCAGCTGTTCCTGCTGGGCCTCGGCCTCCTCCTGGAACTCCTCGTACTGTCGGCGGAGGAACTCCGAGAGGCTACGTCCGCTCCGGAGGACGCTCGCCAGGTTCTCGGAAAACTCCTTGAACTTCGCGCTGGGTGACCGGCGTCCCATCGTCTGGATCGCCGTGATGACGTCCGTTCCGAACAGGTCCATGTGCCTCACCGCGACCGCGGCTTCCTCGGAGGTGTCACCGTAGATGCGGCGGTTCCGGGCGAGCGTGCGAAGGACGTCGGGAAAGGCCATGCCGCTCCGCGACAGCGCATAGATGAACGCGACTGACTGCGGGAGCGTCCCGTCGATGCGTCGTTCCCGGTCCCTCGCCACGGTCCCCGGATACCACCACCGGAACCAGTAGGTGAGGACGGCCGCCACCGCGCCGAGCGAGAGACTCGTCGCCGTCACCAGCACGAACAGTTGGTCGAGCGTCAGGGACGGGACGCCGACGTAGGTGGCCAGAATGTCGAGTCGCGGCGGCATCGTCGCCCGGATCGTCTCCGCGTCGATGGACAGCAGAATGAGGAGGCCCCAGATGAGGTACATTCCCGTGATGCCGGCGAACAGCGCGACGAACACGGCGTACAGGTAGGTCTTGGCGGCGTACTCCCGGGGCGTCGTCGCGTAGTGCCCGGCCCGCAACTGGGCCCGTTTCCCGGCCGGATTCCGGCCGCGTTCGCTCACGTGGGATCCGAAGACGAGCAACGCGGTCCGCGTCACGAACCAGTCGAGCCGCCGGCTGACCGACGCGAGGAAAGGTATCGAAAGGAGCCCGAGCGCCAGCGCGAGCGGAACGTAGTTGGCGAGGGACATGCGCTATCGGTCGGTCGGGATGGGATCGAGTTCGTCGGCCGATCCGTCCCCGATCAGAGCCAGGGCGCGATCGGGATCGGTGTAGTACTCGTTGATCATCGCGGTGAACCGGCGGTAGTCGGTGACCCCCTGATCCCGGAGGTAGCGGAGGAACCGTCGCCGGTTCCGGAGTTCCTCCAGGAGTTCCGTCTGCGACCAGGCCTGTTCGTCACGGATCTCGTCGAGGACGATCGAGCCGCTGGAGGCGAAGGTGTCGTCGGCGGCGTTCCAGGTGAACGAGGTCGAGTAATCGAGTTCGCCGGTGCGGTTGTCGATCCCCTCGATCTCGGCGATGGTCCGGTTTCGGCGGACGCGTTCCCCTTCGAGTCGGGTCAGCCGCTGCACGAGGAGGATGTCGAGCGAGGCCACCATGGGACGAGGGACGTTGATCGGCTCGTTTTCGAGCCGGTTGATCACGGTCCGGACCGAGTCGGCGTGCATCGTCGAATACGTGGTATGCCCCGTGTTCATCGCCTGGAAGAGCGTGATGGCTTCCTCGCCGCGGACCTCGCCGACGATGATGTATTCCGGGCGGTGGCGCAGCGCCGCGCGCAGGAGGTCGTACATCGTGACGTCCGTGCCCTCGTGGAGGCGCTCGCGCGTCACGGACGAGAGCCAGTTGTCGTGGTATAGCGACAGTTCGCGGGTGTCCTCGATCGAGAGGACCTTCGAGCGCGGCGGGATGAACATCGAGATCGCGTTCATCGTCGTCGTTTTCCCGGAGGCGGTCCCGCCGGCGAAAATGAGCGACTTGTTGTGCTCGATCGCGAGCCAGAGGTAGGCCATCTGGTCGATGTTGAACGTGCCGTACTCCAGGAGGTCGACCGGCGTGAACGGTTCGTCCGAGTACTTCCGGATCGTGAACGCCGATCCGCGGGGCGTGACCTCCTTGCCGAGCGAAAGCTGGGCCCGCGAGCCGTCCGGGAGGGTGGTCTCGGCCATGGGATCGCCGATCGAGATGTGGCGCCCGGACTGCTGGGACAGCCGGATCACGAAGTCGTCCAGCTCCGCCGCCTCGAACGAGACGTTCGTCTTGATGTCCGTGTATTCGTCGTGATAGACGAAGATCGGCAACTCGTACCCGTCACAGGAAACGTCCTCGACGTGGGGGTCGTGCATGATGGGATCCAGCCGGCCGTATCCCTGGAAGCCACGGTAGAGGTAGTAGAACAGCTTGTAGAACCCCTTCACGTCGATACGTGCTCCGTAACGCTGCAGGTGGTCGTGGAGCGCGTCACGGAGCGTCGTCTCCACGTCGGCCTCGTCGACCTCGCCGCCGTAGACGAGGGGATCCCGGACGTCCTCGAACAGCATCTGTAGCAGCGCGTACTCGGCGTCAGAGAGGGTCGGTTCGACCGCCCGATAGCGATGCTCGTTTTCCCCCTCGTCGCGCGTGATGGCGACGTGCGCGAACGGGGCGTTGACCCAGTACCGTTCGACCGGTTCCTCCCCGGGTGGGACCTCGCCGGAAACGAGCGGTCCGTCGCGCTCCGGGACGTAGTTCCCGACGTCGACGTTGGAGCCACTGAGCACCTCGACCGTCCGGACGACGGCCCGGGTGACTCGCTGGACCAGCGATCCGGTATCGTCGCGCGTCGTCGGTTCGAAGTCTTCGAACCGCTCCCTACCGTCGGTCGAATCCACGGACGGATCGTACGCGTCGGGTTCCCTTGACATAATCACAACGGGGGTCCGCCGCAACCCCGTCCATTCCCGTTCCTCGACCGGTTCGTTCTCCGGCCCAGCCCTTAAATCAGCCGGCCAATCAAGTCCGTTCGACCGTCAGCAGGACGTACCCGAGCGCGAAATAGAGGAACGGACCGATCGGGACGTAGATCCCCGGGAACTGCAGGTACAGCATGACGGTGGCGCCCGCGTAGAACACGGCAGCGCTCGTGAGCATGACGCCCATCGTCCGGACCCGATCGTAGGGCCACCGTTCGATCACGTCGGTCTCGAAGTACATGAGGAGGCTGAGCAGAACGGCGAGGACCAGGACCACGAGCCCCACCGACCACAGGAGGTACGCCGAAACGCCGTCGGCGTACGAGGTGACGGTTGCGGCGTCAGCGATCGCCGCCACCGAGAGGCCCGGGTCTTCGGTCCCGTATCGAGCCAGCAGTTCCTCCGGGGCGAACTCGTCCGTGAGGCCCGCGTTGACGGCGCGATTCAGGGCGTCCGCGGGCGTGAGAAACCCGGTGTTACTGGCGAGCCCGAACCCCTGTAAACTCTCGTAGATGAACAGGGGGAACCTGATCGCGACGTACCGGCCGCCCATGGGGCGTCCGTACGTCAAACTCCAGGGAAGCAATGCCATCAACCACGCCGAGACCACCGCGAGTTCCTCCGCGTACTCGGAGCGAACCCATACCATACTCGGACTCGCGCGGGGTGCCGGATAAAACCTGTCGACTGCCGTTCCGGATCGAGGATTGCGGAGTCCGGGTGGTCGGAATCGTCGCGGAAGGCGTTACGTTCTTAGCGCGTGAATCCTAATCCCGGAATAGGAAATGAGGCGCGACTACTTCACGCTCGATGTCGAGAACGTCGACTGGGTCGAAACGGACGACGAACCGGCCAAACCATCGGTCACCATCGACTTCGATGGACCGGCCATGACCCTCCGAGAGCGCCTCATGAACGTGGACGATGAACCGCTCGATGCGGAACATATCGACGTCGCCTACCGACTCCAGGGGTCGGTCGACGATCCCGAAACCACGGGCGTCGTCTCCATGTCGAACCGCATCACCGGCGATTTCGTCCTGGAACTCAACGAGGAGGCCGGGGGCGTCCTCCGGTTCGTCAAGGCCGCCCGCCGCTACGGCCAGGAACAGGGTGAGGAGGACGAAGGACGCTACGAGATCACCGTCCTGATCGACGGCGAACGGTTCGCCGAATACGACAAGCGTACGCTGCTCGTGTACGACGACGACGGGAACCTCCTCCGCCAGCACAGTCTGATCCCGAGCGGCGTGGAACTGTAGGAATCACCGGTTCCAGCGGCTCGTTTTTGTTTTAGCGGGAACGGCGAGCGACGAGGGATCCCATCTCGCCCTCCGGCGTTTCAATCGAGCAACTGATCGGCGATCGTGTTTCGGAGGATCTCGCTCGTTCCCTCGTAAATCTCGTTGAGTTTGGCGTCGCGGTAGTACCGTTCGGCGGGGAAGTCCTTGGTGTAGCCGTACCCGCCGTGGATCTGGATCCCCTCGTTGGCCACTTCGCGGCTGATCTCGGACGCGTAGAGCTTGGCCTGTGCGGCGGCGGCGATGTAGTCCTCGCCGCGGGTTTTCCGGTCGGCGGCCCGGTGCATGAGGAGACGGGCGGCCTGGTACTTGGTGTCCATGTCGGCGAGTTTGTGGCCGATCGCCTGGAAGTCGCCGATCCGCTGGCCGAACTGCTCTCGGTCCTCGGCGTGCTCGAGGGCCGCCTCGAGGGCGGCCTTGGCGATCCCGACGCCGCGGGCGGCGATGCTGATGCGGCCGCCGTTGAGCGTCTCGAGCGACTGGACGAACCCGTCGCCCTCCTCGCCGAGTCGTCGCTCGACGGGAAGTCGGACGTCCGAGAAGCGCAACTCGGCCGTCGGGCAGCCCTTGTCACCGAGTTTGTCCTCGGTGCGCTCCACCTGGAACCCGTCGTCGTCGGCCCGGACGACGAACGACGAGATGCCCTTCGCGCCGGCCTCCGGATCGGTCTTCGCGAACACGACGACCGTGTCGGAGACGGAGCCGTTCGAGATCCACAGTTTGGTCCCGTTCAGGACGTACTCGTCGCCCTCCCGCTCGGCGGTCGTTTCCATCGCAGGGACGTCGCTGCCGGCCTGGGGTTCCGAGAGCGCGAACGCGCCCACCTCCCGGCCCTCGTTCAGTGGAACGAGGTACTCCTCTTTCTGCGCTTCGTCGCCGTACTCGTAGAGCATGTTCCCCGCGAGCGACGTGTGCGCCGCGACGATCGTTCCGAGTCCCCCCGACCCGCGGGAGATTTCCTGAATCCCTATCACGTAGGAGTGGTAATCGAGGCCCGCACCGCCGTGCTCCTCCGGGAACGGCATCCCCATCAGTCCGAGTTCCCCCATCTGCTCGACGAGATCGGCCGGGAATTCGTCCGTTGCATCGATTTCGTCCGCGACGGGGACGATCTCTTCGTCGACGAACTCCGCCACCATGTCCCTGATCTGTCGCTGCTCCTGCGATAGGGTGAAGTCCATATACCGGTCCCTTCGGCCGGGAGTCCTTTATTGTTATCAATCCGGGCCCCGAAAGAGAATATCGTCGAACGTCGAATTAATAATTATACGATTATGTCCACATCACCCGTTATCCAGGTCCGTAGCCGGTCGTATTGTGGGGGTTCTGATCGTTTCGTGCGGCGCTCGGGGGGCGTTCCAATAAACTATATGGTATTTAACACGATGGTCGAAGAGACACGGGTTTCGAGAATGCTCGGCTCCCGGATTGCGGTATAAAACAAATTTTTTCTTCAATAGGGATATTCTTGCCTAAATAAGACTCTGTTTTATGTTATAGAAGCTACTTTAGACATAGTAACCGAAAATAGCGTGTAAATCGCCTTAATACGTGATATTCCGTCCCATGTTTTTTCAATGGGTGAAAACAGAGTCCATTTCTTTACAATACACCCCACGTACCCACAATTACTATGGTACCACTGGAGGCCGTCAAACAGTCACTCCAGTCCGACGAAGCCGAGGATGCCAACGGCACGACTGGAATCCTCTCGGCGGAGACGGATCTGGACGCGGTGTGCGACCGGGAAATAGAGACGGTCCGATCGATCCTCAATGGCGTTCCGGAAGGGAAAGAAGGGGTGATCCCGGCCCTCCAGAACGTCCAGAATGAGTACGGATACCTTCCGAAGTTCGCCCTGGAACTCGTCGCCGACCACTGTGGAATGTCGCTCGGGCACGTCTACGGCACGGCATCGTTCTACTCCCAGTTCTACATGGAACCGCGTGGCGACCACACGATCAAGGTCTGTACCGGAACGGCCTGCCACGTGGAGGGCGCCGACGAACTCACGGAAGCCTTCTGCGACGAACTCGACGTCGAACCCGAAGAGGTCACGGACGACGGGAAGTTCACCGTCACCGACGTCCGCTGTATCGGGGCCTGCAGCCTGGCTCCGGCCGTCATGGTCGGCGATCGGGTCCACGGGAACGTCGAACCGGACGAAGCGACCGACATCATCGAGGAGTACCGGTAGGGAGTGATACTCGATGTCGCTAGCCGTCGCCGAAGGGAAGCGTATCGCCACGGAAGCGGACCTCGAGGAACTCGGGACGGAGGGCAAGGCGTCCCTGTATCCCGACGGGCCCAAGATCCTCGTCGGCATGTCCTCCTGCGGGAAGGCCGCCGGGGCGGACGACGTTTTCGAGACGCTGACCGCTGCCCTCGACGGGACGGAGGTCGCGGTCGGCAAGACCGGCTGCATGGGGTTTTGCGACCGCGAACCGCTGGTCGAGGTGATCGAGCCGAGCGGCGAGTCGGTCATCTACGAGAACGTTTCCGAAGACGACGCGGCGACGATCGCGGACGCGATCGAGGCCGACCGCGACCCGGAGGTGGACGCCCTCGCAGCGAGAACACACGGGAACGCAGAGCACGAGCGTGAGGTCCCACACATCGACGAGGTCCCGTTCTACGAGTCCCAGGAGCGGATCGTCCTCGGCAACAGCGGCCTGGTGGACCCCGAAAGCCTGGCGGAATACGTCGCCCGTGACGGGTTCTTCGCCCTCCACGAGGCCCTCACTGAATACACCCCCGAGGAGATCGTCGAAACGGTCAAGGCGTCGAACCTCCGCGGGCGCGGGGGTGGCGGCTTCCCGACGGGCCTGAAGTGGGAGTTCCTCGCGGACAACGACGCCGACGAGAAGTACCTCATCTGCAACGCCGACGAGGGCGACCCGGGCGCGTACATGGACCGGACGCTCCTCGAGAGCGACCCGTTCGCGGTCCTCGAGGGCATGATGATCGCGGGCTACGCCACCGGCGCGACCCAGGCGTACATCTACGTCCGCGCCGAGTACCCCCTCGCGATCGAACGCCTCGAAATCGCGATCGAGAAACTCCACGAGGTCGGCCTGCTCGGCGAGGACGTGTTCGGCGAGGGGTTCGACTTCGACGTCGCGATCAAGAAAGGCGCGGGCGCGTTCGTCTGCGGCGAGGAGACGGCACTCATGGCGTCGATCGAGTCCGAACGCGGCATGCCCCGGCCGCGGCCGCCGTACCCGCCCCAGTCCGGGCTGTGGGGTCAGCCGACCAACATCAATAACGTCGAGACGTGGGCGAACGTCCCGCAGATCGTCCGCAAGGGCGCGGACTGGTTCGCCGACGTCGGTACCGAGGAAAGCGGCGGGACGAAGGTGTTCTCGGTCACCGGCGACGTGGCGAACACGGGCCTCGTCGAGGTCCCGCTCGGCACGAAACTGGAGACCGTCGTCTTCGAGGTCGGGGGCGGGACCACCGGCGGCGATTTCAAGGCGGTCCAGACCGGCGGCCCCTCCGGCGGGGTCATCCCAGAGGAACACGCCGGGACCCCGATCGACTTCGAGACGCTGTCGGAACTCGGGTCGATGATGGGTTCGGGCGGCATGATCGTGATGGACGAGTCCACCTGCATGGTGGACCAGGCGCGGTTCTTCCTCGACTTCTGCGTCGACGAGACCTGCGGGAAGTGTCCGCCCTGCCGGTACGGGACGAAGAAACTGCTCGAAATCCTCGAGGGCATTACCGACGGCGAGGGCGAGGTCGAGAACGTCGACGAACTGGAGTCGCTCGGGGAGACGATGTCGGCCACGTCGCTGTGCGGCCTGGGCCAGTCGGCCGCCAACCCCGTTCTGAGCACGCTCGACTACTTCGAGGACGAGTATCGGGAACACATCGAGGAGGAGCACTGTTCCGCCGGCGACTGCGACTTCGGCGCCGGCGATGCGGACGCCTACGAGATCGACGGGGCCGAGTGCGTCGGCTGCGGGCAGTGCGTGGACGCCTGTCCGGTCGACGCGATCGCCGGCGAGACCGGCGAGGCTCACGTCATCGATCCCGAGGTCTGCATCGGGTGTGGACAGTGCGTCCAGGCGTGTCCGATCGACGCGATCGAGGCGAGGACGTGATACCATGAGCGAGGCAACTCAGGCGACAACGGAACGAACGGTTACGCTGGAGATAGAGGGCGAGGAGGTCCAGGCCAGCGAGGGCGAGACGATCCTGGCCGCCGCGAAGCGAACCGGGGTCGACGTGCCGTCGCTGTGCGAGTTCGAGAACCTGCCCAACGTGGGCGCGTGCCGGATGTGTCTGGTGGAGATCGACGGCGACCGACTGGAGACGGCCTGCACGACGCCCGTCGAGGACGGCATGTCGGTCGAGGCCCACACAGAGGAGCTGTGGGACCACCGGCGGACGATTCTCGAGCTGATGTTCTCCGAGGAGAACCACTACTGCATGTACTGCGAGATGGAGGGCAACTGCGAACTCGAGGACCTCTTCCTGGAGGCCGGCCTCGACAGCATCCGGTTCCCGCTGGAGTACGAGGACGTCGACCCCGACACCTCCCACGAGTACATCACCCTGGATCACGACCGCTGCATCAACTGCGGTCGCTGTATCCGGGTTTGCGACGAGATCGTCGGCAACCAGACGCTGAACTTCGGAAGCCGGGGACGCGAGACGACGATCGTGGCAGACGCGGACGTTCCCCTCGGCGAGTCCACCTGCATCTCCTGTGGCGCCTGCGTCCAGACCTGCCCCACCGGGGCGCTGTACAGCAACCTCAGCGCCTACCACGGCCGGGAAGCCGACTGCGACGTCGTCGAGAGCACGTGCAGCGAGTGCAGTCTCGGCTGTGACCTCGAGGTGTACAAGACCGACCGTGGGCTGGTCAAGATCGACGGCACCACGGAGGGCGCCGACGGGGGACAGCTCTGCAAGAAGGGTCGGTTCGAACGCCTCGAACGCGACGACCGCCCGCTGGTGACGGAGCCGACGATCCTGCGGGAGGGAACCATCGATACCGTCTCAATCGACGAAGCGATCCACCACGTCACCGAGGCCCTGACGGACGCCGATTCGGTGACGGCCGCGGCCTCCAACCGGTTGCCGTCGGAGACGCTGGACGCGTTCGCCGACGCGATGGACACAGTGGACGCCGACCTAGAAATCGACGGCGCGGATCGGGCGAACCTCGAATCGGCGGTCCGCGACGAACTCGCCATGCACGGAGAAGACGAGCTCGTGGCGGACTCCGTCGAGTGCATCCAGGACGCCGACGGGATCGTGGTGTACGACACGACTATCGTCGAGACCCATCCCGTGGCCGCCTCATACGTCCGACGCGCCGTGAAGGAGGGGGCAGATCTCCTGACGGTCGACCCGTTCGAGGACCAGCTGGAGCGGTTCTCCGACGACTCGCTGACGATGGGGTCGAGCCTGTTCAGGGTGTCCGAAATCGCCGCCGAGGCAGTCAACGACGGGGAACAGGAGGCTCCCATCGCCTCAGCGGCCGAGAAGGCGGTCGAGTTCCTGGGCGACGGCGACGGCGTCGTCGTGATCGGGCCCAAAGTCGACAACCAGGACACCCTGGTCAACGCCTACGGCCTCGCGGCAGTGACCGACAGCCAGGTCGTCGGCCTCAACGAGGCCGCGAACCAGGCACTACCGGAGACCGGTCGCGTGGACGACGTCGGCGAGGTCGCCTACCTCCTCGCCAGCGACGATCGGACCGAGGACCTCGACCGCATGGTCGGGATCGCCCGTCGGGCCGACACGGTCGTCGTCCAGGCGGCTCGAGACTCCGCCCTGACCAGACTGGCCGACGTCGTGTTGCCCGCGCTGGACTGGGCGGAGCGGGAAGGCACGTTCGTCGACATCGACGGTCAGGAGCACGAGATCGCGAGGGTGCTCGAACCGCGGGCCCCGATCGGGAGCGATCGCGAACCCATCGAGCGGATCCAGGAGGTGATCGCATGAGCGCCGACGCCGAACTCACGAACGAGGAAACCGAGACAACGACGATGACGACGGTCTGTCTCGGCGGCTGTGCCGGGTGTCACATGGAGTTCCTCAACATCGACCACGGGCTGGTCGACATGCTGGAGGACGTCGAGATCAGGGCCAGCCACATGATCGTCGACGAGAAGGACGTTCCGGAGGCGGACATCGGGATCGCCGAGGGGTTCGTCACCAACGAGGAGAACGTCGAGGTGGCCCGGGAACTCCGTGAGAACTGCGACACCGTCGTGGCCTGGGGCGACTGTGCGGCCCTCCGGGGCATCATGTCCCTCCGGAACCACGACGACCGGGACGAAACGCTGGAGGAGATCTACGTCGACCAGGCCGACGAGGAGAGCGAGGTCCCCGACGGCGACGGGGACGCGATCCCAAAACTCCTCCAGGACGGCCAGCCGCTGGACGCGTTCGTCGACGTGGACGTGTACATCCCCGGCTGTCCGCCCGACGCGGAGATCCTGCGCTACGGCATCGAGGCGCTGGCCAACGGCGAGCGTCCGGAGATCGTCGACGACAAACTACAGTACGACTGAGGAGGCCATTCCATGAGCAACGAGGTAGTCATCGACACGGTCACCCGGGTAGAAGGGCACGGCAAGATCACCATCAAACTGGACGACGACGACGAGGTCGAGGACGCACAGTTCCACGTCACCGAGTTCCGCGGGTTCGAGGAGTTCGTCGAAGGGCGTCCGATCTGGGAGATGCCGGAGATCACCGCGCGAATTTGCGGGATCTGTCCCGTCAGCCACCAGCTCGCGGCCGCGAAGGCGGCCGATCGGATCGCGGGGGTCGACCTCCCCGAAGGTGCCCGCAAGCTCCGGCGGCTCCTGCACATGGGCCAGATCCTGCAGAGTCACGCGCTGAGTTTCTTCTATCTCTCGAGTCCCGACCTGCTGTTGGGATACGACGCCGACCCCGCGAAGCGCAACATCGAGGGCGTCCTCGAGGAGTATCCCGACCTCGCGGAATACGGCATCGAACTGCGGAGCTTCGGCCAGGACGTCATCGGCGCGCTCGGCGAGAAGGAAGTCCACCCGGACTTCGCCGTCGCCGGCGGCGTCACGAACACGCTGGATCGGGCCACGGGCGAACACCTGCTCGGTCAGTCGGAGCCGCTGATCGGCTACCTGCAGGACACGATCGAGCATCTGCAGGAGGTCTTCGCGTGGATGGACCAGGACACCCTCGAGTACGCCACCTACCCGACCGGATACATGGGGCTGGTCGACGAGACGGGCGGGCTCGAACACTACGACGGCGACGTCCGGCTCATCGACGAGGACGGCGACCTCCTCGAGGAGTTCAACGGGCGAAACTACGACGATATCATCGCGGAGCGCTCCAAGGAGTGGAGCTACCTCAAGTTCCCCTACTACCGGGAACGTGGCTTCGAGGACGGCCAGTACCGGGTCGGCCCGCTCGCCCGCCTGAACGCGGTCGACGAGGTGGCGACGCCGGAGGCCCGCGACGCCTGGAAGGAGTTCATGACCTGGGCGGACGGGGAGGTTCACGAGCGTTCGACGTACTATCACTGGGCCCGTCTCATCGAGGCCATCTACTGCGTCGAGCGCATCCAGGAACTTCTCGGGGACGACGCCGTCTACGAGGGCGTCCCGAACGTCCCGACGAAGCCCTCCGGCAACCGCGGCGTCGGCGTCATCGAGGCGCCCAGAGGCACCCTCATGCACGACTACCGCGTCGACGACACGGGCAAGGTGACCGACGCGAACTTCATCGTCGCCACTACGCACAACAACGGCGCGATGAACCGGGGCGTGCAGTCGGCCGCCGAGACGTTCGTCGAAGGGCCGGAAATCCCGGAAGGGACGCTCAACAAACTGGAGAGCGTCATCCGGTGTTACGACCCCTGCCTGTCGTGCTCGACCCACGCCATCGGCGAGATGCCACTCGAGGTCGAACTTCACCGGGGCGAGGACGTCGTCGACTCGGTGCAGCGGTAAACAGCGAGCGCCCGAACCATCCACCACCCGATCCCATGAACGCACTCGTACTCGGCGTCGGCAACGACATCAAGCGGGACGACGCGGTCGGCCTCCGCGTCACCGAGACGCTGGAACGTCGGCGGGAGGACGACGCCCTCGACTTCCGGACGATGACCTCCGGCCGGATCATGCTCGTCGAGGAGTTGCGCGGCTACGACCGCGCGTTCCTGATCGACGCGATCAAGACCGAGTCCGGCGACGCGGGCGACTGGTACCGCCTCGAACCCGGGGACGTCGAACCGGACGAGGATAGCAGCGGTATGGCAACCCACGACGTCGGCCTCGGGACCCTCACCCGCCTCGGGGAGGCGATGGGCGAGTCGATGCCGGAGGTCACCATCTTCGCCATCGAGGCGCCGGAACCGTTCGCCTTCGGTGACGAGATGACCGAAGCGATGGCCGAGACCGTCCCCGACCTGGTCGACGCGATCGACGCTGTTATTGACGAGGAACTCCCGAATCCCGACGACTCCGTGTCGACGCCTGCCACCTGAATCACGACTTCCGTACGGGCTTCCAGCACTGCCCGGGTTCCGCCTCCACCACTGCTCGAGTTCCCGACCACGACCGGCTGGGACAGGTATTTGCTTCCCAATTCCTAAGCGGCCCGCGTGGTCTCCCCGTACGACATCCTCGGCGTCGACCGCGACGCGGACGAAGAGGCGATCCAGCAGGCCTACCGTCAGCGGGTGAAGGAAACCCACCCGGACCAGGGTGGCTCGGTCCGGGAGTTCCAGCGCGTGAGGGCGGCCTACGAGGCGATCGTCTCCGGGGCCGCACTGGACGGCGAAACGGTCGACCTGGACGGGAGCGGGGCGACCCCCGAGGTGACCGAACGCCACGTCGAGTACCTCAACTACGAAGTGCTCGACGACCACGGCTGGACCATCGACGACGAGGACCTGTTCGAGAAAGCCTCGAACGCGAACCTTGATCCACTCGACCACGGGCGGTTCGTCGCTCCACCGAAGGACACCCTCCTCGAGGCCGCCGAGCGACGCGGGTTCCGGTGGCCGTTCTCCTGTCGCGGCGGGGCGTGCGCGAACTGCGCGGTCGCGGTCGTCGAGGGCGACGTGTCGATGCCAGTCAGTCACGTCCTGACAGAAGCCTTGACCGACAGGGGGATCCGGCTGTCCTGCGTCGGCGCGCCGATCACTGAGGAACTGAAGGTGGTTTACAACGTCAAGCACCTGCCGGACGTCGAGGAACTCCTCCTGCCGCCCGGGCCGTTCGAGTGGGCCGATCGAGAGCGGTGAGGGAGTCTACAGCCCCCACTCCGCCGCCACCTGCCCGGGATCAGCCCTCGGGCTGCGACGTCGATCCCGTCTCGCCACCCTCCGGGTCCCGGCTCGGACCCGCTTCGGCGAACCGGACGCCCCGGAGGAAGGCCGGGACCCCCAGCGTCCCGACGACGAGGGCCCAGGGCACGAAGAAGACCGGGAAGTACAGACGATCGAAGTTGCCGTACGGTCCGAACCCCAGCGAAAGGACGAGCGGAGCGCCGACGATCCCGGCCACGAGGAGGTACTGCGTTCGGGCCGACCGGCGGCACGCGACGCCGAGCGGCATGAAGAGCAGGACAGCCGTCGCGGCAGCGAGTCCGGCCGCGACCGTCGCGATCGTGCCGCTGCTGGCGACGACGAACGGGAGACTGAGCCCCTCGAGGACGACGATCGCGAGTCCCGGCGCGACGAAACTCCGGTCGTACCAGGGCCCGCCGAGTGACGGAGCGACGAACCGACCGAAGAGGTACTGCACGCCGAGGAACCCGACCATCGGGACGAAGACCGGCACCACACCCAGCGCGGGGAACAACAGCGTCGAGACGGCCGCACGGGCCGCTTCGCCGATCCCCTCGTACCGGCCGAGGGTTTCCGTCAGGAACGTGACGACGACCGCCACGAGCGCGAGGCCGGCCGTCAACCCGCCGACCACTGCCCCGCGCTGGAAACGGGTGCGATCGAGGAAAGAGTCCGGGCGACGGGCGAGCAGGGCGGCATAGGTTCCGAGGAAAACCATGGGGAGGAGCGCGGTGCCGGGAAGGTCGCGGAACTTGGCGTCCGCGATCGTCGCTCCCACGCCGACGTGGGTCCCAACTTGCGCGCCGAAGCCGTTATTTTCGGCGAACGCGACGAAGATTCCCTGCGAAATCGAGTACGAATCGTACGACTCGTCGTCCTCGCGAGTCCAGACGACGGCGCCGTCCGTTCTGCTCGCGCTGTCGGGGACGTGCGTCACTGCGGTATTCGGCGGTCCGTGGATCGCCACCCGGTCAGCATCGAGGGCGAACCAGCGCGAGGAGTCGCCGTCCCAGTAGAAGTAATCGACGAGGAGTACGTCATCCGCCGAACGGCGAGCCATGTCGGGGACGTCGAACGTGACGACGACGGTGTCGTCTTCGACCGCGACCCGGACGTCACGGACGTTCTCCGGACCGGTCGAATCGGATTCGAGTGACTGGACGGCGTTCGATCGAAGTCGCGTTGAATTCCATTCGATCGACTCGCCGTCTCGGACTACGGTCCGGGCCGTCCAGTGTCCGTCGCCGTTCCGATCGACCCGTATCGTCAGTTCGGACCGGGCGACCTCGGGCGTCGTCCCCCCGGCCGTCGCGCTCTCGACGACGCTCGTCCCGCAGGCCCCGCAGATCGCCTTCGGTGGCGGTCGTGCCGTCGCACCGCCGAGGATCGCCAGCGCGACGATCGACGAGAGGATGACCACGAGGAGGACGCGACGGCGGACGCTCATGAGCGATACTATTCCGGACGGGAACAAATAGTCGACGCAAGGTGAAACGGCGATGCGACCCATGGGCTACTGCTCGGCTGCCGAAACCCTGCCGACGCCGGAAACGCGAATCGACCCGCTGCGTCCGCCTGCGTCAGTCGTACTCGTAGAAACCCCGCCCAGTCTTCTTGCCGAGATCGCCCGCTTCGACCTTGCGCTTCAGGAGATAGGCCGGTTTGTAGCGATCGCCGAGTTCCTCGTGGAGCGTCTCGGAGGCGTGCAGGCAGACGTCCAGGCCGATGTGATCGGCCAGCTCGAGCGGGCCCATCGGGACGTTCGTTCCGAGTTTCATGCCCTTGTCGATGTCCCCCTTCGTGGCGACGCCCTCGTCGAACGCGCGAACCCCCTCGTTGATCCAGGGCATCAGGATGCGGTTGGTGACGAAGCCGGGTTTGTCGTCCGACCGCCAGGTCTCCTTGCCCAGGTCCTCGGCGACGGCTTCGGCGAGGGCCACCGCCTCGTCGCTCGTCTTCTCGCCGACGACGATCTCGACGCCCTCCATGACCGGAACGGGATTCATGAAGTGGAGGCCAACCACGCGCGAAGGCGACGTCGTGGCGGCCGCCAGAGTCGTGATCGAGAGCGTGCTGGTGTTGGTCGCGAGGAGAACGTCCTCGGGAAGTCGTTCGTCGAGTTCCTCGAAGACGTCCCTCTTCACCGCCATCTCCTCGACGACGGCCTCGACGACCAGATCGCAGTCCTCGAGAGCAGCTATCGCCGTCGTCCCCTCGATCCGGTCGACGACCGCGTTCGCCTCGTCTTCCGTGAGTCGATCGCGCTCGACGAACCGACCGAGACTGTCATCGATGGTGTCGAACCCGCTTTCGACGAAGCGCTCCTCCACGTCCCGCATGACGACCTCGTAGCCGGCCGTCGCGGCGACCTGTGCGATGCCGCTGCCCATCGTTCCGGCCCCGACGACGCCGATTCGATCGATCGTGGCAAGGTCACGCATGGCACCAAGTGCACCCGGTCGGGTTGTAAGCGTAGCGAAACCGGTCGTGGGCGGAGAACCGCCGCCGATAAAAATATAAAAATTCCAATTATTCATTCGTTTCAACCACGACCTGTCGGGACGAGTACCCGCCTCGAGGCCCCGGAGACGGGGGGTTTTTCGGACCTCCTCCCGCCATGGTAACCGGTGTCGGACACGAGTCGGAAAACCGACCAGGCCCGAAAGCATTCAAGGGTCGAAAGCACAACGACTGAGTACGAGGGCGACACACCCGTGAGCGTGGACGAGGTCCGGTCCGAGTTCGACGGCCTGTTCGGAGAGGACGAGTCACTGGATCCCGAGTCCGCGAAACGCCTCGTCGAGGCGGGTATCTCGATCGACGACCTGGAGGACAAGGCCGTCTCCTATCGTGACCTCGTCGATGCCGGGGTGGACGCGGGGGTCGCAACCGACCTCCGGCGTCACTTCTCGCTGCCCTGGACGTTCGAACTCGGGAGCGACCTCGCCGAACGTTCGGGATCGGTTGGCGCGCTGAGTTCCCACGAGCGCAAGTGGGTGGCGTTGAGCGACGGCGACTGGCAATCCAACAGCGTCGAGTCCTCCGTCGCGAAACCCCGCGACGGCCGGGACCTCTGGGCCGAACTCGATCGCCCGACCCCCGTTACCGCGCTCCCGGGCATCAGCGACGATCATGCCGAGCGCCTGACCGAGGCCGGCGTGACCTCGATCAAGCAACTGACGTTCCTCGACGCCAGGGTCGTCGCCGAGGCGCTCGACGTCGACGTGAAACTCGTGCGTCTCTGGCGCTATCAGGCCCGCGAACGACACTCGTCGCGCTGAGCCCCGCTACGCACCCCTCGCGCACCGTAGTTCGTCGCCCATCAGTTACGCCGGATTCATCAGAGATTTAGTGATCGTTGCCGGACTGACGAACGACATGCGACCGCTCACCGACTCGCCGATCGCCCGCGACGGCAAGGTACTGATCCTGGCGTACGACCACGGTCTGGAGCACGGCCCGACGGACTTCGATCCGGTCCCGGAGACGATGGATCCGGAAGTGATCTTCGATTACGCGACCCACGAAGCCGTGACCGGCCTCGCGGTCCAGAAGGGCGTCGCCGAGACGTACTATCCGTCCTACGAGGACGACGTCGACCTCGTCGCGAAGGTCAACGGGACGTCGAACCTCTGGATGGGCGAGTACGACAGCGCCGTCAACTGGTCGGTCGACAACGCCGTCGACGTCGGCGCCGACGCCATCGGGTTCACGCTCTACGGCGGTTCGAACCACGAGGTCGAGATGGCGGAGGAGTTCCGCGACGTCCAGGAGAACGCCCGCGACCACGACCTGCCGGTCGTGATGTGGTCCTACCCGCGCGGCCAGGGCGTCAAGAACGACACCAAGGACGGCGTCATCGCGTACGCCTCGCGACTGACGCTCGAACTCGGCGCCGACGTCGCGAAGATCAAGTACCCCGGCAGCGAGGAGGCCATGGAGTGGGCCGTCGACGCCGCCGGCCCCGTCAAGGTCATCATGTCCGGCGGCTCGAAGACCGACGACAGATCGTTCCTGGAGAGCGTCAAGACCGTGCTGGACGTCGGCGGGGCCGGCCTGGCCGTCGGGCGGAACGTCTGGCAGCGGGAGAACGCCGAAGAGATGCTCGACGCCCTCCAGTTGCTCATCCACGAGGGTGCGAGCGTCGACGAGGCCATGACCGCGTTCGAATGACCGACGACGTCGTCGACGCGGTCTTCGCGGCGGTCGTCGAGACCGCCCCGGAGATCCGCACCGGCCTGCGCGGACGCCGCGAGCGGGTCGACGAGGAGAACCCCAGCGACGAGACCCAGATGGCCGCCGACGTCTGGGCCGACGAGTTGCTGGAAGCGCGAATCACGTCGATCGGAGGCGTCGGCGAGTTCGCCAGCGAGGAGCGCGAGGCCGTCGAGGACTGCGGCGACGGCCTCTCGGTCGCGGTGGACCCCCTCGATGGCTCCTCGAACCTCAAGTCGAACAACTCGATGGGGACGATCGTCGGGATCTACGACGCCGCGCTGCCCGCGAAGGGTCGCGACCTGGTCGCCGCTGCGTACGTCCTGTACGGCCCGATCACGACGATGATGGTCGCCCGCGATGGGGCCGTCACGGAGTACGAGATCACCGAAGACGGCCGCCAGACGATCGAGGACGGCGTCGAACTTCCGGACGACCCGGTCGTGTACGGGTTCGGCGGACGCGTTCCCGACTGGACCGATGACTTCGCCGAGTACGCCCGCGAGATCGAGCGGGAGTTGAAGCTCCGGTACGGCGGCGCGATGATCGGCGACGTCAACCAGGTGATGACCTACGGCGGGATCTTCGCCTATCCGGGGCTGGAGTCCCGCCCCGAAGGGAAGCTCCGCCTCCAGTTCGAGGGCAATCCGATCGCTCACGTCGTCGAAACGGCCGGCGGCGCGTCCTCGGACGGGAGCCAGTCGCTGCTCGACGTCGAACCGACCGAACTCCACCAGCGGGTGCCGGTCCACGTCGGTAACGAGTCGCTGATCGAACGGCTCGAGGCGACGCTGGACGGGTTCTGAAGCGACCCCGTTTTCGAAGCGTCAGACCCAGGTTATCGCACCGACGTCAGTCCGCCGGTTCGAGCGGTCCGACGGGCGCGTGCTCGCGAACGAACGCCATCGTCGCAGCCGTGAAGGCGAGGCCGAGCGGCGCGGCGATGAAGACGCCGACGACCACGCCGACGAGTCCGGTCGTCGTGACGAAGAACGTCCCGACGACGGAGACGGCGGCGACGGCTAGGAGATACCCCACGCCGAAGCGGAAGTACTCGCCGCCCTCGCGGCCGTACCCCCAGCTTCGTTCGAGCGCGGCACCGAGCGGGAGGTCGCGGATGACGATCAAGTAGGGCGTGGCGTACAGGCGATAGGACAGCCAGAGGAGCACGACGATTCCGATCAGGATGAAGAGCGGGTTAATCACGGCCAGGACGCCCAGGAGGAGGACGACCCCGTTCCAGAGAACGGTGTAGATGACGATCCGAACGCCGTAGCGACGGACGCTGGCGACGAAGTCGTAGGTCCCGCTCCGGAGCGCGGCCTCGACGCTCCCGAGATAGCCCGCGGCCAGCAGCCCT
>JBLGCL010000008.1:0-33262 GCA_047617305.1 Natronomonas sp.
GCCACTCGACGAAAACCGCCGCCGACGGAACTCTCTTGATCGCGCGACTGCGACTGGCGACCGTGCACCGGATCCAGCTGGCAAACGCCCTCTTCGAGGGCCGGAACGCGATCTACCTGTTCGGCGTCGACGGAACGGGCCCGACCACGCTCGTCGACACCGGCGTGGCCACCGCCTCGGTACGCGAGGACCTCCACGACGGTCTGGCCACCCACGGCGTCGCCGTCTCGGACCTCGATCGGATCCTGCTGACGCACTACCACGCCGATCACGCCGGGCTCGCCGGGGAGTTACAGGCCGAGAGCGGGGCGACCGTGCACGTCCACCGCACGGACGCCCCGCTGGTCGCCCGCGAGGCGGGCGCATGGCAGGCGCTCCGGGATCAACATTTGGCGGCGTTCGACGAGTGGGGCATGCCGGAGGCGGCGCGGGCCGAACTCCTGGCGTTCCTCGACGCCCACGACGACATCGCCGGCGAACCCGCCGACGTCGAGCCCTTCGAGGACGGCGCGACGTTCGAGGCCGGGTCGACGACGCTGGCGGCCGTTCATCTCCCCGGCCACACTGACGGGTTGTGCGGATTCGCCGGGACGATCGACGGGGAGGACGCCCTCCTGAGCGGCGACGCACTGCTCCCGAGATACACGCCGAACGTCGGCGGCGCTGACGTCCGGGCCGAGAACCCCCTCGCGAAGTACCTCGAGAGCCTCGCCCGGATCGTGGACGGGGACTACGACCGCGCCTATCCCGGCCATCGGGATCCGATCGACGATCCGACGGCTCGGGCCCGAACCATCCGCCGACACCACCGGGATCGGACGGCTCGCGTGATCGACGTCCTTCGGGAACACGGCCCGGCGGACGCCTGGACCGTGAGCGCCCACCTCTTCGGCGACCTCGAGAACATCCACGTCCTTCACGGCCCCGGCGAGGCCGCGGCTCACCTGGACCACCTGATCGCTCACGGTTCCGTCAGACGATCCGGCGACGAGTATCGGCTGGTCGACCCGGGGATCGACCTCGACGCGCTGTTCCCGCAAACGAGGGCCTGACGCGGCCCTCCGCTCGCGAGCGAAATCCACCCAATGATATTGCGAAATTATTGAATTTCCATACTCTGAACGGACGGGATTCTGCTTATAAATTTCCTAATTCTTTCTACGTCGTGGACTGTATCAGATCAAAAGGGATAATTAGTATCCGATTCGGAAGAGCAAACGAACTCCCGACTGTTGCAGGTTCGACCTGACTCGACCGCGCCCTCAGGCGTTCGCGGGGGCGAGTGATGGCTCCGAAGTAGGGTGCGCGTGGGACACTGTCCGAAGTAAGTGGGAGGTGTTCCAGCCCACCCCGTCGCACCGGACACCCCGGGAGGACGATCGGGGGCGTTCCAGGTCGCCCCGGAGTCACTGTCACGGTTTTTAATTATAATGAAAAAAATACGATTATTATATTGAAAGTGATATATTACGGAGGGGAGCTCTATTGCGGCCGGAAGTTATCTATATAAATTATCCGGTAGGCGGTGGGGTAGTTGTGTATATATTTTACAATACTAACCGCTGAATTCCGAACCGATTAAGAAGGCGGCCTTGGAAGATCACGAACGGGGCAAACAATGCAGGCAATTTGGCTGGTACTTTTCGTCCTCGTCCTGTTCACTGTGGCGTACCTCGCCTACTCGAGGTATCTCGCTCAGTTCGTGGGTTTGGACGAGGACAACGAGACACCGGCACACAAGTACGAGGACGGGCAGGAGTACGTTCCGGCGAAGAAACCGGTGCTGTTGGGGCATCACTTCTCGAGCATCGCGGGTGGCGCGCCCATCGTCGGCCCGATCACGGCGGGCGTCTGGTGGGGTTGGGTCCCGGCACTGATCTGGATCGCGGTCGGGAACCCGATCCTCGGGTCCGTCCACGACTTCCTCTCGTTGTCGACCAGTCTCCGACACAAGGGCAAGTCTATCGGGTACGTGATGGGTGAGTACGTCGGCGAACGCGGCAAGGACATGCTACTGTGGTTCGCGTTCCTGACCATCATCCTTGTCGTCGCGGTGTTCGCGCTCGTCGTGGCCATCGTGTTCAACGCGTACCCGAGTGCGGCGACCGCGAGCATCCTGTACATCGGCCTCGCGCTGGTGTTCGGGGTGTACCTCTACCAACTCGACCTCCCGTTCGTTCCCGGGACGGTCGTGTTCGTCGCCCTCGTGTTCGTGAGCGTCGGCGTGGGCATGGAGTACCCGCTCACCCTGGCGACGGGCAAGACCGCGCCCGCGTTCTTGCCGACCATCGCTGGTTCGGCGAACATCTCGGTGTGGGTACCGGTCATCCTGATTTACTCGTTCGTCGCGTCGGTCCTGCCGGTCTGGACGCTGCTCCAGCCGCGTGACTACCTGTCGTCGTTCCTGCTGTACACGGGCGTCGGCGGGACGCTGCTCGCGGTGATCGTGGGCACGTTCCTGGCGTCCGATCCGGGCACGCTCGAGATCGGCATTCACGCGTGGAACGGGTTCATGGCCGGTTCGTTCGCCAAACCGCTGTTCCCGCTACTGTTCGTGACGATCGCCTGCGGGACGATCAGCGGGTTCCACTCGCTGGTCTCCTCGGGGACGACCGCGAAACAGCTCAACAGGGAAACTGACGCCCGCCTGATCGGCTACGGCGGCATGCTCATGGAGGGGCTACTCGCCACCACTGCGCTCATCACGCTCGCGGTCGCGGGCATCACCGTGGAGGGCGGCGGCGTCGGACAGGCGCTGCCCAACTTCGCGACGGGTGGCGGGATCATCCTGAGCACGGTCGGCATCCCGGAGAGCTACGGGGCGCCGTTCATGGCGCTGGTCATGGTGAGCTTCCTGCTCACCTCGACCGACACCGCGCTCCGGCTGGGCCGGTACATGTTCGAGGAGATCGTCGGGACGCCCGAGACGTCCCTCGAGGAGACGGCCTCGAACAAGTACGTCAACGCGGGCTTCCAAAGCGTGCTCGCGTTCGTCCTGGTCGCGAGTGGGACCTGGGGCGACCTCTGGCCGTTGTTCGGCAGCGCGAACCAGCTGCTCGCGTCGCTGGCGCTGCTGACCGCCACCGTCTGGCTCGCCAACTGGAAACCGAACAAACAGCTCATCAGCTCGGGCGTTCCGTCGGTGCTGATGGCGGTCATCACCGTCTCGGCGTTGCTGTACCTGGCCTTCTATCAGAACCTGTACCTGAAGTTCGTACAGGGTGAATGGGCCGGGTCCGGGGGCCTCACTGCCCAGATCTCGACCGGGGTGCAGATCATCGTCGCGCTGGTGTTGATTTACCTCGGCGTGTCGCTGCTCTGGATGGCCTACAAGAACATCAGTTCGGTTCGCTCGGAATCCCCGGCAGCCGTCGCCGACGGCGGCGAAGCCGACGACTGACCGGGCCTCCGTTTTCCAGTATTTTTCGGCCCCCAGGCACGCCTACCCGTCCCGGTCGTCGGAGGAGGTACCCCGGAACGGCCCGGACGCACGGACGGGGGTCCGTGCCCAGCGGCGACGGCGCCGGGTCAACGTCGCAGTTTGCGCGCGATCCGACGCAACAGACCGCTGTTCTCGACCGGTTCGAGCGGCTCCCACGTCCGGAACGCGCGCCCGACGTCGGCGTTTTCGCTCGCGACGAGCGTCTCGGTGTCGGGGGCGACGACGACGAGGTTGATCTCGTAGTGGCCCTGGAACCCCCACCGTACCAGCGTTCGCCCCGAGAACGCCTCGACGAAATCGGCAACGTCGCCCGGCACGTCGGGGACGATCACCGCGAACGTGACGTCCGTGCTGAAGTGCTCGTCGTGTAACTCGAAGCGGTCCTCGGCGAGGTCCGATCCCGCCTCGGCGAGACGATCGAGTTCCGACACGGTCACCGACTCGTCCCGCCGGGCGTACAGGTACTCGCGGGACTCGTGGTTCGCGTAGTTCAGCGACGGGTGCAGGAAGTGTTTCTCCCGGTCGATACGTAGCTCCCCGCCGAGATCGAACCGTTCGCCGGCTGCCGAGACGTCCTTCGCCAGATCGAAGTTGTACATCAACCGTTCGGCGACGCGGTCGAGATACGGATCGGCTTCCCAGTCGGGCCTGTCCGGACGGTCCGAGGTTTCGGTGCTACTCACGACTCGACCACCCCCGGGCGGGCGGAGTCGAACGCGAACGGCGACGGACTCGTCCGTCCATCGAAGATCCGGTGACCTCCTCGACCGCTTCCGACGGTTCCGGACGATTCCACATGGTTCAGCGGAGGGGGCGAGTCTGTAAATGACTTCCTCTATGCGGTGACCGGCCAAGGATCGAAGATCACTCAGGCGGTCGAGTTACACCCGACGACCCTGGGGGCTCCCGGTGAATGAAGAGAGTCGCCGTCAGCGGGCCGGGCGTCGTGCGTTCGAGCCGTCTCACCCCCCGACTGCCGCGACCGTTGCGGGCGTTCGACGACTCAGACCACCCGGTTGTGCAACGCTTCGTCCGCGGCGATACGGGCGAGGTTCGTCTCGACGAGATCCGCGATGTCCCGATAGTAGTCGCGGGTGAACGCCGCACAGTGGGGAGAGACGATGACCTCGTCCATCCCCCACAGGGGCGATTCCTCGGGAAGCGGTTCGTCCCGGAAGACGTCGAGGGCGGCGCCGGCGAGGTCGTCCGACTGCAGCGCCGCGACGAGAGCGTCCTGGTCGACCACCCCGCCACGGGAGACGTTCACCAGGTAGGCGTCGTCGCGCATGCTCGACAGTTCGTCGGCACCGATCAACCCGCGCGTTTCGCCGGTCAGCGGCACGGCGAGCGCGACGAACGTCGCCTCGCCGATCGCCCCCTCGAGTTCGTCGGGCGTGAACACCGCCTCCACGCCCTCGACCGGATCGCCCGAGCGTCGAACGCCGGTGACCGTCATGCCGAGCGCGTCCAAGCGCTCGGCGATCCCCCGACCGAGGGTGCCCAGTCCGACCACGCACGCCCGTTCGCCGGCCAGCGTGAACGGCTCGTCCCAGGCCGGGGGACGCCACTCGCCGTCCCGCTGCGCGTCCCTGATGCGATGCAATCGCCGGGCGAACGACAGCAAGTACCCCGTCACCGTCTCCCCGACGGTGGCGTCGTGAATCCCCGTCGAGTTCGTCAGGACGACGCCGGCCGCCTGGAAGGCGTCGAACGGGAACCGATCGACGCCCGCCTGGATGGAGTGGACCCACGAGACGGCGTCGAGGAAGGCGTCCCGGTGTTCGAACGTTACCACGGCGTCGCAGTCGGACAGGTCGTCGTCGCCCACGATCGCGACGTGCGGATCGCTCACCGGGTCGGCGTCGTCGATCCGGTCTGCGAGTTCAGCGCGGAGCGTGTCGGGCGGAAACACCGCCGAGACGGACTCGTGAACCCCGATTCGTTCGATTCTCATGGATCCCATTTCGGGGATGGGAGGTTTCAGCGTTCCGCCGATCCGATTCCCGGTCGAGGGAGGTGCGCCGGAACGGAGCGACGTGAAAACGAGATGACGTGCCGGTTCGACGGTGGCCGGGACTCCCGAACGTCGCGGAGTACGATCGCTCGAAGCCGATTACAGTCGGTCGCCGTAGGTCAGTCTGGTGGCGATCCGGTTGACCCGTGTCTTCACGCGGGAGAGCCAGACGACCGGAAACATGACCCGGCGGAGTTCGGTTTCCGAGACCTCGATCCGTTGCTCCCCGAACGGATGGCCGTCGCCGTCCGCGTCCTCGCCGTCGGACATGTCGACGACGCTCGAGAGGCCACAGCGGCCGCAGGCTTCCTTGATTTTTCCACCCATCGTTCTGGCCTGTCAGTGAGTGCCACACGGACTTAAGCGTTCCCTGTCGGCCGTCCCGTAGCGTCCCGGCGGCGACCCGGAATCCCGGTCCTCTCTCGATTCGGATCCCCCGAAGATGCCGTCCTGAGCCGGCACTCGCGTTCTTTTTATGACCGGGCATTCAATTTATACGCGAAAACATGCCGGACGAGACCACGACCCTTGCGGACCGGATCGAACGGTTCCGGGAGCGGATGGAGGAGTGGCTTCACGGCCTCTACCACGGGATGATCGAGGGACCGGCCTACGAGAACATCGAGAAGGAGGCCGAGGACAGCGAAGACGCGCTGTTCTTCGCGCTGTTCGCCGACGCGTTCGGGATTCCGAGTCCGATCTCCTACTACGCGGTCGAACTCCTCCCGTACATGGCCGAGGACTTCGAGAAGTGGGAACGGCGAATGTGGGACCGTGACTCGATGATCGAACGCAAGGGACAGCAGTACCACTTCTAACATGAACAAGTTCGTCTTCTTCGGCGGGAAGGGTGGCGTCGGCAAGACCACCGTCGCCAGCGCGTACGGGGTCAAATGTGCGCGGAACGGGCTTCGAACGTTGATCGTGTCGACCGACCCGGCCCACAGCACCTCCGACGTGTTCGATCAGGACCTGGACGACGAGCGGCAGTCGATCGACGACGTCGAGAACCTCTGGGCCATGGAGATCGATCCGGACGAGGAGGTCGAGGCGCACATGATGGAGATCAAGCGCCGGATGAGCGACCAGGTCAGCGCGGCGATCGTCAACGAGATCGACCGGCAGATCGAACTGGCCCACCGGACGCCCGGCGCCTACGAATCGGCGCTGTTCGATCGGTTCATCGACGTGATGCGCAACTCGGAGGACTTCGACCGGGTGATCTTCGACACGTCGCCGACCGGCGGCACCCTGCGGCTCCTGTCGCTCCCCGAGTTCCTGGACGACTGGATCGACCGCCTGATTGACAAGCGCGCCGAGAGCATCGACCTCTTCGAGAAGGCCGCGATCGGTGACCGGGAGGCCCGCCGACAGGCGGAAGACGACCCGATCATCACCCACCTCAAAGAGCGGAAGGAGAAGTTCGAGTTCGCGGGGGAAATCCTCCGAAACGACGCCGCGTTCTTCCTGATCCTGAACCCCGACGAGCTGTCGATCCGGGAGACGTCGCGGGCGATAGAGCAATTGTCCCACCACGAGATCGAGGTCAACGGCCTGGTTGTCAACAAAGTGACGCCCGCACCGGACGACGACGAAACCGGACGGGGCGCTCAGTTCCTCCGCGAACGGGTCGACACGGAACGGGAACGACTCGATACGATACGCGAGGAGTTCGCGCAACCGATCGTCGCGGTCATCGAAACACGGATCGAGGAGGTCAAAAGCGACCTCCTCGAGGACGTCGCGAGGGAACTCGACATCGAGGTAACGGCCGAACGAGCGGCGTAGCGGGGCGTTACCACTACGGTACACGACCAGGAGCGCCGACAACTATAAAATTCGTTTTATTTTCGTTAACTATCGAACTATAGCAATATGTGTTGAAGGCACACGAGGGTTTAGAGTGGACGTCCCGAGAGACTCGCGAGTCCCGTTGACCGAACCGTCGCAGACGAGCGATGATTTAACTAATTAGAACTATATTTAAACGAAGTTTTAATATATTTCGTTCCAGGCTATTGTAGTGGAGGTGGCAGACAATGGCAATCGGAGTAATCTGGCTCGTACTAGCAGTCCTCATCATGTTCAGTGCCGGGTATCTCGGGTACTCGAGGTATCTCGCGCAGTTCGTCGAACTGGATGAGGACAACGAGACACCAGCGCATAAATACGAAGACGGGCAGGAGTACGTGCCGGCCAAGAAACCAGTACTGCTTGGACATCACTACTCGAGCATCGCGGGGGGCGCGCCCATCGTCGGCCCGATCACGGCGGGCGTCATCTGGGGTTGGGTGCCCGCGTTTCTCTGGATCGCGATCGGCAATCCCCTGATGGGGAGCGTTCACGACTTCGTCTCTCTGTCGGGGAGTCTCCGGCACGAAGGCAAGTCGATCGGGTACATCATCGGCCAGTACGTCGGCGACCGCGGGAAGAACATGCTGCTGTGGTTCGCGTTCCTGACGATCATCCTGGTCGTCGCGGTGTTCGCGCTCGTCGTGGGCATCGTGTTCAACGCCTATCCGAGCGCGGCGACGGCGAGCATCGTCTACATCGCCCTGGCGTTCATCTTCGGCGTGTACCTGTACCAGTTCGACCTCCCGTTCATCCCGGGCACGGTCGCGTTCGTCGCCGGCGTCTTCGCCGGCGTCTGGTTGGGCATCCAGTACCCGCTCGCGCTGACGCCGGCGGCGCAGGGCGCCTCGTATCCGGACGGTACCATCGTCCTGCTCGAAGGGGCGGGCTTCCTGCCGACGATCATCAACGCGAACATCAGCGCCTGGGTGCCGGTAATCATCGTGTACGCGTTCCTCGCCAGCGTCCTGCCGGTGTGGATGCTGCTCCAGCCGCGTGACTACCTGTCGTCGTTCCTGCTGTACACCGGCGTCGGCGGTGCCTTGCTCGCGGTCATCGTCGGTACCATCTTCGGGACGGCGCAGGAGTCGCTGGTGATCGACCTGGCCGCGTACAAGGGCTTCATGGGCGATCCCGGGTTCGCTCCCGCGGAGACCGGCATCATGCCGCTGTTCCCGCTGTTGTTCGTGACGATCGCCTGCGGGACGATCAGCGGGTTCCACTCGCTGGTCTCCTCGGGGACGACCGCGAAACAGCTCAACATGGAGACCGACGCCCGCCTGATCGGCTATGGCGGCATGCTCGGCGAGGGGCTCCTGGCGACGGTCGCGCTGGCGACGGTGTCGGTCGCCGCGGCGACGCCCGCCGCGGGCGGCATCGGCCTCGCCTTGCCGAACTTCGCCGCCGGGGGCGGCATCCTCCTCACGAGCTTCGGCATCCCAACCAGCTTCGGCGCTCCGTTCATGGCGCTGGTCCTGGTCAGCTTCCTGTTGACCAGTACCGACACGGCGGTTCGACTCGGCCGATACATGCTCGAGGAGATCATCGAAACCCCAGAAACGAGCGTCCAGGAGGTGAGCGCAAACCGATACGTCAACGCCGGGGTCCAGTCGGTGCTGGCGTACGTCCTGGTATCCTCGGGGAGTTGGGCCGACCTGTGGCCGCTGTTCGGCGGCGCCAACCAGCTGCTGGCCGCGCTGGCGCTGCTGACCGCGACGGTCTGGCTCGCCAACTGGGACCGGTCGAAGCAGCTGCTCTCGACCGGCGTCCCGATGGTCATCATGGTGAGTATCACCATCGTGGCGTTGCTGTACCTCGCCATCTGGCAAAACCTGGTCAACAAGCTGTTGAGCAACGAGTGGATGGCGGGAGCCAGCCTGGTGGATCAGCTATCGATCGCGCTCCAGATCGTGATCGGGCTGGTCCTGGTCTGGCTTGCACTGAGCCTCGTCAGGATGGGCTACGCCAACGTCAGCGAGATCAGGGACGGCCTCGATCGGGACGCCATCGTCGGCGAACCCGAGACGGGGCAGGAACCGAGCGACGACTGAAGCCCGCGCGGTCGAACGGCGCCTGATTTTTCCGGTGCCGATCGCCGGTCGATCAGAGCTGGAACCGCCGTCTGATCAGGTCCCACAGGCCCGGTTCCTCCCGTTCGATCGGGTCCCACAGCGCGAACGCTTCGGCGACCTCGGCCGACTCGCTCGCGACGACCTCCTCCTCGGACGGGGCGACGACGAACAGGTTCACCTCGTAGTGCCCGTTGAAACCGTACCTGAGGAGGGTTCGCTCCTTGAAGCCGGAGACGAACTCCCTCACGTCCGCGGGGATCGAATCGGCGATCACGCCGAACGTGAAGTCGGTGCTGAAGTGCTCCTCGTCGGCGTCGATCCACGAATCGGCCAGGTCGTGTCCCAGATCGACGATCCGTTCGAGATCCGCGCGCTTGACCGCGTCGACGCGCCGGACGAACAGGTGTTCCGTCGCGTCGTGTTCGGCGAACTTGACCGAGGGATGGAGGAAGTGTTTCTGGTTGTGGACTCGCATCCGGCCGTACAGTGTGAACGCGACCCCGTCTTCGCGACGATCCTTCTCCAGGTCGTAGTTGTACATCAATCGATCGCTCACGCGGTCCACGTACTCGTCGTCCCAGTCGGGGATGTCGTCCCCGTCGACCTCGACGTCCGCTCCCGTCCCCGTCGGTTCGGAATCGGCGGTCATGAGTCTGGCTCGTATCGGTGCACGTCGTCGACCCGTGGCGCCCCGATCGCGATCGCACGGACGGTCCGGTCCGCGTCCTCGGGGTTGTACGCCAGGTGCGGGTGTTCCGGTTCCGCGACGAAGAACTCCCCCGCTTCCACGACGTACTCCTCGTCGGGCGTTCGAACGTGGAGGTCCCCCGCGGTCACGTAGAACACCTCCTCCTGTTCCTCGTGATAGTGATACGCCAGGGGCCCCCGTTCGCCCGGCCCGATCTCGTAGCGGTTCACGGCGACGCGATCGAGCCCGACGTGATCGGCGATCGGCCGTTGCGTCGACGGTCGGTCCGGCGCCGGCTCGACGTCGGACGGGTCGATCACGTGATATCCCATGTCACGCCAAAGCGGACGGACGGTCAAATACCCACCGGGGATTTCGGATCGATCGAACCCCTCAGCAGGCGCAGCCGGTCGACCCCTTTGACCGTTCGAACGTCATCGCCTCGCCGCACGACGGACAGTCCGGCGGTGCCTCGCCAGTGACGTCGACGTCCAGGATTCGTTCCTTGCAATCGTTACACCAGTAGGCCCCCCTCGACTCGGTCGTCCCCGAGCCTCGGTTCGGGCTCTCAGTGGAGGCCTCGATGACGTCCCGAACCGTGTCCATGATTCCCATAGTGTCCGGAACGAGGACGGTCCGAACAAAAAGGTATCGTCGGTCTGGCGAGGCCTGCGCACACCCGGTTCCAGTGCGGTGGGGGCCAACCGCTACTCGACCGCTTCGGCGAGGTTGTCGAGCGCGCGCTCGATCTCACCGCGGCGCTTCCAGGCCGCGATCCGGTCGGTCACGCCGGAGAGGGGCAAGCCGAGGCTGACGCCCGAACGTGCCGTCACCCGACTCCCCTCGTATTCGTTCTCCCAGGACAGGTCCGTCCACATCGAATCGAACGGTCCCGATTCCCCCTCCTGTTCGTAGTAAATCCCGTCCTCGCGGGGTTCGAACCGGAACGTCATCCGGAGCCCGCGGCCGCCCGCCGTCACGAACGTTCCCCCGTCCCGCTCCTCGACGTCGAAGACGTCGAAGCTCCCCTCGTACTCGACCACCGACGTCGGATCGACGGCCCTTTCGATTTCGTGGGGCCGGGCGGCCACGAACCGGGACACCTCGATTTCGCGCATCAGGTCGGAAAATCGACGCACCGGCCCTTCAAGCTGGTGCCCACGAAACCCCCGCTAGATCTCGCCGGCGGCGTAGAGTAACACCAGCAAGAGTGCGATCAACAGGACGATCCCGACCAGTATCGCGTAGTAGAGTTGGGCGAACCTGACCGATCCGGGAACCTCCGCCTTCTGCTCCGGACGCGCTCGCCGGACCAGTCGATGGTAGGCGACTGCCGTCGTCCCGGCAAAGAGGGCGGTGACGACCAGCAACGCCTCGGAGAGGCTGAACCCGAGTTCCAGCAGGTACCCCGGCCCGAACGAGTAGAGCACGGCAAACGCCAGTGAGACGGTGACGGCGAAGGGAGCCGGGTCCACCGGCGTCCCCTGGTCGTTGCGGAGTCGCATGGGAACGTAGCCGAGTACCGTTGGGACCACGGCACCAAAAGCTAAGTCCCAGGGGCCCACCTTCCGAAACGATGGCTTCTCAGGGCGATCCACGTGTCCTGTTCGTGATGAACCTCGTCCTGTCCGGACTGTTCAGCACCGTCGTCGTGTGGGGCCTCGCGTTCCTCGACATGCTGGCGTTCGAATGGCGGACGGTCGGGATCGCGACGCTCGGACTGATGTTGCTGACCTGGCTGATCGTGATGCGATAGCGGGAAGCGGGACCCCGTGAGGCGCTCGCGCCGGGACGGGAGTGTCGCAAGGTTTCGGGCGGAACGTACCCTTTTGTGAGTGGGGCCGTACCACCAGCCATGCCATCCGCGCTGTTCGTCGTCAGCGAACACGGCTACTGGGGAGAGGAGTGCGTCGAACCACTGACCACGCTGGAGGCCACGGGCGTCGACGTGACGGTCGCGACGCCGACGGGAGATCCGCCACAAGTCGACGAGCGCTCTATCGACCCGGACAACGTCGGCGAGGAGACCGCCGAGCAGGTCCGGGACGTGGACGAGAACCACCCGGGCCTGAACGACCCCGAGGGAATAACCGAGGTCGCCGCCGCGGACTACGACGCGGTCGTGTTCCCGGGCGGCCACGGGACCGTATGGGATGTCAATCAGGATCGACACGCCCGGGGGCTACTCCGCGATGCCCTCGCCGGAGACAGCGGCAAGGCAATGGCGGTCTGTCACGCCACCGGGATCCTCGCGTTCACCCGCGAGACGGACGGCGAGTTCGTCGCCGCCGGCCGGGACCTCACGGGGTTCCCCAACGAGTGGGAGGAGGGTATCGTCGACGAGTACGACCTGATGCCGGACGGCCGAAAACTCCCGTACTGGGTCGAGGACGAAGTGAAAGCCGCCGGCGGGAACTGGGACGCCGAACTCGACCGGGATACCAGCGTCAGCGTCGACGGCGACCTGGTGACCGCCCGCGGGCCGGGGTCCTCGGCCCGGGCCGCCAGGGTGCTCCTGGAAGAGCTCGGGGTCGAAGCACCCGCCGGCGACTGATCGACGACCTCAGGGTTCCTCGACGTGGCGCACGTCGCAGGCGACGCCACGGGTGGACTCGACCATCGCTCGACCGTGCATCCGCGCCCGGCCGACCGCGAAGGCGTCGGGACCCTCGATCACGACCTCGTCGCCCGCGCGGATCCCCTCGCTCGCGTCGACGACGCCCGGCGCGAGGACGCTCCCGTGGGGGACGAACGCGTCGATCTCGACCCGCTTGGTCGGGACGTCGCGGTCGGCCCAGCGCCGCGCCCCGGCCAGGGTCAGCGACAGGGTGCCGTAGCTGGGCACCATCGCGGCGAGTTGCTCGCCGTCCGCGTCGTGTGCGCGGAGTTTCGGGTAGCGTGACTGCACCGAGAGGTCGTCGAAGAGGACGTCCCCCGCGCCATCGCCGAACTGGTAGTCCGCGATCGCCCGGATCGTGTTGTGCTGGCGCTCGCGCTTGCCGTACTTGAGTTCGCCCTGGAGAGCGTCCGAGAGGTTCGACAGCGAGTCCTCGGTCGTCGGGTGGTCCTCGACGGTGTACTCGACCGGCACCGCGCGGTCGGCCGTCGCGCGCTCGACGATCGGGCGGTAGTCCTCGGGAACGTGCGCGACGATCCGCGAGTAGTCGGCCCGGTCGAGATACCGCCCCAATACCTCGGCGACGAACTCGATCTCCGTCTCCGTCCAGTGGCCGGTCACCACGGCGTCGTAGTGCTGGGCCGGGTAGGTGGTCTCGAGTTCCTGGGGCACGACGCCGATGGGCGAGGTGATCGAGACGAGGTGGCCCCGGTACTGCACGGCGTCGTGGAACTGCGAGTGGCTCTGTGACTCGCTGTAAGGTTTGTGCGCCGAGCAGGGCACGAGCACGAGAGGGTCGTCGAACCGGGGACGATAGCGCGAGGTGACCCGGTCGGCGAACCGCCGGATCTCCGGGCGGCGGAGCGCGTCGTCGGTCGCGGCCCCCATGTCGGCGGTCCGCCACAGGGGCGTGCGCTCCTCCAGGTACCCCCACTCGTCGTCGAATTCCCGCATCGCGGCCGTACACCAGTTCTCGTGGCGCGCCTGTGCTTCGAGGTAGTCCCGGAGGCGACCGGCCCGGATGCGCTCCCGGACCGTCGAGATGGCGGCCGCCAGGGCGTTCAGGTTGTGGGTCACGCAGTCCTCGCGGTCGAACTCCTCGAGGGGGGTCCGGCAGGCCGGACAGGCGCAGGGAAGTTCGTCGAGGTCCTCGACGCGGGCCTCGCCGTCGGTCGTCAGGTACCGGCCCTGGGTCCCACGGACGACCGCGAGGTGGGGGTCGAACAGGTCGACGCCCGCGTAGGCGAGCGTGGCGACGTTCGCCGGGGTGGCGACGCCCGGGAACGCCAGCGCGGCGTCGTCGGGGATCGCCTCCCGAACCGCGACGATCGTCTCACGGAGCGCCTGACCGTGGCCGACGGCGCCACGGGCGTCGGAGAGCAGGTAGACGTCGGCCCCGTGGTCGGTCGCGGTCGTCGTGGAAACCACGACCGCGTTGGGGTAGTCCACCTCGGGATAGTCCACGGCGAAGGTCTCGGCCACCTCGTCGGCGGTCCCGGGCGGAAACGACCGGTGCGGGAGAACGGTCAGTCGATCCTCGCTCCCCGCCGGCACGTCCCGCTCCTCCGGCCACAGGCTGCCGGCGTCCTCCAGAATCGGGTGGGCCCGCCCGCCGGCAGTTTCGTCGTCGACGTCGGTCACGAGCGCCGGCGTCGTCACGGACTCCGACAGGCGGAGTTCCCCGAGACGGGCCGCCCCGTCGCGCTCGTGAATCTCGAAATACTCGGTCATGGCTCCCCGTCGGACCGGCGCGGTGAACTATCTTGTCCTTAAGATCCGGGGCGTCCATGTGCCTGCACCGGTTCGAGTCTTGACGCGGCCGATAGAATTCGATCGACCCGGTGGTTCAAGTCGCTGTGGGGAATAAGTGGTGTACATGGGAATCGTCCGCGACCCGCAACACAGTGACGGTGCGCCGACCATCGAGGGCACGGGCATTCGCGTGAAAGACGTCGCCGAGGCCTACGAGCACAGCGGGTACGAACCGGACGAGATTACGCAACTGTACCCCGACCTCTCGCTCTCCGACGTCCATCGGGCTCTGGCGTACTATTACGATCACATCGACGATTTCCGGTCGACGTCGTCCGAATCTGCGTCTGCATGACGGGATCGTTGTACTGCGACGAGAGCATCTGGATTCCGGTCGCGGACGGCCTTCGTCGCCGCGGCTGGGATGTTTATACGGCGAGCGACGAGGGGACGCTCGGCGATCCAGACCGAGAGCAGTTACGGTACGTGCTCGAGAACGACTGGATTCTCCTGACGTTCGACGACGACTTTCTGTCCCTCGTCGAAGGAGAGGGGTTAGAGCATGCCGGATTGATTTACGTCCAGCAAAGTGGCCGCAAGATCGGAGATGTCGTGAAAAGAGTCGATTCGCACCTCGACGAACGGGACGAAGAGGATCGATCTATCCGATACCTGTAAGCTCAGCCCATCGCGTCCAGGTCGATCAACTCCACGTCCTCTGGCACCTCGGCCAGCACGCGATCGGGCCACCCCCGGTGGGCGATGGCGAGGTCGGTCCCCGGGTTCGCCTCGACCAGCCGATTCACGCCCTCGACGGCGGCCGCCATCGCTGCCGAATCGGTCCGACTGGGCACTTCGGCGTTCAGGGGATAGGTCGTCGAGAGGTCCCGCGGGACGGGCCCGAACGGCGGGACGAGGCGCCACGAGGTCTCGAACCGGTCGACGTGGGGGCCCTCGGTCAGTAGGAGTTCGTCGGGGACCGCCAGGCGATCCAGTCTGTCGTGATGCCGACGGACCTCGGGCCGGCGGGCGCTCTCGCTCGAACAGTAGAAGAACGTCCCCTTCGAGGCGGGATCGTCCTCCTCCAGCCAGTCGGCGTACCCGAGTAGCGCCCGGTAGCCATCGAGCATGGCCGGGTGCGAGCGGGCGCGCTCCTCGACGAGTTCCAGCAGGTCGCCGCTCCGGATGGCCGCCTTGATCCGACGCATCTCGGCGAACGTGACGTGGAGGTTGTGTCGGGCCAGCGCCGTTGCCCGGGCCTCCTCCTCCAGGTCGTGCAACGAGTCGGCGTCGTGTTCCGTGCAGACCGGACACGAGCAGGGGAGATAGTCCAGTTCGTCGAGGTGCTCGGTGCCCCGGACCGTGAGATACCGACCGTCGCGGGCGTACAGCGCGTAGGCGGCCGAGTCGAACAGGTCACAGCCCATGGCGACCGCCAGGGCGAACATCATGGGGTGGCCCGCGCCGAAGAGGTGGACCGGCGCGTCCCGACCCAGGCCGCGCTTGGCGGCGGCGACCACGTCCACCATGTCCGCGTATCGGTAGTCGTTCATCAGCGGGACGACCGCACCGATCGGGAAGACGTCGAGGTCGGTGTCGTACGCGTCCCGGGCGGCGGCCTCGCGCAGGTCGGTGAACGTCGAGCCCTGCACCGGCGCCGAGACGAGCATGTCGCCCACGTCGATTCCCTCGGCGACCTCGAGGCGCTCCCGGGTCCGTTTCAGGTCCGCCTCGGCCCGCTTGCGGTCGGCGTCCGGCGGCGTCGGGACGTCGACGGGCGTCCCCACGTCCGATCCGATCGCGTGCTGGAACTGCAGGATGTCCTCGGTGTCGACATCGATCTCGCCGTACTCGGCCAGTTGAAACGCCCCCGAGTCGGTCATGATGGCGCCGTCGAACCCGAGGAGGTCGTGGAGCCCCTCCCCGAGCGCGCGCTCGTGCAACTCGTCGTTCGAGTGAATGATGTAGGCGTTGGTGATCAGCATCTCGGCCCCGAACGTGTCCGCAAGGTCGGCGGGCGGGATCGTCTGGAGGTTCGGGTTGACGACCGGCAGGAGGGCCGGCGTCTCCACGCTGGTGCCGGCCCGGGGGATTTCGAGTTCGCCGATCCGGCCGGCAGAGTCGGCGTCCCGGAGTTCGAAGACCTCGCGCATTGGCCCGGCGTACCCGCGGCGCGGCCCTAAGCGTTCCGTTCGCGGGCGGCGTAGGCCAGCAGCGCCAGCGCCATCCGCCCGTCCCGGGCCTCGCCCGCCAGGACGTCGGCGTAGAGGTCGTCGAAGGGCGCGGTCGTCACCCGGATGCTTTCGTTCTCGTCGAGGTCCTGCTCGCCGGTCGGCGTGCAGTCGCGGGCAACGAAGTAATGGTGGACCGCGTCGGCGACGCCGTTGGCCGGTTCGACCGTGTCGAGGGGCTCGACCCGACCGGCCTCGTACCCGGTCTCCTCCACCAGTTCCCGGCGGGCGGCAGCCGCAAAGTCGTCGTCTTCGGGTTCCGTGGTCCCGGCGGGCAGCCCGCGGTTCACCCGGTCGACGGCCTGTCGCCACTCCTCGACGAGGACCACGTCGCCGTCGGGGGTGAACGGGAGGATCACCACGGCCGGCGGCTCCGAGAGGTAGTCGAAGTCGGTCTCGGTGCCGTCGGGCAACCGGACGTCTTCGTGAACCACGTCGAACCCCGGACAGGTGTAGGCCGTCTCCGAGGAGAGCGTCTCCCACGCGAGCGGATCGTCCGTCATGGCTCCGGCTACTCGCGGGCATCCCAAAAACGGCCCGCCGGAATATCGAAGGGAAACGGCCGGCTTGGTGTCCTCCTGGCCGGCCGTTTGGTCTCGGACAACGTACCCGATCCCCCTTTCTTGCGTTTGCGACGCACCTGTCCGATTCCGCCAGGGTTATTACGTCTTCATAATAAAGGCTGTACGACAATGACTGGCCGATCGAAAGACAAAGACGAGAAAGACCCGGCGGCGAACCGAGGAATCGATTCGCTTCGGAGTTCGTCCAGGCGGGCGTTCCTCTCGACGGGCGCGGCGCTCACCATCGCCTCGCTCGCCGGGTGTTCCGGCGACGGTGGCGGCGAATCGACGACCACCGAGGGCGGCGACGACGACACGACCGAGAAGCCCGACGACGGGACGACGGAGCGGGAGACGACGACCGAGTCGCCGACGACGACCGAATCCGAGGACTACCCGGACGAGGTGTACGTCGGCTCGATCCATCCATACACGGGGCCCACGTCCTACGTGGGCGACCGGCTCCACAAAGCGATGGAACTGGCCGCCACGATCAAAAACGAGAACGGCGGTATCGAGTCGATGAACGGCGCCGAGGTTCGGTTCCTCAGGGGGGACCACAAGAACCAGCCGGAGACGGGCGCCGAAGTCGCACAGGAGCTCATCGACGAGGGGGCGTCCGTCCTGACCGGGACGTACTCCTCGGCGGTGACTAACGCCATCACCCGCGTGGCCGAGTCCAACGGCGTCCCCTTCGTCATCGACATCTCCGTCGCAGCGTCCATCCTCCAGCAGACGCCCCTGAACTACGTGTACCGGGCGCAACCGAACTCCTGGAACCAGGCGTCCGACATGATCCGAGGGCTGTCCTGGGCCAGCGATCAGGCCGGGGTCGACGTCGAAACGCTCGGCCTGTTCTACATCGACAACACGTACGGCCAGGCGATCCGCGACGGCATCGAGCGGGCGGTCGAGGACCGGGACATGGAGATCATCACCGAGGCGACCATCGGGTTCGGGGGCACGGCGGACACGCAGGTGACGAAGTTCCGCAACGCCGACCCGGACGTCATCATCCCGACGGTGTTCACCAACCAGATCCTCGAGTTGGTGAGCGCGATGAAGGACCAGGACTACTGGCCGAAGGTCCTCCACGCCTGCTCGACCGGCGGGATGAACTCCGCGAACTACGAGAAGATGGGCAAAGTCATCGAGGGCTCCATGTCGTCGGGCTATCAGGTCAACAAGCAGACGGAAAAGGCCCAGGAGATCAACGAGCGGTACATGAACACCTACGACACCGCCCCGATGGAGGGCAACATCGGGATGGCCTACGCGACTGCCGAGGTCATCATCGCGGCCTTCGAGGAGGCCGGTTCGGCAGACCCCGAGGTCCTGAACCAGACCCTTCAGAACATCGAAGTCGAGGATCACATCATGGCGATGCCCCCGATCCAGTTCGACGAGACGGGCGAGAACGCCGACGGGCTGACCATCACGAACCAGGTGCAGAACATGCAAAACGAGATCGTCTATCCCGACCGGTACGCCACCGCCGACCTGACCACCGACACGATCGGGAACTGAGTGCCCACTCCATCGAGATGAACCGGAAGCCACTCGGACTCCCCGGCCGACCAACCGGATAACGTCCTACCCATGGCCGGACCCCACATCGTCGCCGTCATGCGCCTCTTCGATTCCATCGATCCCGTTCTCCGCCTCCACGGCTCCATCGACGCAGTGTCTCTCTTCGTCGACGTCCCGAACACGACAATCCTGGCCCAACTCGTCGTCCTGGGGATCCTGCTGGGCGGCGTCTACGGGATCGTCTCCCTCGGCCTCACGATCATCTTCGGCGTCATGGACGTGGTGAACGTGGCCCACGGCGCGTTCGCCGTCGTCGGGATGTACGCGGTCTGGTTCGTCCACGACGGGCTCGGCGCCTCGCCCTTCCTCGGGATCCCGCTAGCGGCCGTCGTCCTGTTCGTCGGCGGCGTCGCGATCCAGCGCGCGCTGCTGGCGCCGATCATGGAGGGTGGGGAGGACAGCAAGTTCCTGGTCACCCTGGCGCTGTTGATCATCCTGATCGCGGCGGTCGAAGTGACGTTCGAGCCGGATCCGAGGGTCGTCGACGTGGGACTGGGGTCGATCGAGGTCGCCGGCGTCTATGTTCTCGAAGGGCAACTGTACGCGATGCTGATCGGAGTGGCCACGTTCGCCGCCACCTGGGCGTTCCTCAAGTACACTCACACCGGGCGGGCCATCCGGGGAACGGCGGACAACCGCGAGAGCGCGGCCTACGCGGGCATCGACGTCCGTCGGATCGACTACCTGACGTTCGGCCTCGGGGCCGGTCTCGCCGGCCTGGCCGGGGCGCTCGTCGCGCTGATCCAGCCCTTCGATCCGTACCTCGGCAACGAGTATCTGACCGTCGCCTTCGTGGTGGTCGTCCTCGGCGGGCTCGGCTCCGTGCCGGGCGCGCTCGCGGGCGGATTGACCATCGGGATGGTCCACGTCTTCGGCTCGTTTTTCCTCCCCGGCTCGTACTACCAGATCCTCATCCTGGTCGTGTTCGTACTGGTGTTGCTGTTCAAACCGTCCGGGCTGATGGGGGGTCCGGTCCATGAGTGATCGCGAGGATCCCGTTCGGGGTGAATCCGCGGTAGGCTCCGGAGGTATCGCCGGCGTGCTCAGGAGTTGGTCGGATCGGTACGACCGGTTCCAGCGGCGGTGGTACGCCACGCCAGCCGTCGTCTCGGGAATCCTCGTCGTCCTCGGTCTCCTCCCGTTCGTCCTCGACGCACGCGTCTTCGGCGTCGGGCTCGGTACCTTCCTGTCCGTGCACATCCTCACCATCGCGCTGGTCTGGGCGATCACCGCGCAAAGCTGGAACGTGATCTCCGGGTTCGCGGGCCAGTTCTCGTTCGGCCACGCGGCCTTCTTCGGCCTCGGCGCCTACGTGCCGCTGATATTGGTCCGGGAGTTCGGCGTCAACCCCTGGATCGGCATGCTGGCGGGCGGGATCGTCGCGAGCCTCTACGGGCTCTTCATCGGGGCGCTGACCTTTCGGTTCCGGGTCCGGGGCAGCTATTTCACGCTGGCCACGCTCGCGTTCGCGGAACTGCTCCTCTATCTCTTCATCAACGTGGAGGCCCTCGGCAGCGCGAGCGGGTTCGTCAAGCCCCTGCCCCGGAGCTACGGGACGGACTTCGGACTCGTCGCGTTCCAGTTCCGCGAGACGCTGCCGTACTACTACGTCGCGCTCGCGTTCCTGGCCGTCGTCTCGTTCGTGGCGATCGTCATCAAGCAGTCCCGGATCGGCCTCTACCTCCGGGCGATCCGCGACGACGAGGCGGCCGCCCGGGCCGTCGGCATCCCGACGGTGCGGTACAAGCTTCTCGCGTTCGGGGTGAGCGCCTTCTTCACCGCCTGGGCGGGGACGTTCTGGACCATGTACTTCTCGTCGATCCGGCCGGAGGTCGTCTTCGGGCTGCTGGTCAACATCGACATCCTCCTGCCCGCGGTCGTCGGCGGGATCGGGACGGTGGCGGGACCGATCGTCGGGTCGGTCGTCCTGACGGGCGCGAGCGAAGTCGCGCGCCAGTCGTTCGACCTGCCCGGCATCCAGGACGTCGTCTACGGCCTGATCCTTCTTGCGATCGTCCTCAGGGGAACCGGCGTGGTCGGATCGCTGGTGCGGGGACCGGTCGGGCGTCTCCGATCGGTGGTCGACCGCCAGGAGCCGTCGGAGGAGCCGGCACGTGCCGGAACGGGACGGGCCGACGACTAGTCGAGCCCGAGATAGAGGTCGACGATCTCGTCCTCGTCCCGGAGGTCGGCGGGTGGACCGTCGAACCGGATCTCGCCCCCGGCGAGGACGTAGACGTGATCGGCGACCGCCAGCGCCTCGCCGACGTTCTGCTCGATCAGGACGACCTGGGCCCCCTGGTCCACCAGATTCCGGATCGTGTCGAACACCTCGTCGATCATCGAGGGCGCCAGACCGCTCACGGGTTCGTCCAGCAGGTACACGTCGGCGCCGGTCATCATCGCCCGCCCGAACCCGAGCATCACCTGCTGCCCCCCGGAGAGCGACCGGGCCTTCGCCGAGAGCGAACCCTCGAGTGCGGGGAACGTGTCCAGCACGCGGTCCATCCGCTCGCGAACGAGCGCGTCGTCGTCCACGCGGGTCGCGCCCAGCTGCAGGTTCTCGCGGACGGTGAGGCCGGTGAAGACGTGGTCATGCTGTGGCACCGTCGAGATCCCCGCCTCGACGATCTCGTGCGGTTCGGCGCCGGTGATCGTCCGGTCGCCGTACCGCACGGTCCCGGACCAGACCGGGACGGTCCCCGCGATCGCCTTGAGGAGCGTCGACTTGCCCGAACCGTTGGGACCGAAGAGGCAGGTGATCCCGTCGCGGGTCCGCACGGAAACCCCGTCCAGGACGACCTGATTTCCGTAGCCCGTCACGACGTCCTCGGCGACGAGGCGATCGACGTCCTCCCGGGCGTCCCGTTCGGTCGTTCCGGCGGTCTCCGGAACGGCCGTCGACGGGCGCTCCGTTTCGCCGCCTGCCTCGACCGCCGCGGTCGCCCCGGTTGCGGGAGCGTCGCCGTGACCGTGGCCGTCCCCGCCGGCCGCCCGAGCGTCACCAGCGTCCTCGTCGGCGTCCGGAATGACGTCCGCAACTTCGGCCCCCGGTTCGGAGTCGCGGCCGATGTACGCGTCCCGCACCCGCCGATCCGCTGTGACCGACGAGAAGTCGCCCTGGGCGAGGACCTGGCCCCGGTTGAACACCGAGATCCGGTCGGCCACGTCGCCGATCACGCTCATGTCGTGTTCGATGACGACGATCGTAACGTCGCCCTGGTTCAGCCCGGCGAGCGTCCGCAAGATCTGTTCCTGGATACCGGGGTTGACGCCGGCGGTCGGTTCGTCCAGCAGGATGCACTTCGGTTCGAGCATCATCGCCCGGCCGAGGTCCAGCAGCTTCTGCTGGCCGCCCGACACGTCGCTGGCCTCGTGGTCCGCAACCTGATCGAGATCGAGTAGTTTGAGGACTTGATCGGCGCGCCGTCGTTTCGCGGTCGGGACCCGGAGCCCGGACCGCAGCCCCTCGGTGTAGACGCTGAGCAGGTTCTCCCTGACCGTCATGTTCTCGAACGGCGATACGATCTGGAAGGTGCGGACGAGGCCCTGCTCGGCGATCCCGTCGGGACTCAGACCCGTGATGTCCTCGCCGTCGAACCGAACGGTTCCCGCGTCGGGCGTGTAGAATCCCGTCAGGAGGTTGAAAAACGTCGTCTTGCCCGATCCGTTCGGCCCGATGATCCCGTGGCACTCGCCGCGCTCGATCGATAGCGTGATCCCGTCGTTCGCGACGGTGGCGTCGAACGACTTCGTGAGGTTCTCGACCTCGAGGACGCTCTCGGGCACGGCCGCCGGTATGCGTTTACCCGTAAAAACTCTTCCTCACTCCGGTTTGTGGCCGATCATCGCCTGGAAGTCGGTGTCCGGGACCTCCCGGACGTCGACGTCCACGAAGCCCGCGTCCTCGAGGCGCGACCGGTACTGCTCCTCGGTCTTGGTGTTGCCCGACCCGGCCATGCTCATCATGTGGGCCGCGAACCGTTCGGCCACCTCGGCCCGGCCGCGGACGTGTTCCATGCAGACGAACGTGCCGCCGGGGTCGAGCGCGTCGTACGCGTTGGCGTAGTACCCCGCGACGTCCTCGAGCGAGAACGACACCGTCATCCGGGCGCTGAACACCAGGTCGAACCCCTGCGGGAGCGACTCGCGGGCGTCGCCGCCGACCCACTCGATGCCGAACTCCTCGGACACCGTCGGCCGGACGACGTCAATCACGTCCGGGCGATCGACCAGCGTCACGTCCGCGCCCCGGCGGGCGAACTCCCGGGAGAACTTCGCCGGGCCGCCGCCCACGTCGAGGACGCGGTCGGGGCGGGGATGGGCCTGTTCGGCCACCGTGACGCCGGATCGGACGACCGTGTCCTCGATGACGGCCATCCCGCCGACGAAATTGAGAAAGCCCTCTTTCGTCGGTTCGGGAGGTTCCCCGGTGCGCATCGTCTCGGGCAGCGCCATGTAGTTCTCCAGCGAGTCGATCCGGTGGGGCAGGATCCCGCGCTCCAGCGCCGGCGTGTCGGGATCGAAGACGCGGATCGCGTCGGTCGCTTCGTACTCGTCGCCTGCGGCGTCGACGTAGCCCAGGTCCCCCAGGGCGTCGAGAACGATCCCGGCGGCACGCTCCGTGACGTCGGTCCGGTCGGCGACCTCCGGTGCGGTCTTCGGCCCGTCGAGCAACTCGTCCAGGACGCCGGTCTCGCGACACGCCCAGAGCAGGAACACCCCGAGGTGTCGGTTGTAAATGGTATCTTCGTCCACGGGTGGTGGTGTGACCCAGCGGTCAAAAATCCTCGCCAGGCGATCGGCGTCCACTCACCGCCGCCGATTCACTCGGTGATCTCGAACGTCATGTGGAGGGCGGGCAGCGGACGCACCGGGTGGTTGTCGATGTAGGACAGGTGGGGCTTGACCTCGATCTCCAGTCCGTCGTCCTGCATCTCGAAGATCGAGGGATACACGTCGATGAAGTGGTAGCCGGGTTCGCCCGACGCCCGCAGGACCGTCCGGACGACGTCGGTCTTGTCCTCGTCTGTCATCCCGCAGGCGTAGCCCAGGGGCTTGTTGTCGTAGACGAAGAACGGCGAGTTCTCGTAGGCCGGCCAGCCGATCCCCGTCAGTTCGATCTCGATCTCGGTCCCGACCGGGCCCTCAGTCGGGGTGAACGTCTTGACCGACGGTTGCACCATGAACCCGGTCACTGCGACCGACCGTCCCTCGACCTCGGCCGTGATCGGTCGGGTGGACCCCTCGGAGGGTGGAATCTCGACCTCGACCTGGAAGGCGCCGTCCTCGTCGGTCGTCGCGGTGGGCAGGACGCCGTAGTCCGGTTCGGGGTGGACCGGACCACCCTGGATCTGCTCCCCGACGTGGCGGTACCACACCAGGTCGACCTCGGTGTCCGACGGGAACTCCTCGCCCCTGATGAAGACGGTCGTCCCCGCCTGCCCGGACGTGGGCGTGATCGTCAGTTCCGCCTCGGTGTCCTCGTCGATCTCGGGGAAGTGAGTGCTGATCGGGGTTTCGTCGAAGACGGGATCGGACCAGGTAGTTCGGGGCTCCTCCTCCGGTTCGGTCACCTCGACGGTCCAGACGGACTGCCGGCCGTCGGCCACCGGACCGTACGGGGACTGGGTGTTGTTCTGGAGGTACGGAATGCCGCGGTAGTTGCGCCACACCTGGACGACGTGCTCCCCCGGCGGGCCGACGGCTCGCACCTGTGCCGTCGTAGTCCCCCGATTCATGACGCTGGTCATGAAGCCGACGGTCCCGTTGTCCCAGGCCACCTGGTAGTTGTTCTGGTGGACGCTCGGGCCGAGACCGTAGCCCGTAACCGTGAACGCCTCGCCCAGTGGGGCTTCGTTCCGGTCGATGACGAAATGCGGGACGACCTCGATCGATGCCACGCCGACGGCGCCCTGGTTAGGCCGCTTGACTTCGATACGATGGTCGCCGCCGAAATCCTCCGGGATCTCCCAGTCGACGTCGAACTGTCCGTCCCCGTCCGTTCGAATCCGTTCGATCGTCTCCGACCGCGGCCGGAACTGCGGGCCGATAATCTCGTTTGCCTCGAGGACGCCCCAGCGGCCCTGGGTCGAGTGCCAGACGAGTTCGAACTCCTCCTCGGGCGGGAGGTTCCGTCCGAGAAGGGTGATTTCGTCGCCGACGTAAGCTTTCTCGTCGCTGAGTATCAGGTTCCCGGTCGTGGTGTCGCCACTCCGGTGCCGTCCGAGCGCGTCCTCCAGGTCCGAAGAGATGTTTGAGTCGTCCGCCATGCGACCGGGGTAACGGCCGGACGCTGATATACGTTCGTGTTCGGTATCCGGTGAGACCGCCGTTGTGTCGGGGTAATGGCTGCGAAGCGCTCCCCGAGCGAGCCTGGAAACGCGGGCAGAGTCCGTCGACGGCCGGACCCGTCACGGCGTTGATCTGGGGTGTCGATCGCTTCTGAAGAATCGGTTCGAAACGCCCGGATCGGTCCGGTACCGGGGGCGAATTTACCCGAGCAACAGTTTCAGTCGGGGGTTCTCCTCGACGATGGACAGGTTTTCGATCCAGGCGTCCAGGCCGAGAATCCGTCCGGCGCCGAACGCCCCGAGGCCGAACAGGATGAACACGTAGATCAGGTGGTAGTCAATGAGGAACGAGTTGTCGAAGGGGTAATGGGCGACCCAGTAAAACAGGAACATGACGCCGCCCCAGAACGCGCTGAGCCGGGTGAAAGCGCCGAAAATCAACCCGAGGCCGATGAAGGTCAGCCCCAGTTGGTTCAGCGGAGTCAACAGCCAGTACCATTCGTTGGCCATCGTCGTCCACAGGCTCGTGAATGGGTTGGCCTGAGGGATCCCGTACAGGAGGAACCCGCGAACGCTCCATTTGGGATCGATGACTTTCACGATCCCCGCGTAGAAGAACTCCCAGCCCATGATGACTCGCAGGGAGAACAGGGCGTAGCCGATCCACGTTTCGGAGTAGGCGAACGATACCTCGCGGCCGAACATCCGGGTTTCGAGTTGTCGAATCGACATGCTTAGACGATCGTGAACTGGTCGGTCACCGTTCCGTCGGCGACCTCGCTTGCTTCGTCCGCTTCGACCCTGACGTGGTACCGGTAGGTCCCCGGATCGATGTCGGGGCTCGTCGTGATCTTGCCGCCCCACCCGTTGGTCGAGAACTTCTCGTGGGGACCCTTCCAGGAGAGTTCGAGCGGTCCGAAGTCGGCCTCCGGGAACTCGACGGTCACGCTGTCGATCGCCTCGTCGCCGAGGAACGATCCGGTTTCGCTGTCGTACACGCCGACGTGGATCCCGACCTCCATACCGGGCGCGAACCGGCCAATGTTCGCACAGGCGGTGGTCGTGGTGGGCGGTGACGTCGTCGTTTCCGTCGGGGTCGATTCGGTTCCCGACGGGCTCCCGTCAGCCGTTCCGGGAGTGTCGGTCGTCGACGTTTGCGTGGTCACCGTCGTCGTATTGTCGTCGTCCTCCTCCGGTGAGTACGGATCCGTGATGTAATTACACCCTGCCAGACTCACCGTTGCCCAGGTGGCCACACCGGAGGCCACGAGTCGCCGTCGCGTCGTCGCGGCCGTGTCGCCCGAACCAGTTTGGGGGTCCTTGGACTCTCCGCCCGGGACCTCCCCCGTTCCGCCGGGGTCATCTCCGTACATGTTATAGAAAGTAACCTCCTTTGTCATACTTAAACCCCCCGTTATAAGTTCTAAATAATGAACACACCATTTATTACCTAGTGCCCATCTTGTAACGGTGGACAATGAGTCGCCGAACCGAACCAACAGAGAGTGATGGTTCGTCCGTCACTCCGGACGACAGTTCAGAACAGGAAGACGATGGGACCACACGGCGCCGGCTCCTGGCCGGCAGCGCCGCCACGTGGGCCACGGCGAGCGTAGCAGGGTGTGGCGGCGGTGACGGGGACACGACCACTTCCCCAGGGCCGGGACCCGAGCCGACGGCCACCCCGACGGATACGGAGCCCGAACCGACGGCGACGCCGGAACCGCAGCCCGAAAATTACGTCGTGACCACGGAGACGTGGGCCGGCGGCGAAGGCGTTCCCGCCTCCATCGGCTTCATGTCCGCGTGCGCGACGACCAACACCTTCGTGCCGGGGATGCAGGTCGTCTTCTTCGTGGGCGTGTTCGATCCCGCGACCGGCGACCGGATCGGTTCCGACACGCTCGACGGCGTGTCAGTCAACGTCGGCGGCGGCATGGAGACCGTCGACCTCAGCTGGAGCGACGAACACGGTCACGCGACCGAGGCGGAGGGCAACAACTGGGTCGGGAGCTGGATGATCCCGGAGGACATGGACCCCCAGAGCCTCTCCTACACCATCGAGGTGAGCGGCGGGGACGGCAACTTCGAGAACGTCGGCGTGCTGACCGACACCATCGGTATCGTCGCGTTCGACGATCCCACGAACCTCATCGTCGACACCGAGACCCGCTGGAACGGCCACCCCGCCCCCGAGTACACGAACGGGTTCGTCGGTGCGTGCGCGCCCGAGCGACACTACTCGTCGGAGATGGACGTCACCTTCGTCGTGGGCGTCTACGACAGCTCCAACGGAAACTTGGTCGGCGCGGACGGTCTCTACCAGGAGCTCGCTGAGCCGGACGATGACGGCCTGTTGGTCGAAGACGAGACCTCGCCGTACAACGACGGCATCGACGGGGTGACGGTCAGTTCCCCGGACGGTGCGTTCGACGATATCGAACTGGAGTGGACCGCCGCGGCCGATGATCCGAACGGGTTGCCGCGCTGGTTCGCCACGCTCGAAACCGAAGACCTCGATCCCGGCACGTACAGCTACGAAGTGCAGGTCACCGACGACACGTCGGGCCAGTTCGAGACCGGGCTCGCCTCCGACACCTTCACCATCGTCGAAATCTAGGGAATCCCAGTTTCGATAGTTTCTCTAGCGTCCCCTGACTACCCGTCCCTCAATACACCATGAGCCAGCCAGAAGACGAGACGCCCGCGGACGAGGACACCGACGACGCCGGCGACGAGAACAGCAAGCGACTGGAGTTCACCGACACGGTGGAGATCGAGACGGACAAGGATCACCTCTGGGCCGTCATCTCGGACCCGGAGACGCTGACCGAGTGCGTTCCCGGCGCCGAGTCCATCGAACGCGAATCCGAACGGAAGTACACCCTCGACATCACCCGGGGCATCAGTCACATCACGGTATCGCTGTCCGGCGAGGCCGAGTTCGTCGAGATGAACCCGCCCGACTACATCGTCACGAAGGGCCACGCCTTCGATTCCAAGACGGGAAGCGACTTCGACGTACTGGCCGCCATGGAGATGAACGAAACCGGCGACGACGCCGTCGCGTTGACCTACCAGGCCGAGGTGAGCTTTACCGGCGGCGTCGCGTCCATGAGCAACAACATCCTCCGGCCGGTGATCAACCGCGACGTTGACTCGTACTTCGCGAACGTCAAGTCCGTCGTCGAGGGAAGCGACGGGACCTGAGGTCGGTGATCCGACTCGCCCGCCGAAATCAGGGTCGTCGCGTGGCCCGCGGCAGCGTCACGTCGAACCTGGCGCCACCCAGTTCGGAGTCGAGCACGTCGAGCGTGCCGTCGTAGGTCGCGGCGATTCGCGCAGCGAGATGCATCCCCAGACCCGACCCGGTCGACTCGGCCCCCTTGTACCCCTTTTCGAGGATGCGCTCCTTCTCGTCGTCGGGGATGCCCGCCCCGTCGTCCTCGACTGTCACCGTCACGGCACCGTCGGACTCCTCGGCCGTGATTCGCACCCGGTCGCCTCCCGAGTGACCCAGCGCGTTTCCGATGAGGTTCGCGAACAGTTCCTTCAGCAGGCGCCCTGCGACGACGCGGTAAACCCCGTCGATTTCGTCGTCGATCGTCATCCCGACGTCCCGTCGCCGGTCGGCGTGACGATCGATGGCGTCCTGGACGATGTCCCCGATGGAGACGGCCGTCAACTCCTCGTCGCCGTCGAGGTTGTTGAGCGTTCGGACGTTCTCGACGAGGTCGACCGCGTCGCGGATGCTGTTTCGGGCGTCGTCGACGTACGCTCGGTCCCGGTCGGGTAGGGCGTCGGCGTCGAGCAGGTCCAGGAAGCCCGCCGTCGCCTGGAGCCTGTTGCCCAGGTCGTGGCGCAACAGCGAGTGGAGGAACTCCGCCTCCTCCTCCGCCGCCTTCCGCTCGCTGATGTCCTTGGCGACACAGACGATGCCGGCTACCGTCCCGTCGGCCCCTTCCATGACCGACGCCGACAGGCTCATCGGGACGGCGTCCCCCGCGGCAGTCGAGAAGTAAATCTCGACGTCGGTGACGTGACCCTCGGAGAGGAGGAGGTCGAGCAGTTCCCCCCTCGTCATCATGTCCGAGAGTTCCTCGTTCTCGCTGGGTTCGGCGAGGACGTAATCGACGGGCTCGCCCAGCACCTCGTCTTCCTCGTATCCGAGGACCCCCTCGATCGCCCGGTTGACCATTCGGATCCGGCCGTCCGGGCCGAGTTTCACGAGCACGTCGACCATCGTGTCCATCACGTTTTCGAGCGCCGCGGTCCGTTCCTCGACCAGCGATTCGAGTTCCTCCCTGGAGAGCAGTCGGAGTTCCTTCGAATCGTCGTCGACGAATCCGGACGCTTCCATCGTGCCGCGGTTCTACGTCCAGTTATTTATACCCTGGATACGCCCCACGGGGCCAGCGAAACGATCGAGCGTCCGAGACCCGCTCCGGGCCGACGCCCCGACAGGAACGACCCACCGAACGCGCAGGCTCCGTTGAAATCGTCGAGAAACGACCGATTATCGATTACCGAGCGACTGACCGGAGGATAGCCCCGAAGCGTCAGGCCGGCGGACCCTCGCGGATTCGCTCCAGGTTCTTCTCGTAGCTATCGCCCTCCAAGAGATCCGTAGTCAGCAACCACGTCGCACCGAGTTCGCGGCACGTGTGGGCGAAATCGTCGGAGGCTTCCGGCCCGTCGATGGGCAGGAGGATCTCTCCGGGGTCGTCGGTGAGACTCCGGTAGTACTCCACCAGCGCGCCGACTTCCGCCTCGATCGGGCCGGTGACCGGTTCGCCCTGTTCCCCCGCCGAGCCGTAGAAGGAGGGCGCACTGGGCATGATGCCGTCCCACTCCGCCGCCCGCTGGAACGGTTTCTTGGTGGGCCACCAGCACCCCAGAAGGATCTGGGTGCGGGGATTCTGAACGGGCGTGTAGGGCAACTCGGCCCCCTCGAGCGTGTAGAATTCGCCATCGTAGCTGAAGGGCGTGCCCTCCCAGAGGCCGTCGATCACCTCGAGGCCCTCGTCGTACCCGCGGGCGATACGTTTGGGATCCCACTCCTCACCGAACGTCGTGTAGACTCACTGGATGCAAGCAACAGCGTCGGAATCGACCTCGGCATCCTCAACTACATCCATACAAGCGATGGGAAGACCGTAGACTGGCTCAACCTCGAAGACGAGTACGAGCGTCTTCGGCATGAGCAACGCAAACTCTCACGGAAGGAGAAGGGATCGAACAACTACGAGAAACAACGCCTGAAGGTTGCCAAAGTCAAGCGACATATCAAGCGGAAGGTGCTGGACTACCAGCACAAGATTACGACGTGGCTCGTCCGCGAGTACGACGCCGTATTCGTGGAAGACTTGGATGTGAAGGGAATGTTGGAGCAGTCGTACAACACTCGCAACAAGCAGGATGCAGCGTGGCGACAGTTTATCCAGCTTCTGGAATACAAAGCAGAGGTGTACGGCACGCACGTCGTGCAAGTCGAAGCGCGAGACACTACGAAAGAGTGTGCGTCATGTGGTGTGGAGACCGCGAAGCCGATTTGGGGACGGGAACACTCCTGCCCGGGTTGCGGGTTCAAAACGGACAGGGATGCGAACGCGGCGATGAACGTGTTGCAACGGGGCTTTTCTGAGTTAGGGCTGGGATGTCCCGAAGACACGCCCGTGGAGACTGTGGCCGCTACGGACACGACTCACTTCGAGTCCGTGTCTGCAAGTCACGTCGTAGAAACGGGAAGCCCCGGGGACCCCGGGGCGATTCACACCCCCTGATGGATTTCCAGAAAGATTCGGTGGTCCAAGAGGATAAAGTCTCGCAACCCGTCTCGAACTGCGACGGTGCTGTCAGAAGCGCTTCGATGCATAGATACCGCGTATCGGTGACTGACCCGTTCGGGGTCGATTTCGGTAGGTCGTGGAGGCGGGTCACCGTCTGCCGAGTACGTGGATGTTGCTCCCCGAAGTGGCACCGTACTATCACGGGGGGCCTCCACCAGTACTTGCGGACACGTTTTACCGGTGGAGCCCTTCGTGGTTGCCATGAAAGTCCGGGGTGACTTGTCACTCGACGAGATAGAAACGTTCCTGGGGACCGCGACGATTCCACTCCGGATCGCGTGCCGGACGCCGAGCGAGCACCTGTGGATGGTATCGTTGTGGTTCCAATATCGGGACGGCCACCTGTACTGTGCGACCTCCAAGGAGGCCGACGTGGTCAGGTATCTCGATAACGATGGGCACGTCGCGTTCGAAGTGTCGACGAACGATCCGCCATACAGAGGAGTACGGGGTCACGGATCGGCATCGGTAACCGACGACCCGGAAAAAGAAGTGCTACGGGAACTTCTAAACCGATATCTGAATGGCACGGAGAACCCCCTCGGACGCCGACTCCTGAGCGAGGAGCGGGACGAGGTGACGATCTCCATCGAGCCAACCCGCGTCTTCGGGTGGGACTTCTCCGATCGCAAGCGCGGGAGCAGCGCCTGATCGAAATCGACGGTGAATCCCGCTCAGGTGGATCGATCGACGCCCGGCACAGAAGTCAAAAGTCACCTTCTCCGCCCTGAAGGGCGGAGCTTGTCGGTGGACTCCCGTTCTAACCACTAGCGGTGGTTGGCGTGAAGATGCCGTTCACGTTCAACGTCCCCGACTTCAGGGCAAGATGACTGGTTGCCCCTCCAGCACCAGACGTGTGCCAGTTCTGGAGTAGTTTCCGGGCGATGTTCTTCGCGGCGTTGTAGTCGGCGTGGTATTCGCGGTCGCACTTCAGACAACAAAACTCGTCGCCGTCTCTGTTGTCTTCGTGGGTGAAGCTACAGTCAACGTGGCTACACCGTTGGCTGGTATACTGTGGGGCGATTTTCTCGACAGCAATGCCGTACTCGGCGGCTTTGTACTCGGTGTACTCTTGGATGCGACGGAACGCCCACTGCTGGAACTTCGAGGCGTTCGAGAGACGTTCTCGGATATGTTTCAGCTTCTCGAACGCGATGTGCGTACAGTCGTGGGCGAGAGCTTCTTGCACCAGTATCTTCGAGACACGATGCAGGTAGTCTTCACTCCAGTTGGCGAATCGTCCACCGAGTGATTTCATCGTGAGGTGAGCCGACCGCGTTCCCACCTGTTGCATCTGTCCACGCCGTTTCTCGTACTCGCGCCGCTTGTGGTTGAGGTAGTCGGCGTTGCCGATGAACGCGCCGGTCGAGGTGACGGCAAGGTGGCCATCCACATTCAAATCGACGCCGAGAACCGTTCCGTTCTCGGCATCTTCCGGCTCTTTGTCTGTCTCTTTGACAACAGCAATGTGGAGGTAGTAGTCGCCGTCACGGTGATGTAACGTTGCTTCGCGTTTCTCCCACTCGTCAGCAAAGTAGGTCGTCGGTGGGACGTCTCCATCGGGAAGAACGTACTCGGCTTCGATGCGTCCGTCCACGGTCGCAAGCGTGGCGTACTCGTCGTAGTAGGTGATCGCGTTCAGGTTGTAGACGACCGAATCAGACGTGAACTGTGGTTTCGAGGGATTCTCGCCGTCGTTGCGTTTTTCAACACAGGAATCGAGTGCGTCGGCGGCTCGATTCCGCGCGGCACACACGAGGTCGGCGTTGAGTTCGTCGGTGGCTTCGCGCACTGCGCCGTATGTCCGGTCGTGTAACTCGGTTTTCGACGTGACGATGTGGCCCTCGTCCGTGCCGTTCCAGCCGTCGTCTGCAACCATCTGAGCGGCCTGTTTGAAGCGATCTATCGTCTCTTGAAGGAGGTGGTGAGCATCGTCGTCTACGTCGAGTTTCACGACGGCAGTCCGTCGAAGCTCCACAGTTACCATATAAATTTACAGAGGTATAAAAGTTGTTCATATAGTGGAACAACACTGGGGAGTCATCGATGGTGTAGTCGGTGGATTGCAACACGGAGTTTACGCGATTCCCTCCCGCCCTGTTCGTTCCTCGGTTCCGACCAGTCGGAACACTCGTCACTCACGGGAAGGGCGGGATTCCCTCGCTGTATCAAGAATGGGTTTTCCTCGTACTCGCCCGATGAAAGGGTCAGTGGGGGACGGGTGCTGTCTCCGTCTTCGAATCGCGATTTTCCCACGATGTAGGGGTTTCAGCGCCAGCACTCGTGGGGGATCCTACCGG
>JBLGCL010000009.1:0-32512 GCA_047617305.1 Natronomonas sp.
CCGAACAGCGGATGCAGTACAGCGTCTCCCGGAGGTCGTCGTCCTCGCGCATGTCCAGCCGGCCGTTGTCGATCAGCACGAGGTGGAACTCGCGGTCGTCGTCGCCCTCCGTGATCGGGGTGTCCGGGTCGTCGAAGTCGATCGTCGGCGAGTCCAGCGGCGGCGTCAAAAGCGAGATGTAGCTGGTGATGTCCTGGCCCGTACCCGAGCGGCCGATGAGTTCGATAAATGGCTGGAGGTCCTCGATGCTCGGGACCACCTTCTCGACGCCCGCGATGGCCACCTGCGTCTCCGGCACCGCCACGGTCTTCCGGGCGTTGCCCTCGCTGGTGACCAGCGCCATCGTCCCGGTGTCGGCCGTGAGGAAGTTGGCGCCCGTCATCCCCACGTCGGCGGCCTTGATCCGTTCGAGCAGCTGCTCGCGGGCGAACATCGTGAGCTCCTCGGCGGTCTCCAGGGGCTCCTCGGGGTCGAACTGCTCGTTGAACAGCTCCGCGATCCCCTCGCGGGACTTGTGGATCGCCGGCGCGACGATGTGGCTCGGGGCCTCCTCGGCCACCTGGAGCACCCACTCCCCGAGGTCCGTCTCGACGACGTCGACGCCCTCGCCCGCCAGGTGTTCGTTGACCTCGATCTCCTCGGAGGTCATCGACTTGCTCTTGACCACCCGCTCCGCGTCGGCGTCCGCGCAAACCTCGGCGACGTACCGGTTCGCGTCGGCCGCGTCGTCAGCGACGTACACCGTCCCGCCGTTGGCCTCGACGGTCTCCGTGAGTTCGTCGACGAGTTCCGGGAGGCGGTCGATGGCGTCCTCCTTGATCGCGCGGGCCTCGTCGCGCAACGCCTGGTAGTCCTCGAGCTTCGCGACCGACTCGTACCGGCCCTCGTTGAACCCCCGGGTGTTCGTGGCGACGGCGTCGCCCTCCGTCTCGAGGAGGTGGCGGATGCGGGCGGCCTTCGCCTCGCGGGACTCGCTCATTCGATCACGACCCCCTCGACCGCCTTCGGGCCGTGGGCCCCCTGCACCAGTTCGCCCATGTCGGCGGTCGCCGACGGCCCCGTCGCGAGGATCGCCGACTCCCGGTTGGCCCGGAACCGGTCGCCGATCCGCTCGAACGCCGCCGCCATGTCCGGCACCAGGTCCGCCTCCCGGAGGACGAACACGTGCAGGTCGGGGAACAGGCTGGCCGGTTCGGCGCCGTCGGGCGTCGCCCGGAGCAGCACGCTCCCGTAGTCGGCGACGCCGAGCGCGGCGGCCGTCACGCCGGTGACCGCGGCGTCCAGTTCGGCCGGCGTCGGGTCCGTCGCGACGCCCTCTGGCAACGTCACGCCCTCCCACGGAAGCGGCGCCCCGACGGCCGGTTCCTCGACGATCCCGGCGATCGTGTCGGTCGCCTCGGCGGCCTGCACACGGTGCAGTTCGACGTCGTACTCGTCGGCCCTGGCGGCGAACGCCTCGTAGACGTCGGTCGTGGCCGCGGTCATGCGCCGTCACCCGTCGTGTCCGAGAACTGAAGCATACGTGGTGATCTCCTGTGACATCGGGGGGACGCCCGGCGCGCCGGGGCGACCCCGTCCGATCCTGGAACGGATCTAGAATGGAGACAGCGCGCACTTAGGTCTTTACGTTACGGCCCTCAGTCCGACGCCCTGCCCCCGGACGACCGGCGTGGAACGGCCGGGAGCGACCGATTCCTGGTCGGCCGTCCACGCCTCGTGCAGGGCCGAAACACCGCCATCGTCGATGACAGTCGGATACAGACGTGTACAACCTTCGCCGTCTCCGGGTTCGATGGGGTATTCGATGAAACGGGCCCCTAACCGCTCCCGCTCGCGGTCGGGTAACGATCGCGCACAACGCTTTTACCGCTACTGCGAGAACTTCTAGTCACGATGAAACCGGGGGCAGAGTCCAACGGGGAGGTCCCTCAAAAAGGCCGCATCCCGCTTCGCGAAGTTCACGAGGTCTTCGAGCAACGCGACGACCGCGCGCGCCCCTTGACAGCGAGCGACGTCATGGACGCCGTGGACTGTTCCCGCCGCACGGCGCACAACAAGCTGAACGAGCTCGTCGACCGCGGCGTGCTCCGGACCCGGAAGGTGGGCTCGCGAAGTCGCGTCTGGTGGGTTCCCATCGAGAACGCCGACGACGAGGAGGACTCGATCGACCCCGAACGGCGGCGCCTCATCGAGAACGTCGACCTTCCCGGCACCGGCAAGACCCTGGAGGCGAGGCGGGACGCGCTGCTGGCCGCCTACGACTACCTCCAGGAGTACCCCGAGGCCAAGAAGTCCGACTTCCTGCAGGACGTCTATCCCGACCACACCGCGGAGTTCGAGACGGCCGAGGGCTGGTGGAACGCCATCCAGCCAGCGCTCGCGGAGCTCCCCGGGGTCGACCCGCCCGAGGAGCGGGGCCACGTCTGGCACTTCCTCGGCGGGTGACGGTCGTCGGGACAGCCCGCGGACGACGGTAGTGGACCGTTCCAGTTTCTGTCACGTCATCTTCGTTCACTGAGGCATTGATACGAACGGGAAGATTTTGTAGGCGTGTGCGTATGCACATCCATGGGTGATACGTCGATTCGGGTGTCTGAAGAAGCGAAACGCCGGCTTGACCTCTACAAACGTGAAGGTGAGAGCTACGAGGACGTCATTCTCCGGCTTACCGAGGGGAATACATGGGCGGGGTTCGGCGTCCTCGGTGAAACGGACACCGATACCCGGGCCGGGATGGAGCAACTGCGGGAGGAAATGCGCGCCGGGATGGCTGACGACATCGAGAAGACGGAAGAACGTTAGTGTTCGATAGGACCCTGCTCAGCGACTATTTTTAAGCAGTGAGAAAATCCCGCCGTTCAGAGTGGGGGATGTCACCGTTCGCGGTTTCACGCCCAATGTGTTCGTTGATAGGGGTCTCACCCCCAACGCGATCGTGGACCGGGTCACATCCCCCTGCGACCGAGGGTGGCCTCACACCCGACCCGACCGACGAGGAGGGCAGGCCCGGCCCGAAACGCCGAGGAACCGTCGTCTCGCGTCCGCTTTCCCCGCCCCGAGGCTCCTCTCTGAAAATACCGCGCGAAAGGCCCGGGTCCGGATAACAAACCCTTTTATCGGGGACGGACCTTGCTCACAGATTAACGATCCAAGCGGGGATCGATCCGCTGGCATGACCGACGAAGCACGGGCGGTACGCGACGAGGACGTCTACACCTCCGCCGAGGAGGGCCGGAGTTACTACGGCAGTTCCTACATGCCGACGGCCTACGACAACCTCAACGTCGCCCCGGAGTCCGACGCCCACCCCGACCGGGGCGAGGGGGAGTCCGGCTACCGGGTCCTCGACCTGCCCCGGGTGCCGAAGCTCTCGAACGTGCTCGGGCCGAGCGCGATCCTCCTGGGGGCGTCGCTCGGCAGCGGCGAGACGCTGTTCTGGCCGCTGCTCGTCGCGAATTACGGGTGGACCATCTACTGGCTGTTCCTCGTCGGCGTCCTGACCCAGTTCTTCATCAACACGGAGATCCAGCGGTGGTCGGTGGCGACCGGTGAGTCGATCTTCCGGGCCTTCGAGCGCGTGGGTCGGATCTGGCCCGCGTTCCTCCTGGTGTTCGGCTTCGTCAGCCTCGGGTGGCCCGGGTGGGCGGCCAGCGCCGCGCGGATCGGGACTATCGGCCTGGGCGTCGAGGCGGCCTCGATCGGACCATCCGGATCGTCGCTCGCGGCCTGGAAGGTCGTCGGGATCGCCTTGCTGGTGCTGATCTGGGTGTCCTACCAGGTGACGCCGGTCATGTACAACGTCGTCGAGCGCGTCCAGGTCCTGCTCGTGTCCGTCGCGATCGTCGTCGCCGTCGTCCTCTTCCTGTTCATGGGGTCGGCGGCCGAACTCGCGAACGTCCCGGGCGGGATCCTCGACGTCGGCACCCTTCCGGCGGAGAGCGACGTGGCGTTGCTCCTCGGGGGGATCGCCTTCGCCGGCGCCGGCGGCTACCTCAACCTCTCGCAGAGCCTCTGGGTCCGCGAGAAGGGCTACGGGATGGGGCGCTACCAGGGCCGGGTGAAGAACCCCGTCGTCGGCGACGAGCCCGAGCCGGTCCGGCGGGACGGGTTCACGTTCCCGGCGACGGTCACGAACGTCCTCAGGTGGCGGGGCTGGTGGCGACTCGTCCAGCTCGAACACCTGCTGACGTTCGTCGTGGGCCTCGTCGTGACCGGCACGATGTTGATGGCGCTGGCCGCCGAGTACGCGACGGCGACGACCGAGGACGCCGTCGTCATGTGGACCGACGTCATTGTCCCGCAGGTCGGGGCGATCCCGGGCGCCCTCGTCTTCCTGGCGCTGTTTTCCGCGCTCCTCACGACGGAGTACGGGATCGTCGAGTCGGTCGTCCGCAACAGCGCCGACGTCATCTACGAACTCCACGGTCGGGACGCCGGGTGGAGCCTCCCGCGGATCTTCTGGGTGGTGTTGACCGCGTTCGTGTCGTGGGGGATCCTCATCCTCGCGCTGCCGCTGCCGTTCTCGCTCGCCCGGCCGTTCGGCCTGCTCGTGGCCGGCGCGGTCCTGTCCGGGCTGATGATGTGGCCCTACACCGCGCTGCTGACGGTCGTGAACGCCACCCGCCTCCCCGAACACACCCAGCCCGGGTGGGCGCGGATCGTCGCGCTCTGGTGGGCGACCGCGTTCTTCGGGTACTTCAGCGCCCAGCTCGTCGGCAGCTGGCTGAGTGCCCTCCTGGGCCCGGACCTGTTCGCGACCGAACTGGGCGTCCTCGGCAGCGCCCCCGGCGGATACCTGCTCTTCCTCGCGGTCGGCGGGGTCCAGGCGGTCGTGATGGCCGTCTCCGCCCGCGGCAAGCTCGCGGCCGAGGGCACGGTGCCGGCGGCGACCGAGTCACGGGGGTTGTTCCACTGAGACCATGGCCGGGTCGCTTCCGCTCCGGGCGCTCGGCGACCGCCCCGCGTGGATCTACGCCGCCGGCCTGGCCGCCATCGTCGGGATCCGGGTCGCGTCGGTTCCGCGATCGGTCAGGGTGGCCGCCGTGAGCGTCGCCCTGGGCGTCATGGTCCTGGCCTTCGTCGCGGAACTGGGCCAGGGGTCGGACGTCGGCGTCGCTAGTCCGGCCGCACTTCTCGTCGGCGTCGCGGGCGTGGTCGCCGGCGTGTGGCTCTCGACGGCGGGCCGACCCGCCGGCCTCGCGTTCCTGGCCGGCGGGCTCCTCTTCCTCTCGCGCTCGCTCCGGGGCGGTGATCGGGAGTGAGCGGACAGCACCCCAGACCCACGGACGTCCACGTCCACGTGCACCTCGCCGTAACGGGATCGTTCCCGCTCCGCGTGGCGGATCTCCTGTTCGCCGGCGACGAACTCCTCGTCCCGGAGTACGAGCACCTCACGCCGCTGTTCGGGCTCGCGGGGAACGGGATGAGTCGGGCCAGCGAAGCCGCCCGCGAGCGCTACCGCGAGGACGGCGTCGCGGGGCTGGTCGACATGGCCGAACGCGTCCACCGGGTGCCCTACGACGAGATCGAGGCGGTGCGAATCTACGACAGCCGGATCGGACGGCCGAAAATCGCGGTCCGGCCGGACGAGGGCGCGCCCTACGCCTATCGCGTCCACGCCCCCGTCGACGTCCAAGCGCTGACGGACGCGCTCCGGTCGCTGGGCGAGCGCCGCGGGTTCGCGGTCGAACGCCGATCGAAGATCGGGTTCCACCCGGGCAACGCCCTCAGGCGGTTCCTCGCCGGGCGCTAGAGCGCCGCCGCCACCTTCTCGACGGGGTGTGGCGGCTCGCCGTTGCGCTCGACGTACTCCTCGAGCTGCGAGCGACAGGAGGCCCCGGGCGCGACCACCTGGTCGGCGAACGAGTCGTCGACCTGGTCGAACAGGATCGAGCCGATGGACAGGCTCATCGAGACGTGCTCGGCCTCGTAGCCGAAGCTGCCGGCCATGCCACAGCAGCCCGAGTCGAGCGCGTCAACCTCGTACCCCGCCCGCCGGAGGACGCCCACGGCGTGGTGGTCCTTCCGGGTGGCCTTCTGCTGGCAGTGGCCGTGATAGGCCAGCGCCTCCCCGGCCCCCGCGAAGTCGATCGCGTCGTCCAGGCCGTGGACGTCGAGGTACTCGAGGATCCCGTACGCGTTCGCCGCGACCGCCTCGACGTCGTCCCCGGAGAGCAGGTCCAGGTAATCGAGCTGGTACATCACGGCGTCCGAGGGTTCGACGGTCACGATGTCCCAGCCGTCGCGGACGCGTGGTGCCAGCGCCGCGACGTTCTCCTCGGCCGTCGACCGCGCCTGGTCCAGCATGGACTTCGAGAAGGCGGGCCGGCCGCTGTCGGTGACGTCGTCCGGGACCCGGACGTGGACCCCCGCGGCCTCCAGCACCCGAACCGCCGCCTTGCCGACGTCCGGGTGGTTGTAGTTCGTGTACGGGTCCGCGATCAGCAGCGCCTTGCGGTCGGCCTCGGCCGCCGACACGGCGGGCCCGCCCCGCGAGTCGACCCACCCCCTGAACGTGTTCCGGTGGAAGGCCGGCAGGTCGCGTTCGCGGGCGATGCCGACCGTCTTCTCCATCAGCCACCCGCTGCCCGGCACGTCCATCGCCCAGTTCGACAGCGGCGCGAAGGCGCTCCCGAGTTTGAGGAGGGGTTCGACGTTGGCGAACAGCCGGTCCCGAACGGAGACCCCTTCGCGCTGGTGGTACTCGTGGCCGACCTCGGCCTTGAGTTTCGCCATGTCGACGCCGCTCGGGCAGTCGTTCTTGCAGCCCTTGCAGCCGATGCAGAGGTCCATCACCTCGGCGGCGAACTCCTCGGCGAACACGTCGTCCGGCAGGTCGCCGCTCATCGCCTGTCTGAGCATGTTCGCCCGGCCCCGGGTGCTCGTGATCTCCTCCTCGGCCGCGCGGTAGGTCGGACACATCACGCCGCCGGTCGAGTCCTGGTGGCCCGCGCAGCCGGCACAGCCGTGGCAGAGCTCCACCATCCCCTGGAACCCGTTCTCGTTGTCCCAGTCGAGGACGGGCTCGAAGTCCGCGTCGAAGGTATACTCCGGATCGAACCGGAGGTCGTCGGTCGGGTCGGGCTCCCCGCAGACGCTGCCGGGGTTGAGCAGCCAGTCGGGGTCGAACGCGGACTTGAGGTCGGTGAACGACTCCCAGAGCTGTTCCCCGTACATCTTGCGGTTCCAGCCCGAGCGCGCCTTGCCGTCGCCGTGCTCGCCCGAGACCGACCCGCCGTACTCGATCACGAGGTCGGTGACCTCGTCCGCGATCGACGCCATCGCCTCGACGCCGGCCTCCGTCTTCAGGTTCAAGAGGGGTCGAATATGCAACACGCCGGGGCCGGCGTGGGCGTAGTACGCGGCGAAGGTGTCGTGGGCCTCGAACACCGCCTGGAGGTCCTCGACGTACTCGGGCAGGTTCTCGGCCGGCACGGCCGTGTCCTCGACGAACGGCCAGTGTTTGTCGTCGCCGGTCCGCGAGAGGAGGATCGGGAGGCCGGCCTTCCGCATCTTCCAGAACTTCGCCTGCCGCTCCGGGTCGTACGCCTCCAGGGCGTCGACGGCGTGGATCGCCGCGTCCGTGCGGTCGCCCGCCCCGTCGGTCGGGTCCCTCTCGGCCTCGTAGTCGGGCAGGCGGTCCGCCAGCAGGTCAGCGACCTTCCGCTTGCCCTCGGCCGCCGAGTCGGCGTAGAACTCGACGAGCAGCGTGGAGTCGGTGCCCTCGGGGAGCGAGTCGACCAGGTCGGCGAACTCGGCGGTGTCGCGCGCCAGCCCCAGGAGCACGTCGTCCATCACCTCGACCGCCGAGGGGTCGTGTTCCAGGATCGGCGCCACGTCCCGCATCGCGGGCATGACGTCGTCGTAGGTCAGGAGCACGACCGAGGTGGCCTCGGGGATCGGTTCCAGCGAGACGGTCGCCTCGGTGACGATCGCCAGCGTCCCCTCGCTGCCGGCCAGCAACCGGCCCACGTTGACTTCGCCGCGCTCCCGGGCGTCCGCAAGCAGGCGATTGTAGTTGTAGCCCGAGACGTTCCGCTTCATGTCCGGGAACCGGGCCTCGATCTCGTCGGCGTCCTCCTCGAGGATTCGCTGGATCTCCGCGTACACCTGGGCCTCGAGGTCGCCGTCCTCGGCCCCGGCCGCCAGGTCCTCGAGGGCGTCCACGTCGACCCACCCGAAGGTGGTCACCGTCCCGTCGGCGAGCACCGCCTCGACGGACTCGACGTACCCGTCGGCCTTCTCGTACTTCAGCGAGTGTGCGCCCGTCGAGTTGTTCCCGATGCAGCCGCCGAGGACGCTCTTGTCCCCCCACGCGGGATCGGGGGCGTACTTCAGGCCGTGCGGGTCGAGTTCGTCGTTGAGGTGCGCGAGGGTGATGCCCGCCTGGGCCCGCGCGGTCTCCGCCTCGGCGTCGAAGCCGACGAAGTCGTTCATGTACCGCTTGAAGTCGAGCACGACCGCCTCGTTGACGGCCTGGCCGGCGAGGCTGGTCCCGCCGCCGCGCGGCAACACCGGGATCTCCCGGTCGGCGCAGTATTCCATGACGGCCGCGACGTCGTCGGTGGAGCGTGGCGCGACCACGCCGATGGGGAGTTCCTCGTACACGCTGGCGTCGGTCGCGAACAGTTCGCGGGTGTACGCGTCGAACCGGACGTCGCCGTCGACGCGGGACTCGAGCGCCTCGACGAGGTCGGGCCGGTGGACGTCGCCGCCCTCGTAATCGTAGTCGGCCCTGTCATCGGTCGCCGGATCACCGTCGGTCGGGGGTCGAATGTCGTGTGCCATAATGTGGAATGGTGGGAAACGAACCGCGAATCGTCAGAACGCGCCCGGAGCGATGACGTACGCGAACAGCATCGTCAGAAGACCGGTCGCCACGCCGTAGTACAGGACCGGGATTAGCTCCAGCCTGATGACGCGTCCCTCCTCGCCGATGAGGCCGACCACCGTGAGCGCGGCGACGACGTTGTGAATCGCGATCAGGTTCCCGATCGCGCCGCCGACCGCCTGCGCACCGACCACGATCTGCGTCGGCGCACCGATCTGTTGGGCGGCCTGGAACTGGAACAGCCCGAACAGGATGTCGCTGACGGTGTTCGAGCCGGCGATGAACGCACCGAAGGCGCCGATGAACCCGGAGAAGAACGGGAACATGGTCCCGGTGAAGTCGGCCGTCGCTTCCGAAAGCACGCCGAGCATGCCGGCGTTCGCAGTCGTCGCGGTCAACACGATTTCGGCCCCGCTTCGCTGCATAATCATGACGGTCGCGACGGCGAACCAGAGCGCAATGACCGCGGGCGCGATGTTCCTGAGGGCCTCCGACCACGAGTCCTTGATTTCCTCGGAACTCATCCCGTGAAGGAGGTACGTCACGACGGCGACCAGGACGAAGAGGCTTCCCGGGAGGTAGAGCAACTCGATCCCCTCGGAGAACCCCGAACCGAGGATGTCGTTCCACGTAAGAACGCCGGTCGTCGCGAGGAACTCCTGTAGCGGATCGACAACCCGGGTCACGACCAGGAGCCCGGCGACGAGCAGGTACGGCAACCACGCCATGCCGAGGGACATATTCTGCGTGTGCATGTCCTCGAAGGCAGTCCCGCCGTCGGCCGCGACGGCCGCGTCATCGCTGGCGGTATCGCCGACGCCGGTCCCGGGTTCGATCGTGCCGATCCAGTGGTCCGGCCACCCGTCCTGGGGCCCGAAGTCCCACTCTTCCTCCGGGAGGAAGTACCCGGCTCGAAGCGTCGACGCGACGACGAACAGGCCGATCATCGCGCCCAGCAGTGCCGGGAAGGTCGGGCCCAGGTAGACGGCCGTCAGGATGTACGGGATCACGAAGGCAGCCCACGCAAACAGCGCAAGCGGGAGGACCTCGAGCGCCGGCTTGATCGACCGTTCCTCGCCGAAGAAGCGGGTCATCATCGCCACGCCGATGAACGGGATGGCGATGCCGACGATGCCGTGGATGATCGCAGCCCAGACGCCGATCTGGGCGACGTACGCCCCGACGCTCTCGAACCCGCCCTGGGTGACGACCGTTTCGGCGGCGCCCGTTCCGCTGGCGAAGACGACGTCCCGCAGGCCGATGATCAGGGGCGTCCCGACGGCGCCGAACGTGATCGCCAGGATGTTCCCGGTCAGTGCCACGACGACCGCCGCCAGCGGCGGGAACCCGAGACCGACGAGCAGCGGCCCGACGATCGCGGCGGGCGTCCCGAATCCTGCTGCGCCTTCGATGAACGACCCCATGAGGAAGACGAGCAGTATGACTTGCACGCGGCGGTCGTCGCTGATCGATGAGAACCCGGCGTTGATGACCTCGAACGCGCCCGATTGCTTCAGCGTGTACAGGAGCAGTATCGCTCCGAACACGATGACGATGATTCGGGTCGCTGTCATCGCCCCGCGAATCGACGCCGCGGCGATCAGATCGGGCGCCATGCCCCAACCGAGGTAGGCAGTCACGGCCGCGGCCACCCAGGCGATGGGCATCGTCCGCGTCGCCGGCTGGTACAACCCGACCATCAGGATCGCAATGATCGCCAGCGGCAACAGGGCCAACAGAATGAGGACCGCGTCAGCCATCGTGACCACCAGCCTCCAGGATGCTTCGGTTGTCAATGGGAGCACGGACGACCGGGTCGTCCGTGACCATACCTATCCGATTTTCATGCCTGCCAATTGGTGGCATGAATCTAAAATTGCCGTGACCCTATTTATATCTATTGAAGGTTACGAATAGCCGGGATTGGTGGCGCACTGGACCGAACACCGGCGCCATCCGGAGGTAAACGGCGACGACCGCCCCGTCGTCACCGCAGCGATGAGTCCATCCATGCCAGGGATTTCGCTCGGGGAACCGGGTCGTCGATTCGAGGCGGAAGCGGACGGGGCCTCTCTATCTTCTGGCGATCCACCCGTTCCCCTCCGATGAGTACCGTTTCGGCCGGTTTGATACACACGTATGAAAGAGTTGTATACGGAGGACGCTTGAGGTTCATTCCACTGTAACCCTCCCCGTAGCAGTCTCGCTCGAATTGCTCGTGCGTCGTTTGGAGAACGGTCCAAACGTGGTTCTGGTGGGTGTTCCGCGAGTAGCGTCCTCGCGTCACGAGCCGGCGACAGGTCGTCTTCGGGCGGTCGTTACTCCTTTTTCCACGTGACCGTCCGACCCCAGGTCGTCGCCTTGCCCCAGAGTCCGGAGCGCATGCACTCGAGTTCGACGATCTGCGAGTTGTCCACGAAGAGGTTTACCTCGGGGCCGAAGTTCTTGACGTACCACTCGAACATCTCCGGGCCGGGCGCCTCGAACACGAGGTTCTCCATCCCGAGTTCGTTGGCGATCTGGTAGGCGACGTCGGTCCGCCAGTCTTCGACTTCCTCGGTGATGCCTTCGGCCTCGACCATCAGCAGGTCCGCCCCCGCCTCAAGGTGGCGCCGGCCTTCGCGGATGGCCTGCTGGGGGTCCTGCTGGCCCTGTCGCTCCAGTTCCTCGGGATCGGACGCGCCGCCGGCGCCGAACTGGACGTTGATTTCGGGTTTGGGTTCGATGTCGTAGTCCTCCGCGATGACCTCCGTCAGTCGGACGACGTCGTCCGGGCCCATCGCCAGGAACCCGCTCGAGATCTCGACGATGTCGAACCCCAGTCGTTCGGCCTCCTCGACGTAGTCCTCGACCTTGTCGTTGTCCCGGATGAGGACGTTCTCGATGTACCCGCCCGTGGAGACCTTCACGTCGTATTCGTGGCAGATGTCGATCAGTTCCGTGACGGCCTCCTCGGGCATCAGGGCGAACGACCCCCCGGAGAACTTGTAGATGTCCACGTACTGTCCCATCGTCTCCAGGATGTCCCGGAGTTCCCGGGGGCCCATCGGATCGTAGTACGGGCCGCGGATCTCGGTGATGCCTTTGTCGCGGGGCTTTTCCTCTCGCTCGTTGTGGTGCAGGAACTCGAAGGTGCGGTCGACCATGGTTTGACTTGTCAACTAGGGGTGAACATACTTCAATGGTCGGCCGGAGCGAGTCAGGCCAGCAGCGCCGTCAGGTCCGCGACGTCGTGGGCTTCGATTTCGTGGACCGTTTCGACGATGTCCGCCCGCCGTCCCGACCCGAAGCGGTCGCGGGTCATGTCCCCGAACTTCCCCTCGACCTGCTCCCAGGACATGGAATTGTTCGGGTGCCCCTCGAAGTCGGCCTTCGCGACCTCGTGGACGGTCCCGTCCGCCATCGTGACCTCGATCCGGGCGGGCATCTCGCCCGCCTCGAACCGCTCGGTGAAGGACTCGTCCTCCTCGACCTCGACCGTCCGAAGCAGCGTCTGGACGTCCTCGGACTGGATGCGCTCGGGGTCGTACTGGGCGTTCAGCATCTCCCGGTCGATCAGCGCCGCGGCGAGCATGTACGGCAGCGAGTGGTCGGCCTGCGCCTTCGTCTCGACCTCGTAGCGGGACCCCTCGCCGCCGCCGATGATCAACTTCGCGCCGGCGAACGTGTCGAGGTGGATCGACTCGACCGCCTCGTGGTCGACGTCGTGTTCCTCGGCGAGTTCGATGATCCCCTCCACCGCCGACTGGGCGTACGTCTCGGCGACGTACTTCTTCGTCATCACGTCGTGGACCCGGGAACAGCCCGGATCGAGGTCGACCTCGAAGTCCCCCGAGACGATCGCCTTCCACCCTTTCTGCCCATCGAAGAGGTTCTTGGGCCCCTCCATGCCGTTGCGCGCGAGCAACGCGGCGTACACGCCGTTGCGGGCGGCGTTGGCGGACGCGATCCCCTTCCACTCGTTGATGCCGCCGGTCCGGGTGACGCGCAGCGCGTTGTGGGCCGTTCCCGCGATCCCGATGGCGTCCCGGGTCGTCTCCACGTCCAGGTCGAGCATCTCCGCGACGCCGGCGGCCGCCGAAATGACGGTGTGGGTGACGTGGTCCCAACCCCGGTCGCGAACCGGGGCGTTCCAGGCCAGCTCGCCCTGGACCTCGTAGGCCACGCCGATCCCCTCGAGGAGTTCCTCCCCGGTGGCGTCGACGGCCTCGCCGGCGGCCACGACGGCGCCGATGTTGTCGCTCGGATGCGGCGTCTCCCCCGGCGCGAGGAACGAGTCCATGAAGTCGAGGTATCTGGTGAGGGCGGTGTTGTGCATCGCCGCCCCTTCCATCGAGGCGGTGTCGCCCCGGCCCCACAGGAGGCAGTCGTTGCCCCCGTTCGCCGTCAGGACCGTTTCGTGGACCGCCGCCACCGGCCCGTGGCCGAGGGCGGCGACGCCGATGCCAACCGAGTCCAGCAGGCGCTTTTTGAGTTCCTCGCGGGTGTCCTCTGTGAAGTCGTCGAACGAGACGGCCTGGACGAATTCGGCGAGTTCGCGGGTTGTTGTCATGCGGCGACGATTACGGTAGACGTCTACATATGACTTGGCCCCTTCTGACGTTCGCTCGCTTCTCCGGGCGGATCGATCGGCTGCCGTTCAGATCGGTCGCTCGAAGACCCGTTCGTCGTAGTGATCGCCGGCGATGGTCGTGGTCTCGGTCCGGACGTGCTCGAAGCCCGCCGCGCCGTAGAACTCGGCGGCCACGTCGTTTCGCGCGAGCGCCAGGGCAAGCACCCGATCGACCCCCCGATCCGCCAGTTCGTCGATCGTGAACTCGATCAACCCGGTGCCGATACCGCTCCGCCGCTCTTCGGGGCGCACGTAGAGCCTGAGGATCGTCCCCTCGTCGCCGTCCACGACGGCGTGCGCGAACCCACAGAGTTCCTCGTCGACCATCGAGACGGCGACCACCGCGTCCGCGGATCGGATTTCCCGAAGCAGGCGATCCTCGTCGTACCATTCGAGGAGCCCGTCCTTGATCGCCGCATCGCCGATGACCGACGGGTAGTCCGCCGCCCAGCACTCGTGCACGACGGTCCATAGGGCGTCCACGTCCTCCGTCGTCGCGAGCCGGTAGCCGGAGTCGCGGGGCGAATCCATGTTCATAGATACCACGGGACGAACGGTAGCTCTTTCGACGGGGTAGTGCTCCACCCGGGCCCCCGGGGGCCGGTCCCCGAAACCGGCAAAGGGTCCGTCCGGGGGAAGGATGATGTCGCTCCCTCGGTTTCGAGGGGGTATGGACGAACTTCCCGCCGATCGGTTCGTCGACTACCGCGAGATATCGGAACTGGCCGTCGGGCCGAACGGCGACCGGATCGCGTTCGTTCTCGACGAGTTCGACCCCGACGAGGACGACCGTCGACGATCGCTGTTCGTGGTCCCGGCGGACGGGAGCCGGGATCCACACCGACTGAGCAGGGCGTCCGACGCCGGCAACCCGACGTGGAGCCCTGACGGGTCGAAACTCGGGTTCGTCGCCGCCCGGGAGGAGGACGTCGCGCTGACGGTCGGATCCCGTGAGGACGAAACGGAGGGCGAAGAAACGGACGAAACGGCGGAAACGGCGGACGTCGACGACGGGGAAACGGGAACCGGCGGGGAGGAGCCCCGGCCGCAGCTCTGGGTGTTCGACGTGGAGCGCGGCGGGGACGCCCGACAGCTCACCGACCGCGAGGAGGGCGTCGAGGACTTCGACTGGGGGCCGGACGGGGACCGGGTCGTGATCGAGTCCCGTGATCCGACCGAGGAGCAGGCCGCGTACCTCCGCGAACGACGCGACGAGAACGGGCCCGTCGAGGTGGATCGCCTCCAGCACAAGGCGGACGGCCGGGGGTGGCTCGACGACGTCACTCGCTACCTGTTCGTGGTCGATCTCGACACGCGGGACGAACGGCGCCTCGACGACGCGTCGGGGGCGGGGGCGAGACTCCCCCTGTACGGGATGCAGCCCCGCTGGGGCCCCACCGACCGGATCGCCTTCCTCTCGAACGAAACCGAGCGCCCCGACGACTCCGGGGTGCTGGACGTGTTCACGATCGACCCCGACGGCGAGGACCGCCGTCGGCTGTCGGACGGTGACCGGCGCGTCTCCGGCGTCCGGTGGAGTCCGAACGGGGACCGGATCGCGGCCAAGTCCAGCCATCCCCGGAACCTGTACGAACCGACCGAGATCCACGTCTTCGACGTCGCGACCGGCGCGTCCAGGTCGGTGTCGGCGTCCCTGGACCGGACGGTGGCGTTCGCCGGGACCGCCGAGTGGATCGACGGGGGAACGCTCGTGGCCCCCGTGGCCGACGGCGGTCAAACCCGTCTCGTTCGACTGGACGCCGCCGAGGACGACCCGGAACGGGTCTTCGAAGGGCTCGGGTCGTCCCGCGGGCTCGAACTCTTCGACCACCGCGGCGGGACCCTCGGCCTCTGCATCACCGATCCGACTGACGGGAGGGACCTCTACGCCCTCGACGCCGGCGAAATCGACGCGGGGACCGACGACCCGCTCGTTCGGCTGACGGCGGTCAACGAGGACCTGGTCGGGGAGTTCCCCATGCCGGAGATCGAACGGGTCACCTACGAGAACGACGACGGCGAGCCCATCGAGGGCATCGTCTATCGTCCGCCCGAACTCGAGGAACCGGCGCCGGCCATCGTCTCGATCCACGGCGGCCCCATGTCCTACGACCAGCCGGAGTTCGCCTTCCAGCACCTGTACTGGACGACCCACGGCTACGTGGTGTTCAAGCCGAACTACCGCGGGAGTACCTCCTACGGCCGGGCGTTCTGCGAATCGCTCCGCGGGAGTCGGGGCGACCTCGAAACCGACGACGTCACGAGCGGGGTCGATCACCTGATCGACCGCGGGACGGTCGATCCGGATCGGACCTACGTCACGGGGTTCTCCTACGGCGGCATCACCACGGCACACGTCGTCACGCGGACCGACAGGTTTGCCGCCGCGGCCGCCGAACACGGCATCTACGACTTCTCCTCGGTGTTCGGGACCGACGACAACCACCTGTGGCACGAGGACGAGTTCGGCCTGCCGTGGGAAAATCCCGAGACGTTCCGCGACGTCTCCAGCATCACCGACGTCGACGAGGTCGACACGCCCCTGTTGCTCACGGCGGGCGAGAACGACTGGCGGTGCCCGCCGACCCAGGCCGAACAGCTCTACGTCTCCGTGAAGAAGCGGGGGCTCCCCGCGAAACTCGTCGTTTACCCGGGCGAACACCACAACATCGGCGACCCCGAGCGGGCGATCCATCGCCTCGAAACGCTGGCCGAGTGGTTCGACACCCACGACCCCGAATGATACCGGCGGCGGATTCCCCGGAGAGTAAAAAGGACGTTTTACCTTACAAGAGGTTTATAGTTTCGTCGCCACATGTTCCTGGTACCGGCAGGAACGAAACAACGAGCCGCTCCCTGTCCGAAGGGTTCCGCACTCAAGCCTGCCCGTTGTAATCCGCCCCAGTTCCTGCCGGCTGCCATGCCCGCCATTTCCCTTTTCAGACGACGGTTCCGACGTCGTCGACCGGCATGACCGTGTAATCGACCGACAGCGTGTCTGGAGTCGCCCGGATCTCCCCGACGAACGACGAGATGTCCGCCAGGGACCCGTCCAGCACGAACAGTTCCGTACAGTATCGCTCCCCGACGTGGTTGTGGACGTTCGACTGGACGAGATCGTCGTACGCGTGTCGGAGGTTCATCATCTCCCTTTCGACGGTTTCGGAGCCGTAATCGAACAGGACCGTGACGACCGCCATCAGTTCCCGGTCCTCGAGGTCCTCGTTCTCGAATTCCCCGAGGAGGTTCCGCGCGGCTTCCCGGAGAACCTCGCTCCGTCCGGTGTACCCGTGCTCGTCGGCGAACCCGTCGATGCGGTCGATGAGCTGTTCCGGCATTGAGACGCTGACCACGGCCATATAATAACTCTGGGCCCTGGGTTACTAGAGGGTTGGCATCGCTTCCGCCGTCGTTGAACGGCCCCTCGCCACCGTGTGGTGCGCGAGGTCCCTCGGCGGAGGGGTCCTTTTCCCTACAGTTCGTCGAGTTTGCGGAGGAGTTGGCCGCGGTACTCCTCGTCGCTGATGATCCCCTTCATCTCGATGACGTTGCGCTCGAGTTTGTCCAGCGCGACGTAGAAGGCGTTCTCGGCGCCGTATCCCTCGCCCGACCCGGCCACCTGGCCGCGGTTCGTCCGGAGGCGGATCTGCGCGCGGATCAGCGGGGTGCCACGGAGTTTCTCCTTGTGCTCGTGGAAGCGGACGTGCGCGTGCTGGACCTGCATGTCCTGGTACTTGTCGGCGACGGCGCCGATCTCCTGGCGGATGTCTTCCCGCGAGATGGTGTCGAGAAGCGTGATGTTCGTAATCTGGACGTCCATGTGGTCCTGTTCCGTGTAGGTCAACGCCCTGAGGACGTCCGTCTTGGTCAGGATGCCGGCCACGACCCGATCGTCGTCGTCGGGGGTGACGACGAGGCCGGCGTAGTCCTCGTGAAGCATCCGTTCGACGGCGTGTCTGACGGACTCGCCCGCCGTGGTCGTCTCGACCGGCGAACTCATGATGTCGGCCACCGGGATGTCGAGTATCCGGTCGCTGTCGCCGGCCCGGTCGCCCGTGGTCGGTTTGTTCATGTCCCTGACGACCACGTCGGCGATGTCGTGGACGGTCACCATTCCGGTGAGATAGTCGTTGTCGTCGAGAACCGGGAGCCGCGAGATGCCGTGCTCGCGGAGGTGGTTGATCGCCTTGCCGATGCCGTCGTCGTCCCCGAGCGTGACGACCTCGTCGGTGTAAATGTCCCCGACGGACAGCGCGTCGAGGTTGTCGAGGACCCGCTCGAGGATGAGGTCCTGGTTGATGACGCCGTAGAGCTGTTCGCCCTCGAACACCGGCGCGACCTTCGTGTTCCCCTCGATGAGCATCCGGGCGACCTCCCGGATGTCCTCGTGGCGGTCGATCTTCGGGACCGGGTCCTTCCGGCTGGGCTTGATCAGGGAATCCACCTTGGCGTTGTCCTCGACGTGGGACTGGATGAGTTCGCGCTCCCCGAGCACGGTCTCGTACTCGCCGTCGCGTTTGACGACGATCCCCTTGGGGTTTTCCTCCTCGAAAATCGATCGGACCTTTCCGAGGCGAGTGCCGACGTCAACTTCGAGATATTCCGTTGTCGCGATTTCAGCGATGTCCATCGTTGTGTCGGCCGTTGACTACGAACGTTTATGAACGTACCGAACCGTCGGACATTTCCGCGTGCCTGAGGGAACCGGTCGCACCCCGGTCGATACTGGTGTCCGCCGACAGTAGCGTCGTCCGCAATGGCGGCGCGACGGCAACGAGGCTTTGTCGCCGGGACCGTAACCCCGGGTATGCTTCCGGACATCGGCGTCCTCGGTCCGTACACGTACCTGGCCACCGAGGCGCTGTTCGGCACCGTCGCGGCGGTTCTCCTCGTCCGGGCGAACGCACTCCGAAGCGCGGCCCGCACAATCGCCGTGCTCTACCCGGTCGCGTACGTCTGGGACTGGTACACCCTCCAAGTCGGGGTGTTCTCGATCGAACTGCGGACGGGCGTGAACCTGCTCGGGATCCCCGTCGAGGAACACCTGTTCATCGTGGTCGTCCCGGCGTTCGTCCTCGGGATTCACGAGACCGTCAACGACCGGGTCTGATCCGCTGGAGCGGTCCTGCTTTCGGTGATAGTTAAATAATCGGGGCGTTTAATCGCCGATTGAGCGGGTGAATCCGAACCAAACGGCCAACACCTTAAAATGGATGTCACTATTGGAAACGAGTAGGTGGATCAAATCGTGAAACTTCGACGACCGACCGATTTCCTGATCCTGGAGGCGCTCGAGGAGCACGGCCGCAACGTCGCGACGAACCTCGCGCACCATACCGGGAAGAGTCGGAAGAACATCAACACTCGTCTCCCGGTGCTGGACGATTACACCCTCGTTCGGAAGATCGGTCCCGCGGAGCACTCCGGCCTCTACGAGATCACGCGGAGGGGCCGCGTGGCACTCATGTACCGCGACCAGTACGGCGAGGTGGACGACTTCGAAGCCCTCCTCGAACAGCCGGACGCGCCCGACGCGTCCGAGGCCGGAACGCCCCAGCAGGCCCAGGCGCTGGCACGCGGCGAGGAGCCCGAAGAGGAAGAGGACACCGACTGACCCTCCGCCGGACCGCTGACTGAGCGACGGCGGACGATCGCCGTTTGATAGCGGTGCCGTTGTCGTTGCTCTCCCTTCTCCCGACTATTCGCCCCGAATAGTTGAATAATTATAATAAATCGTTCGGGAAGGAACCCGATCACCAATAAAATTAAGTGTCGCGTGGTCGTGAACCGTTCTGAAGGCATGGCATCGAATTTACTCGACAGGCGGCTCGGCGAAATCGTCGACGAGACGCTCTCTTCCGGGGCGGGAACGGTATATCTGGTCAATCCTAGCCACGACGCGATAGAGGCGTACGTCGCCACCGCCAACGAGCATCAGTACGACGTCACGGTTCGGTTGCTCGCGGAGTACCGGACGTTGAAGGACGTCATGGAGGACTTCATCGTCGCCAGTAGCGCCGCCGACCTCGTCGACCGCGGCGAACTCGAACTCAAGACGGTCGAGGATCCGCCGACCAACACCGTCATCGCGACTGAGGATCGGGTGGTGTCGCTCGTTTCCGTGAACGACAGCGTCGGCGGCATCGCGTCCCAAGACGGGGCCTTCGTTGACGACGTCAGAACGGGCTACCAGGAGGACTGGGACGGGGCCGACGACTATCCTCTCCGGACCCCGCCGATCACGCGGATTCGCGAAACGCTCTCGACGGACCTGGGCGAGGATACGCGGGACGACTTCGCCGGCGTCCTCTCGTCGCTGGACACGGCTCGTGGCGACGGCGACGGACTCGACGAGGTTACCATCAGCCTCCTCGTCGCGGCGAAGAACGAGGCGCTCCTGTACGACGTCAGCAAGTGGGGCGAGGACATCGGTCTGGCGTCGAAGGCGACGTTCTCCCGTACCAAGACGAAACTCGAGGAGATGGGCCTGCTCGACACCGAGAAGGTACCGGTCGACGTGGGGCGGCCACGCCTCCGGCTCAAGCTCGGCGACCCCCGGCTGAGGGAAGCCGACGACGCGGAACTGGCGACGGTCGCGCACTCGATCCTGCACTGACCGTCCGTTCCACACTGGTTCTGGTTCGCGTTCTCGATCGGGGTCGGTCGAATGGGGCATGGGGCGACCCGTTCTGCCGCCGCGCCGGCCCCAAACGGGGCGCTGCCGGTGTCCGGATACCGGACGGCCCTGGCCAGCCCCGAGAACAAAGGCCGACGTCGACAACGCCGCCCTCGTGGACCCCGAGACCGACCCAATCCGTATCGGGCCAAGCTTAACGACCCCGCCGGCCCGCCTGTTAGTCATGCAACTGCACTGGCACCGTCGCGACCTCAGGGTTCGCGACAACGTGGGGCTCGGACGTGCCGCCCGTGAGGGGGCAGCCGAAGTCCTCCCCGTCTTCGTCTTCGACGACAGGCTACTCCGTCGGGCCAGCCCGCCGAGGGTGGGGGCGCTTCTCGACGCCCTGCGAGCCCTCCGGGAAGAGTACCGCGAACGAGGGACCGATCTCGTCGTGCGCCGCGGGGATCCCCTCGACGAGCTGCCCCGACTCGTGAACGAACGCGAGGTGGACCGCGTTCACTGGAACCGCGATTACTCGGGGACAGCCCGACGACGGGACGAAGCGGTTCGGGACGTGCTGGAGGACGCCGCTGTCGACGTCGAAACGCACCAGGACGCGTTGCTCCACGAACCGGGGGCGATCACGACGAACGACGGCACCCACTACGCGGTGTACTCCTACTTCTGGAAGAAGTGGCGGGAGCGGGAGAAGGACGATCCGGTCGCTCCTCCGGCACCTGACGGCTTGGCCGACCCCGATGGGGAGCCGATCCCGGGGCTGGACGAACTGGGCTTCGAACCGCCCGAGGCGACGGTCCCCGACGTAACCCCCGAGGCGGCCCACGACCGCCTCGAGTCGTTCTGCTCGAGCGACATCTACCGGTACGCGGATCGACGGGATTACCCGGACGACGACGCCACGTCGCGCCTTTCCGTCCACCTCAAGTACGGAACGATCGGAATCCGAACGGTCTACGCCGCGACCGCCGAAGCGTTCGCCGCCGCCGCGGACGACGCCGCCCGCGAGTCGGTTCGGGAGTACCAGTCACAGCTCGCCTGGCGGGAGTTCTACGCGCACGTCCTCTCCGCGAACCCCGAGGTGGTCTCGGAGAACTACAAGGACTACGACCACCCCATCGAGTGGCGATCGGATCCGGACGCGTTCGAGGCCTGGACGGCGGGCGAGACCGGCTATCCGATCGTCGACGCCGGCATGCGCCAACTCCGCCGGGAGGCGTGGATGCACAACCGGGTCCGGATGATCGTCGCCTCGTTCCTGACCAAGGACCTCCTGATCGACTGGCGGGAGGGGTACGACTGGTTCCGCGAGCGGCTGGCCGACCACGACACGGCCAACGACAACGGCGGCTGGCAGTGGGCCGCGTCGACCGGGACCGACGCCCAGCCGTTCTTCCGGATCTTCAACCCGATGACCCAGGGCGAGCGGTACGACCCCGAGGCCGAGTACATCAAGGAATACGTTCCGGAGCTCCGCGACGCGACGGCCGCGGAGATCCACGGGTGGCACGAACTGTCCGACGCCGAGCGGGAATCGATCGCCCCCGACTATCCGGCGCCGATCGTCGATCATGCCGAGGCGCGGGAGCGAGCCCTCGCCACGTTCCGGGCCGCTCGCGGCGAGTCCGAGTGACCGGGCGTCGAGGAACGACCCCGATTCCGTGCCACATGTTATCGATCCTCTCCTCAAGGTTTAACATTCATCCAGCCTTCGTGATGGAGTGAGGTATCAGGTCATGCCCGAGAAATCCCACGCGGAGCTTCCACCGCTCCCGTACGACTACGACGCGCTCGAACCGCACATCAGCGAACAGGTGCTCAAATGGCACCACGACACCCACCATCAGGGGTACGTCAACGGCCTCAACGGCGCCGAGGAAACCCTGCAGGCGAACCGCGAGTCCGGCGACCACGGCTCGACGCCCGGCGCTCTCGGGGACGTGACCCACAACGGCAGCGGGCACTACCTGCACCACCTGTTCTGGGAGTGCATGTCGCCGAACGGCGGCGGCGAACCCGAAGGGGCCCTCCGCGAGCGCATCGAGGAAGACTTCGGCTCCTACGAGGGCTGGAAGGGCGAGTTCGAGGCGGCTGCGGGCGCCGCCGGGGGCTGGGCTCTGCTGGTCTACGACCCCGTCGCGAAACAGCTCCGGAACGTGAAGGTCGACAAACACGACCGGGGTGCGCTGTGGGGATCGCACCCGATCCTCGCGCTCGACGTCTGGGAGCACTCCTACTACTACGACTACGGCCCGGACCGCGGTAGCTTCATCGACGCCTTCTTCGAGGTCGTCAACTGGGACAAGGTCGCCGAGGAGTACCAGACGAGCATCGGTCACTTCGAGTGATCCCGTAGAACTTCGCTTTTCTTTCGACACGTAGTACCCACGGCCGGCGAGTGCAAGATGAGTCCTTCCGTATACGACGACGTCGTCGCCGAAACGTCCCCAGCACCGACGCCGTCAACCGACCGTGAACTCGTGCCGAACCCCAGCGAACCGTTCCCTTTTACCCCCGCGGTCGACTACCCGGACCCATGCCCATCCCGAAATCCGAGTTCGACGAGCGCCACCCCTGTGACTTCTACGAACCGGGGGACCTGCTCGAACCCGGCCAGATGTACACGGTCTACGAGATCGCCCGGCTGCTCCAGGAACTCGACCCCGACGCGGAACTCGACGCCGGGACCGAGGAGATCCTGCTGGACTGGGCGATCCCGTGGATCATCTTCAACGCGGAGGACCTGGTCGTCGCCGAACCCCGCGACGAGTCCGAACCCGGGTACTACGGCCTCAAAGAATGAAGCTGTTGGTCGCCGGTGCGGACCGGGTCGACGCCGGGAAGACCACGTTCTCGACGGGAGTGCTCGATCGAATCGGCGGCGTCGGATACAAACCACGCGCCGGGAACGATTACTGGTTCGACCACGACGACTACCGGACCGCCGTCGACGCCGGGCGGCTCTTCGGCAAGGACGCGAAACGGCTCGCGGCCGCGAGCGACGCCGACGTCACGCCGGAAGCGATCAACCCGATCCACCGCCTCTGGCGGCCCTTCCCCGGTACCGGCCAGGGGCTCATCGGCGGGACCGACCGCCAGTTCGTCCTGGACAGGGTTGGGGAGTCCTTCGTCGTCAACGCCGAGGCCGACGTTCCCCGGTCGGCCCGCGACGAGTTGCCGATCGACGACGCGGCAAGGGTGCGGACGGTCGAGGACCTCAACCAGCTCACGGCCGAACGGTACCTCCCGCTGCTGGAGGCGCTCGGGGACGAGATCCCGGAGCGCGAACGGGCCGTGATCGAGTCCTACGGCGACGTGGCGCTGCCCCTCCGCGAGGTCGGGATCGACGCCGTCGCGGTCGTCGAACCCGGTCGCGCTCGCGTCTACGACGGGGATCGCTACCTGACGGCCTGCGAGGTCGTGGGCGGCAGCGGCCGACGCACCGGGCGGGCGTTCGGGGGCCGCGTGGGGACCCTCGAAGAGCGGGTCGACGACGTCACCGCCCACATCGATCCGACGGCGACCGTGTCGTTGCCCGCGCTCGGGAGCGACGAGCGCGCGGATCCGGCCGCGGTCGCCGACGCGTACGAAGTGGCCTACGACGCCCTCCTGGCCGAAGCGGTCGAGTAGAACCCGACGCACCGATCGCGGCGGGTCCCCCTATCGTCGTCGGGCCGTCTCGGCCGCCAGTTCGACGTGACGCGACGGCTCCTCCAGGACGCTCGGGCCGTGACCCACGTGGAGTTCCCTGAGGTCGTCGCCGACGCGGGCCTTCACGCGGTCGATGCTCTCGATCAACGTCTCCCGGTCGCCCTCCTCCAGGTCGGTCCGACCGAAACTCCCGTTCTGGAAGATCAGGTCCCCGGCGAAGAGGACCCCGTTCGACGGACCGTAGAAGCAGAGGTGGTCGTCCTTGTGGCCGGGCGTGTGTAACGCGACGTAGTCGTGATCGCCCAGGGGGATCGTCCCCTCGTCGGCGATCGCGTGATCGACGCCCGCCTGCGACGGGTCGAAGCCCCACGCGTCCACGTCGAACGCCTCCTTCACGCGATCCAGGTTGCCGACGTGATCGGGATGGGTGTGGGTGAGGACGACCGCGTCGAGGTCCCCGGTTTCCGCCCTGATCGCGGGGACGACGTCGAAGTTCGCGCCGGTGTCGACCACCGCCGTCCGGGCGCCCGTCACGAGGAAGGCGTTGCTGGTGAACGCGTTCGGCGGCGCTTCGGCGGCCAGATTGACGATGTCGCTGCGACGGCTCATGGATGGAGCGAGGGGTTCCCCTGGGGAATCGATTTCGATCGGAGGAAGGGTCGGCCGGTGTGGCCCGCGTCGGAAGGAGACGGGGCCGCGCGAGACTCGACGGCTCCGGTGGCTGGCCGTTGGGTTATTCGTCCAGAACCGCGCCGACGACGACGATCTTCGAGCGTTCCTCGCCGTTGTTCTGGATCTGTCGTCGCTGGTCGGGCGTCATGTAGACCGCTTCGTTCTCCTCGAGTTCGACGGACCCGTCCTCGAACTCGATCTCGACGGTCCCGTCGACGACGAGGTACACCTCCTCCTGGTTCTCCTCGACGTGGTCGTGTTCTTTCCCGCGACCGCCCGGTTCGAGTTCGAGGATCGCGAGTTCGAAGGTTTCCGCGCCGAGCGTCTCCTCGAAGAGCCACATGCCCCCGTAGTATTCCTCACTCAGCGATTCCACGTCCGATGTCCCAGCCTTTGTGTAGGCCATACGTGAACGCTACTCAGGGAGGGAACTTAGCTGTAGGGGCAATCGCAAGAAGGTGCCCTGATCCGCCCCCTCGAGAAGGGGCTCCGAAGCGGCCGAACGGAGCGATATCGCCCCGGTCAGTTCACGTCCCCGGACCGCCGACGAGCACCAGTCGCGCCGTCTCGTCCCCGCGGTTGTGGATCTGACGGGGTTGTTCCGGGGCCATGCGGATCGCGTCGTCGCGCGAGAGCGTGACCGACTCGTCGTCCAGGTCGACGTCGACCGTCCCCTCGACGACGACGTAGACCTCCTCCTGTCCGTCGTGCGCGTGGTTGTGTTCCTTGCCGTTCGCGCCCGGTTCCAGCTCCATGATCGTCACGCCCACCCGTTCGGCGTCCAGCGCGTCCCTGAGGAACCACATCCCGCCGTACTCCTCGTCCATGACCGAGTCCACGTCCGCAGGATTGGCCGTCGTGTACGACATGCACGACGAAGGGAACTCGGGTTGGATAAAGCCTGGAAACCGTTTCGGCGACGCCGTCCGGAAGCGATTCGACACCGGACGGTAAGCGCGGGTTTCGTGAATTGCACACGCTGATAACGGTGGATCGGTCCGTCCCCAGGAAGTGAAAACCAGGGCGGCGTCCTGCCCCCCGTCTCCCTTCAAGCCCTTGAAATCTCGTAACAGGCCATTAGTTATTCGACACTATTAATAACTGAGTACGTCATGCAGTTAGCCACTATTGGGTTCGGTAACGCGGGGGGGAAGATCGTCGATCGTCTGCTCGAATACGAGCAGAACCGAGGGGGAGCGTTCTGTCGGTTCGTCGGGGCGTTCAATACGGCGAAAGTCGACCTCCAGAAACTCGAGTACGTACCGGAGGAGTACCGAGTGCTCTACGGGCAGACGGACGAACGATCCAAAGGTCACGGCGTCGGCGCGGACCCGGACGTGGGGGCCGACGTCACCCGAAAGGACCTGGGGGAGATCGAACGCGTCCTCGACGGGGTCCCGCTGCACGACGTGGACGCGTTCCTCCTCGTCGCCGGACTCGGCGGCGGCACCGGTAGCGGCGGGGCACCGGTCGTCGCCTCGGAACTCGCCGCGAAGTACGACGAGCCGGTGTACGGTTTGGGGATCCTCCCGAGCCAGGACGAAGGCGGACGGGCCGCGCTCAACGCGGGCCGGGCGCTCCGCTCGTTCACCGAGGGGACCGACGGCCTGCTCCTGTTCGACAACGAGGCGTGGCGGGACGGGACCGATTCCGTGGCGGCCGGCTACGAGCGGACGAACCGGGAGATCGCGAAGCGGTTTGCGAGTCTACTCGGTGCGGGCGTCGAGGATGGCGGACAGATCTCCGAGAACGCCATGGACGCAAGCGACGTCAGGCGGACGCTCGGGACGGGCGGGGTCAGCACCGTCGCCTACGGGGAAGCCGAACTCGAAGCGTCCACAAGGCGAAGCCGGGGGCTGCTCGACCGTCTCAGGTCCTCGGACGACGGCGTATCGGAAGACGGCGCCGACGCGGCCACGAAGATCTACGGCCTCGTACGGCGGGCGGTCCGATCGCGGTTGACCTGTCCCGCCTCGATCGAGTCGGCGGAGCGGGCGATGATCGTCGTGTCGGGACCGCGCGAGGAGTTCTCGCGGAAAGGCCTCGAACGCTCCCGGGAGTGGCTCGAGGCGGAGATCGGGAGCGCGGAGGTCCTCGCCGGCGACGACCCACGACCCGGGGCGGACGTTCTCTCGGCGACGATCCTGTTGGCGAACGTGACCGACGTACCGCGGATCGATCACCTCCAGGAGCAGGCCGTGTCGGCTCAGGACAACATCGAGGAACAGGCGGCGGATCGGGACGAGGAGATACAGGAATTGGTGACCGATCCCGACAACGAACTCGATCCCGTCTGACGGCGGCCGGACCGCGAGGGTCGACCGACCGGACTCCGCGACGGCAGGCCGTTTCGACTACCCCCATACAGTTTTAGGACTTCGTTCCGACGTGGTTCGATAACGGGTCGGCCGAGCCGGGCCTCGCGGGAGGCCGACGGAGACGGCCGACGTGACCCACCTATGCAACAGTACCTCGACCTGGTCAACCGGGTCCTCAGCGAGGGGACGTACAAACCGAACCGGACCGACGCCGACTCGATCGCATCGTTCAGCCAGCACTACGCGGTGGATCTCTCGAAAGGATTCCCGTTGCTGACCACGAAGGACCTCTCCGGGTTCCGCTGGAACTCCCTGATCCACGAGTTCCTCTGGTACCTCTCGGGCGAGGAGCACGTCCGCAACCTCCGGGAGGAGACGAGCATCTGGGACGCCTGGGCCGACGACGAGGGGCACCTCGACACCGCCTACGGACGCTTCTGGCGGCGGTACCCGATCCCGGACGACGACGCGCAGTTGCCCGGCGAGACGTGGGCCGGCGACGCCAACCGCTGGACAGCCGACGAGGGGACGTTCGACCAGATCCAGTACGTCCTCGACGGCCTCCGGGAGCGCCCCAACTCCCGCCGGTACGTGGTCTCCGCCTGGCATCCCGCGAACGCCGCCGTCTCGGAACTGCCGCCCTGTCACTACACGTTCGTCCTGAACGTCCAGGGCGACCGATTGAACGTCCACCTGACCCAGCGATCCGGCGACGTCGCCCTCGGGATTCCGTTCAACGTCGCCGCCTACTCCCTGCTCGCGACGGTCGTCGCCCAGCGCACGGGCTTCGAACTCGGATCGTTCGCTCACACCGTCGTCGACGCCCACGTCTACTGCGGGAAAGGCGCACGCGGCGAGTGGTACGCCGAGAACCTCGGCGCACTCAAGGACCGTCTCGCGAGCGTGAACTCCCCGGAGGGGTACCGCGAGGTCCGTGAGTGGCTGACCGACGCCGCCCCGCCGGAGGCCGACGGCGAGGACGGCTACGACCACGTGCCCGGTCTGCTCACTCAGCTGACCCGCGAACCCCGCGACAGGCCGACGATCGAGGTGGCCGACAAGCCGATCGACGACCTCGAGTTCGACGACATCGCGTTGTCGGGGTACGATCCGGCACCCGGGCTCTCCTTCGCGGTGGCCGAGTGACGATGCCGGGGAACCCCGAACCGGAACCCGGGATCGAACTCGTGATCGTCGCTGCGATCGCCGAGAACGGCGTCATCGGGAACGGCGGCGAGATGCCCTGGCACTATCCGGAGGACCTCCGGCGGTTCAAGGAGACGACGATGGGCCATCCCGTCGTCATGGGCCGGCGGACCTTCGAGAGCATCCTCGACCGCCTCGGCGAACCGCTACCGGGCCGGACGAACGTCGTGTTGACCACGAACCCCTCGTTACTCCCGGACGGCGTCGTCGCGGCCGAATCGGTGGGGGCGGCGATCGACGCGGCGGCCGAAACCGGTGCGGAGACGGCCTACGTGGTCGGCGGGGCCTCCGTCTACGAGCAGTTCCTTTCCCGCGCTGACCGCCTCGCGATCACCGAGATCCAGGCCGAGTACGAGGGCGATACGTACTTCCCGACGGTCGATTGGACGGAGTGGCGCGAAATCGAGCGCCACGAGACCGACGACCTCGCGTTCGTCGAGTACGAGCGCCGCGACGGCGAGTGAGGTTCGATCCCGACGCCGACGCCGATACCGCCGCACTCGCCAGCCGGATCCGGCCGGAACAACCGCTTTGACGATGGAGTGCGAACCGTTCACACATGGGGGCGACGTTCGAACTGTACCGCGACCGCGAGGGGAAGTACCGCTGGCGGCTCCGTCACGACAACGGCAACGTGCTCGCGGACAGCGGCGAGGGGTACGCCAGCAAACAGAAAGCCAGGCAGGGGATCGAGAGCGTGAAGACGAACGCGCCGGAGGCCACCGTCGAGGAAGTATGAAGTGACGCCGTCGGGATCCTTGGTCGGCCGGAGCCGCTATCGTCGCTACGGGGAGACGATCCGTGATAGTCGTCCGGAAAGCGTGGCTTTACGCCCGCCGACCCTGTTAGTCGGGGTATGCTCGTACTCAGTGGCGGCACGGTCGTCGACGCCGACGGCACGCGACGGGCGGACGTCGCCGTCGAGGACGGCCGCATCGAACGCGTCGGCGATGCGCCGTCGCATCCGGACCGGGTCGTCGACGTCGACGGGATGTACGTCGCGCCAGGGCTGATCGACACGCACGGCCACCTGATGATGGACGGCGGCCCGGACCCCGAGTCGAACCGCGATCTTTCGGACTTCGAGGCGGCCTACCGGGCGACGGCGAACCTCGAAACGGCGCTCGAGTCGGGCGTCACGACGCTCCGCGACCTCGGGTCGCTCGGGTCGCTCGCCATCGACGCCGCCGCGGCGGTCGAGGACGGCCTGATCGACGGCCCGCGCGTGCAGGCGTGCGGCGAGATCGTCGTCATGACCGGCGGGCACGGCCACTGGTTCGGTCGGGAGGCCGACGGCCCGGCCGAGGTGCGCAAGGCCGCCCGGGAACAGCTGAAACGCGGCGCGGACGCGGTCAAGACCATGGCCACCGGCGGCGTCCTGACCGAAGGGGCGCTCACCGGCGCGCCGGAGCTGACCGAGGAGGAACTCGCCGCGCTCGTCGACGCCGCCGAGGCCAAGGGCCGCCCGACGGCGGCCCACGCACACGGCGCGGCAGGAATCAAGAACGCCACCCGCGCGGGGATCACCAGCGTCGAGCACGGCACGTTCATGGACCGCGAGGCGGCCGCACTGATGGCCGACCGGGGGACCTACTGGGTGCCGACCGCGGCCGCCCTGCACGGCATCGTCGAGGAGGGCACCGAGGCCGGCATCCCGGAGTGGGCCGTGCGGAAGGCCGAGGTGGCAGCCGAGGCGTTCGACGACGCCTTCGAGTACGCGCTCGACGAGGGCGTGCCGATCGCGATGGGCACCGACGCCGGGACCCCGTTCAATTTTTTCGAGGAGATTCCACGGGAACTCGAACTGCTCGTCGAGCACGGGCTCTCGCCCGAGGGTGCGCTCGAGGCGGCGACGATCAACGCGGCCGACCTGCTCGGGCTGGACGAGGCGGGGCTCGTCGCCGAGGGCTACCGGGCCGACTTGGTCGTCCTCCCCGACGATCCGCTCGATGACCCGTCCGTCTGGCAGGACGTTCGGACCGTCGTTGCCGACGGGAACGTCGTCGCCTGACCGTTCGGCTGTCTTCGGCCATCCGTCGGTTACGTCCTCGCCGCTCCGTACGGCGGTCGCGACGACGTACTCCGGCGTTCGCAAGCTCTTTTAACGGTTCACGAGGAACGTTCGAGTACATGCGCCGGGCCGTCGTCCTGATCGCGTTGCTTTCGCTGTCGGTGGTTGCGGGTGCGGTCATCGCCACCGACGCCGGCGGCCCGGAACGGGCGTCCGGCCCCACTATCGCCCAGAGCGAGGAGTTCGACCGGACCAGGTTCACGATACGGGTCTATCGGAACGGCTCCGCACGGTGGACCTTCAGGTACATGCGCTTGCTCCCGGACGACGAATCCGTGACCGAGTTTCGTGAGTACGCCGATCGCTTCGAGTCCGAGGAAACCCAGTTGTACCGGGATTTCGAGGAGCGAACGAGGACGCTCACCCGAATCGGGCGGAACCGGACGGGCCGGGAGATGGCCGCCGAAGCGTTTTCCCGCCGGGCGTACGTCGATCGGGGCGTCAACGACGTGGGCGTCGTCGAGATGTCGTTCCGGTGGGTGGCGTTCGCCCGCGTCGAGGAACCCCGGGTCGTGATCGGTGACGTCTTCGAGGGCGGGCTGTTCCTGGGCCCCGACCAGTCGCTCGTGATCCAGCCGGGCCCCGACCTCGTCTTCGAGAGCCTCGCCCCGAACGGGACCCTCTCGGGCGAGACCCTCGCCGAGAGCGACTCCATGACCTGGCAGGGAGAACGCGGGTTCGCGGACGAGCGTCCGCGTGTCGTGTTCGTCCTCGAGTCGACGGTGGATGGAACGCCGACCGCCGGGTCCCCCACGGCCACGGACCGCGGCGGAACGACCGATGACGGGCCCGGCACTTCCGGGACCACGTCGATGGCAGGGCCCACCACGCCAGGCCCGGGCCCCGGCACCAGCCCCGGAACCGGGACCGGGACCAGTACCGCCGCGGACGGTGGCGACGGGCTTCCGTCGTCAATCGTCATGCTGATCGGCGCCCTCGTCGTCTTCCTCGGACTGGTCGGCGTGATCGCGTACCGACGGACCGACCTCGGTTCTGGCGGCGGGGCCGCCGGGGCCGCCGACACCGTGACGTCGGACGGATCGGCCGACGCCGGCGACGCCGGGGCCGCGGTCCCCGAGTCGGCCGTCCTCTCGGACGAGGAGCGGGTCATCGAACTCCTCAAGGAGAACGGCGGCCGGATGCGCCAGGTCAACATCGTCGAGGAGACCGACTGGTCGAAGTCGAAGGTCAGCATGCTCCTCTCGGACATGGAGGACGACGGGACGGTTTCCAAGCTCCGCGTGGGTCGGGAAAACATCGTCAGCCTGTCGGGGCACGAACCGGACGCCGCGGGATCCCCGTTCGAGGAGCCCGACGAGAACGGCGCGGCGGACGAAGAGGAATGACCGCCCGTCCCGGACCTCAATCGGGCGGCGTTCCGTCGTTCCCTTCCTCGGGACGCCGCGTCGTTTTCCCGTCTTCGTAATCCTCGACGATCGCGTCGCGGTCGCGCAGCGCGGGATCGCCGTAGCCCCCGCCACCGGGCGTCCGCACGGTTACCGTCGTCCCGGCGTCGACCTCGACGGTGGTCTTCGCACCGACCGGCTCGTCGTCGATCAGGTTTTCCCCGAGAGCGCCCGGGTCACCGCCGTCCCGTCCGGCTGGCGGATGACGACGGCGGTCGGTCAGCAGCGACACGACAGCGTCGGTGCGGACGGTGATCGAACGCTCCAGCCCCAGCCCCCCGCGGTAGGTACCCGTCCCGCCGCTATCCGGTCGCAGCCCGTAGCGTTCGACCCGCAACGGGTATTCGTTCTCGACGGACTCGACCGGGGTGTTCAGGGTGTTCGTCATGCCGACGTGGACGCCGTCGACGCCGTCCTTCGTCGGCCTGGCGCCGAACCCGCCGCCGATCGTCTCGTAGTAGGTGAACCCGTCCGCCGAGCGGTTGCCGACGATCAGGTTGTTCATCGTCCCCTGGCCCCCCGCGGGGACGGCGTCCGGGAGGGCCTCGCCGAACGCCGCCAGGACGACGTCGGTGATCCGCTGGCTGGTCTCGACGTTGCCGCCCACCACCGCGGCCGGGGGCGAGGGGTTGACGACCGTGCCCGGCGGCGCGGTGACGGTGACGGGCCGGTAGGTGCCCTGGTTCGGCGGGATCTCCGGATCGGTGACACAGCGGACCACGAAGTAGACCGCGCTCCTGGCGACCGCGAGCGGCGCGTTCATGTTCCCGGCGACCTGGTCGGCGGTGCCCTCGAAGTCGACCTCGATCTCGCTCCCGTCGATCGTCACGATGACCGCGATGGGGACGTCCTCCTCGGTAACGCCGTCCCCCTCGAGGACGTCCCGGGCCGAGTAGGTCCCGTCGGGGAACGACCGGATCCGCTCCTCGATCCGCCGGCGTGAGTACTCGATGACCGCGTCGAACCCGGCCTCGAGGCGGCTCCGGCCGTGTTCCGCGATCAGTTCGGCGAACCGCCGTTCGGCGCGGTCGTTGGCCGCGAGCTGCGCCCGGAGGTCGGCCTCGCGCTCGTCGCGGTTCCGCACGTTCGAGAGGATCAGGTTCAGGACG
>JBLGCL010000010.1:0-32476 GCA_047617305.1 Natronomonas sp.
TTTCCCCACGGACTCCGACGAGAACTCCAGCGAGATTCGTGCCGACTCGGCGTCCACGGGGGCGATGTTTCCACCCGGACCCCATTCGGAGCCGAGGTATCGCTCGCGGATCTCGGGGTCGGCCCAGGCGTAGGCGCTGATCATGGGCGAGACCACCTGTCGGTCGTCGAAGGTGACCGCCCCGTCCCTGTGGTGCAGCCCCAGTGCGTGGCCGGCCTCGTGGATCAACACTTACGTCGCCAGTGCGGGGCGGGTCACGTCCACGACGGTCGCCGTTTCCTCGACGGGCGGCATCTTCGCGATCAAGCGAGCGCCGCCGACAGCCGCGAACGAGAGTGCCCCCGCGGCGCTCGGGGTCGCCGAGAAGGCCCCGTCGGTCACGAGCAGGCTGACGACGTCGACGGTGTTCATCTCTCCGAGCCCGACCGTCCCCGCGACGACGTGCCCGGGCCACTCGCCGCTCGTCATGACCCCGTGGCCGTGTTCCCTGTCGACGGCGACGCGTCCGCCGAAGTCGACGGAGACGGACTCGCGGGCGTCCCGAAGGGCGCGACCGAGATAGCCTTCGACGCGGGGCCACAGTTGGCCGTACTCCGCCGCCCGGTCCGTCAGCCACACCCGGACGTCGATCGTCCGTTCGAGGGGGCGATGGCGGTAGATCCAGCGGCCAAGTCCGGCGAGGCCTCCGATGGCGAGCAGGGATCCGCGCCGCCCCAGTCCGGCGTCCTCGGTCACGGTTCGTGTCCGTCCGCATGGACTCGGAGACGGGTGATTATGGTTCCTCTAAGGCTGGGCCGGACGAAACGAACGCGAGGCTCCTCACGTCGGGCCGCCGACCGTCATACCCGTCGTCGACGGCCCGGGGCGGACGGATCCGGGACGCGCCCGTCCCGCCGTGTGGCGGGTTCTCACACGGTGGGAATCGCCCGCGTCAGTTATCGAACCGACCGACTTTCAGTACGCATGGACTGTTCATCGATCTATCCGATCCGGACGGCGTCGACATCCGGATCGAGGCGGGGGCCCTGACCATGCCCGAGTACAGCGAGTTCTGCCGGTATTGCGACGAACTGGTCCCGCCGGACGGGACAGTCTGGCCCTCCTGCGGGAAGGAAAACCCGACCGGACCGCTCCGCTGCCCGAAGTGTCGGAGTCCGATCCGGCCGGGGTGGGCGCGATGTTCGACCTGTGGGCTCGACCTGGAGATCGACTGTCCCGCGTGTGGGGAACGGACGTTCTTCGGGGACTACTGCGAGGCGTGTGACGCCGGACTGGTCGTCGTCTGCCCGCACTGCGAGACCGAACAACCGCCGGTCGGCGCCACCTGCATCGAGTGCGGGAAGCCCCTGACGGCGACGGCGTAGGTTCTCGCCGGGCGAGAACAGTAGGATCATTTATGTTCTATCTTTGATGATTATGGGTATCGGGGGGTTCGCCCATGGAAAATGACGAAACCCTGATATCATTCACCGACAACTTCGAGGACGACAGCACCGAGGCGGGGTTCCAGTTCACGTTCTACTGTGACAAGTGCCACGAGGGCTACAAGACGTCGTTTCGGAAATCGAAAACGACGAACCGTGGGGGCCTGCTCCGGACGGTCGGCGACGCGGCGGGCGTCCTCGGTCGGATGACGGGTCGTCACAACATCGGGTACAGCCTCGACAGGGGAACCGACGTGCTCGGCGACCGGTTCAGCGGGATGTCCGCAGCGTGGCAGAAGGAACACCAGAAGGCGTTCGAGCGCGCCCAGAACGAGACGAAAGGCCGGTTCAACCGGTGTCCGAAGTGCACGAAGTGGGTCTGTGACAACTGCTGGAACGAGACCGTGGACCTGTGCGTCGACTGTGCGCCCCGCGAGGGCGTCGAGGTCGCGTCGGCCCGCGCCGAGAAGATGGTCGAGGACATCCACGAGAAAGCGGACGAAACCCGGGTGTTCACGGGCGAGGTCGACCGCGGGCAGACCCTGTGTCCGAAGTGCGGGAAACCCGCCGGCGAGGGCTCGTTCTGCTCGAACTGCGGCGAGTCGCTGGAGTTCGTCGAGTGCCCGGAATGTGGGGCCGGGAGCGATCCGGACGCGAACTTCTGTGACGACTGCGGGACGCGCTTGCGCTGACGCTCGTTTTTCGTTTCGGCCGTCGTTCCCGACCCTCTGTTCCTCCGACCTGACAAAAATGCCACTGTTTACCACGGAGTTGGCCGTATGGCATGGAGATGACCTCCCTCGCGCCCCTCGCGCTCCAGTTCGGCGTGCAACTCACCGAGCGAACGATCACGATCGGCGGCGCCGCGGCCGTGGCGGTACTCGTCGCCCTCTCGGGGTTCTTCTCGTCTTCGGAGATCGCCATGTTCTCGCTGGCCGACCACAAGGTCGAGGCGATGGTGGCCCAGGGCCGTCCCGGCGCCGCCCGCGTGCAGCGACTGAAATCCGACCCCCACCGCCTGCTGGTGACCATCCTGGTCGGCAACAACGTCGTCAACATCGCGATGGCCTCGATCTCGACGACGGTTCTGGCGCTGCACTTCCCGGCGGCGGAGTCGGTCCTGATCGCCACGTTCGGCATCACCGCCCTGGTGTTGCTGTTCGGCGAGAGCGCGCCGAAGTCCTACGCGGTCGAGCACACGGGGTCGTGGGCCCGGCGCGTCTCGCGCCCGCTGCAACTCTCCGAGTACCTGATGTATCCGCTGGTCGTCCTCTTCGACTTCCTCACCCGGCAGGTGAACCGCCTCACCGGCAGCACGGGGGCGATCGAGTCGCCGTACGTCACCCGGACCGAACTCCAGCAACTGATCGAGACGGGCGAGCGCGAGGGCGTCATCGAAAGCGAGGAGCGCGAACTCCTCCGCGGGGTGTTCCAGTTCCGGAACCGCATCGTGAAGGAGGTCATGAAGTCCCGCCTGGACGTGACCGCGATCGAGGCGAGCGCGAGCGTCGCCGAGGCGATCGACGTTTGCATCGACGATGGTCGGAATCGGCTCCCGGTGTACAAGGGAACGCTGGACGACGTCGTCGGGATCGTCGACCTGCCCGACCTCGTGAGGGCCCGGCGGGACGGTCACCCGACCGATCTCGTGGACGTGGCCGAACCGGCGTTGCTCGTCCCGGAGACGAAGGACGTCGACGAACTCCTGATCGAGATGCGCGAGGATCGCCTTGACATGGCGATCGTCGTCGACGAGTTCGGGACCACCCAGGGCCTGGTCACGCTCAAGGACATCGTCGAGGAGATCGTCGGCGACATCCTGGAGGAAGCCGAACGACCGGCGATCGAGCGTCAGGACGATCGAAGGGTCCGGGTCCGGGGCGACCTCAACGTCCACGAACTCAACGAAGCGCTTGACGTGACGGTCCCGGAGGCGGAATCCTTCGAAACGGTTGCGGGATTCGTCTACGACCGACTCGGCCGGATCCCGGACGAAGGCGACGCCGTCGAGTACGGCGGGGTTCGCATCGCGGTCGAGAGCATGGACCGGACCCGGATACGCTCCCTGCTGGTGACGAAGACCGCGGGAGGGTCGTCCGGAGCGGCGGGCGAGTCGGGTACGGAGAACGGCGAGGAGCCACCCCGGTGACGGGGCCGCCGCGTCCGATTATCCGAGTGTGACGTCCAGGTAGAGCATGACGACCACGCCGACCATCGTCCCGAGGGTCGCGACGCGCTCGTTCCCCCTGACGTGGGTTTCCGGAACGATCTCGTCCATGATCACGAACAGCATCGCGCCGGCGGCGAACCCCATCGCGTAGGGGAGTAGCGGGGTGGCGACCTGAACGGCGTAGGCGCCGAACACCGCAAGCGGAATCTCCACCACGCCGGCGCGGACGCCTGCGACTGCGGCGTAGAGGCGCCGGTCCAGCCCGGCGTTGATCGCGGCCACCGACACCGCCAGGCCCTCGGGGACGTTCTGGACGCCGATGGCGAGCATCAGTGCGAGGGCGCCGCCGACGTCGCCGGAGCCGAACCCGACGCCGACGGCCAGCCCTTCGGGCATGTTGTGGAGCGTGATCGCGAGGATGAACAGGACGACCGAGGCGACGCGGGCGTCCGCGACGGGCAACGACTGGCTCGGGTTGGCGGCGTCCTGTCGTCTGTTCCCGGTGAGGAGATAGTGCGCGTGGGGGACGAGCGCGTCCGCCCGATCGAGGAACAGGACGCCGAGGACGAGCCCGATCATGACGGGCCAGACGCCGACGATTTCGATCCCGGCGAGGCCGACGCCAGCGTACTCCGGGGTGGACGCGAACTCGATCCCTGGGAGGAGCAGGCTCGTGAAACTCGCGGCGAGCATGACGCCGGCCGCGAACCCGAGCGCGGAGTCGAGCGCCCGTTCGGAGGGGTCCCGCCAGACGAGCACCAGCGACGCCCCGAACAGGTTGAACAGGGCGATGACGCCGCCGCCGGCCAGCCCCTGCCACACCGGATCCTCGCCGACGATCCGGACGAAGGCGTCCACGAATGGGTCCATCGTGAGCGGTGAGTCGGCGGGGGCCCGTAAAAACGTGTGTGGCGTGACTCGTCGTCCCCGTCGACGGCCGTTGCTCGACGTCCGTCAGCCGTCCAGCCGCCGCAACTCCCGCTGGGGATCGACCACGAACTCGTAGCCGTCGTCCCCCTCGGTGATCAGCACCATCTCCTCCTGTCCGATGTACCCGTAGTCGGTCTCCACGCCCAGTTCCGCGGTGTAGATCTCGCCGGTCCGGACCTCTCGTCGAGGCTGGTCGCCGTACCGGTCCCAGAGCGGGCCCAGCAGGGCGCCGCCGTCGTGCGCGTTGCGCCCGACCTGGTGGCCGAAGGCGTGCTGGTACTCGGGCCAGCCCCGATCGGTCAACTCGTCGCGGGCTGCGTCGTCGACGACGTGTCCCTCGACGCCGGGTTCGAGCGCGTCCAGTCCGGCCTCGATGGCCGCGCGAACGTCCCCGAAGGCCGCCCGGAGGTCCGCCGGCGGGGCCTCGTCGTCCTCGGGATAGTAGTAGAGACGCTGGATGTCCGCGGCGTAACCGTCTTTGACCACGCCGAAGTCGACGTGGAGGATCTCGCCGGCCGGGAGCGTCCGGTCGCCGGGCAGAGTGTGGCCGACGGGGGCCTCGCCGCCCGCGTGGACCGTCGGGCAGTAATCCCACGACCACGCCGAGCCGTACCCCTCCTCGTCCATCCGGTCGTGGAGGTAGTCGGCAACGTCGGCCTCGGTCCAGTCGGGCGTCCACTCGGCCGCCATCTCGGCGAAGAGCGCCTCCGTCTCCTCGGCGGCGGCGACTATTCGCTCGCGCTCGGTCCCGGATTTGATCCCGCGCAACTCGGAGACGATCGGGTCGGCGCTGACGAGGGTTCCCTCGTATTCGGTCCCCTCCAGCAGCGACTGCAGGCGCAGGTACAGGCCGTGCGTGAGGCCGTCGGCGACGTTGTTGTCCCGGGAGTAGTTGACGGCGATCGCGTCGGGATCGACGTCGTCGAGGAACTCGTGGAAGGCGTCCTCGAGCGAGGCGTCGTAGGGATGGACCTCGTGGACGCCCAGGTCCTCGGCGTTGGGGGCGTCGTGGCGGCCGATGATGGCGGCCGATCGGTCGGGCGTCACGAGGATCATCGTCGGCCAGACGACGTCGAACCCCAGGACGTACGGGAGACACGGTTCGTCGATCTCGCTCGTCTCGCGGGCGAACGTGAGCCACAGGTCGGCCCCGGCGTCGGCGAGGATCTCGCGGGCTTGCGTGACCTTCTCTTCGACGATGATCCGGTCGGTCATGGATGCGCTAACCCTCGTGGACCGGTGGCAAGTGCGTTGTCCCACCCGGGACCGGTTGCCGGTTTTAGCGAGGTTCGCCACTGCGGAGCGGGGGTTCCCTTTCCGACCGACGACTTATTTACTCGGGCTGACGTATTTCGAGTATGGGGGAACTCGGGGAACTCACGGAATACAGACGGCGCGTGGCCGGCCTGTCGGTGGTCCCGCCGGAGGAACGGACGTCCGTCCCGGAGGGCGTTCGGATCACGCGGTCGTTCCGCGGGCTGACCGAGGAGATGGCGATCCGGTACCTCGAAAACACGGGCGCGGAACGCGTCGGCGAGCACGAGTTCGAGGGCGACGGCTGGCGCGCGACGATGTCGGTCGATCGGGTGCCGGTCGGGCCGACGTTCCGACTGACGGAAGTGACGGTTACCTGGGTCGGGGACGAAGACGTGCTCGAACCGGTGATCACGGCGTTCCGCGTGAAGGCGTTTCGTGCGCCGGGGTGATCGACGCCGACCCGCGGACCCGCGGGACTGGACGCCATCAGTCTTCCTGACTGGCCCCGAGGTAGGACGCCTCGATCTCCGCGGCCTCCGACAGCTCTTCGGGCGTGCCATCGGCACTCACGCGGCCGTTCTCGAGGACGTACAGGCGGTCGGCGACCTCGAGGGTCTTGTGGACGTTCTGCTCGACCTGGAGGATCGCGATGTCGCGGTCGTTGAGGTCGGTAAGGACGTCGAAGGCCCGATCGACGAGCGTGGGCATCAGACCCATGGTGATCTCGTCGACGAGGATGATCTCCGGATCGATCATCATCGCCCGCCCGATCGCGAGCATCTGCTGTTCGCCGCCGCTCAGGGTGCCGGCGAGTTGCTCCTGGCGCTCCTGGAGCCGGGGGAACAGTTCGAAGACGTCCGATAGCCGTTCTTGGACGACCTCGTCGTCGCGCTCGAGGTACGCACCCACACGGAGGTTCTGTCGGACGCTGGCGTTCGGGAACAGCCGCCCGCCCTCGGGAATGAAGGCCATCCCTTTGCGGGCGCGCTCCCAGGGCTCCATGCCGCCGACGTCCTCGGCCTCCAAGGTGATCATGCCGGCAGAGGTCGGTTCGAGCCCCATGACGGCGCGCATGAGCGAGGTTTTGCCGGCCCCGTTCGGACCGAGCACGGCGACGTGTTCGCCGTCTTCGACGTGGATCGAGATGCCGTCGAGGGCCTGGATCTTCCCGTAGTGCACCGAGACGTCGTCGATCTCAAGCATCGCCGACACCCCCTTCGATCTCGGCCGTCTCCGACTCACCGAAGTACGCCTCCACGACGCGCTCGTCGTTCTGAATCTCGATCGGGGACCCCTCGGCGATGATCGAACCCTGGTCGAGGACGTAGATCCGGTCGCTCACGTTCATGACGACGTCCATCGCGTGCTCGATGAGGACGATCGTCAGCCCCTCCTCGACGAGGTCCCGCAACAACGCCATCAACTCCTCGCTCTCCTCCTTGTTGAGGCCGGCGGCCGGTTCGTCCAGCAGGAGGAGTTCCGGATCGAGGGCGAGCGCGCGGGCGATCTCGACCCGTCGTTGCAACGCGAGGGGGAGCGACGAGGCGGGGGTGTCCGCGTACTCGTCCATCCCGACCCGTTCGAGGAGGTCGTCGGCGGTCGCCTCGTGGGTCTCGCGGTCGTAGCGACCGAACATGCTCGCTGACCGGTAGCGGTCGTGGCCGAGCCCGGCGAGCACGTTCTCGCGGGTCGTGAGGCCGCCGAACGGCCGCACGTTCTGCCAGGTCCTGACCAGACCCAGTTCGGCGATCGCGTGTGGCGGCCGACCGGTAACCTGCGTCCAGTCGCCGTCGACGAGGAACTCCGCCGACCCCTCGCTGGCGTCGTGGACGCCCGTGATGAGATTGAACAGGGTCGTCTTCCCGGCGCCGTTCGGACCGATGATGCTGAGGATCTCGCCGTCGGTCACCTCGATCGACACGTCGTCGACGGCGTGGACGCCGCCGAAGAACTTGTGCAGGCCGTCGGTCCGGAGGATCGACCCGTCACCACTCATGCGGTCTCACCCGTGGTCGGTTCCGCGCGCCTGTCCGACCACCAGTCAGAGGCCCGTCGATACAGCCCCATCAGGCCGTCGGGTTCGACGACGATGATGAACATCAACACCAGCCCGTACAGGATCACGCGGTAGTTCTGGAACGTCCGCAGGAACTGCGGGAGGATGTACAGGAAGTACGCGCCCACGACCGGACCCCAGATGGTGCCCAGGCCGCCGAACACCGCGAACACCAGGATGTCGACGCTCAACAGGAAGCCGAAGGTACCGGGCGTGATGAACCCGAAGTAGTGGGCCAGCAGGGCCCCGGCCATCCCCGCGAACGCGCCGCTGATGGTGAACGCGATGATCTTGAACCGGGCGGTGCTGATGCCCACCGACTCGGCGGCCTGCGGGTCCTCGCGGAGGGCCGCCAGGGCGAGCCCCGCCCAGGATCGCTGGAGCCACCAGGAGACGCCCATCCCGATCGCGAGCATCGCCAGCGCGAAGCCCATGAAGACGGTGTCTTCGAGGGCGACGCCGAGGACGTGGGGCGTCTCGACCGACAACCCGAGCGTGCCGCCGAAGAAGTCGGAGAACTGTAACGCCCCGACCACGATGAAGTTGATACCGATAGTCGCCACCGCGAGGAAGTCGTCGCTCACTCTGAGCGAGGGGAGGCCGAGCAGGGCGCCCAGAATCGCCCCCATGAGGATCGAGACCGGGAACGCGATCTCGAACGGGACGTTGTACTTGAGTAGGAGGATCGCTTCCGTGTAGGCCCCGACGGCCAGGAACGCGGCGTGACCGATCGAGACCAGCCCCGCGTATCCGGTGATGAAGTTGAGGCTGGTCGCCGCGAGGGCGTAGATCGTGCCGATCGTGATCAGCGTGATCATGTAGTCGGGGGTGAACGCGACCACGTCAGGTCACCTCCTCGACGGTGTCCGCGTCGGTGTCTTCCCCGAAAAGGTTCTGCAGGTATCGTCGGAGCGAACTCTCCTCGTCGCCCAGCAACCCTTCCGGCTTGAACATCAGCACGGCGATCATCATGAGGAACGCGATGGCGTCCCGCGGGAGGGCGTATCCCCATTGGGCAATGATCGAGGTTTCGAACAGGCCGAGAACGAACGCGGCGATCACCGTTCCGGGGATGCTTCCCATGCCGCCGACGACGATGATGATGAACGTTTTGTAGGCCCAGACGTCGCCCATGTACGGTGAGACGCTGCCGTAGTACATCCCGACGAGGGCGCCGGCCGCGCCGGCCAACGCACCGCCGACGAAGAAGTTGAGGGCCATAATTCGGCGCACGTTGACCCCCATAGCTCCCGCGACCTCGCGGTCCTGAGCGGTGACCTGCCAGGCCAGCCCCACGCGGGTGTACGCGACCAGCAGGTACACGCCGGCGAACAGGACTACCGTCAGCGCCAGGACGACGAACTGCGCCGTCGTGAACTCCGGGATCGGGCTGGGGAACGCGAACGTCGGCTCGAAGCTCTTCGAGTACGCGCCGAAGAGGATTCGATATCCGTCCGACAGCGCGACGAATAGCCCGATGCTGGCGATCAACGGGACCAGCGGTTCCTCGTCGGCGATCCACCGGAACAACAGCAGGTACACCGTCACGTTGACCACTCCGCCCACGATCATCGCCGCCGGCAGGGCGAGCCAGAAGGTCCCGAGGGCGTCCCAGGTGTAGAACCCGGCGTACGCCCCGACGACGAGGATGGCCGCGTGGGCGATGTGCAGGATGCGCATCATGCCGTAGACCATGGTGAGGCCGACGGCGATGAGGGCGTACAACGCCCCGAGCGTCAGGCCGGTCGTGAGCGTATTGACCCCTATCGCGAGGGGGACGAGTGCGGCTACGCTAGACATCGGGGCGGATGATTTCCTCGTCGGTGATGACGCTATATTCGGTCCATTCCATGTTCTTCACTTCCTGGACGGGAATCGGACGGACCGACTCCCCGGGACCGATAAATTCGCGGATCGGACCGGTCGCCGCTCCCTTCCAGTCCGTGAGGCCGTTGATCGTCTCTGCGACCGTGTCCGCGTCGGTGCTGCCGCCTTCCTTGACGGCTTTCGCGGCCAACTTGATCGCGTCGTAACTGTTCGCAGCCACCATGTCGGCGCGCATGTCGTACTTGTTCCGATACTCCTCGAGGAACGTCTGGGTCGCGTCCAGTTCGCCTCCACGGTTCAGGTTGGTCGTAATCATCGTCCCGTTACACGCCTGCCCCCCGAGTTCGAAGAACTTCGGCGAGTCGTATCCCTCCTCGCCGAAGATGGGTGCCTCGACGCCGACCTCCTTCGCCTGTTTGACGACGTTGGCAGCCTCGTGGTAGTACCCCGTCGCGTGCAGGAGGTCCGGCCCCTCGTCCTTCACCGAGTTCAATGCCGACCGGAAGTTCGTCTCGCCCAGCGGATACGTCGTCGAGTAAACGATGTCGATGCCGCGCTCCTTCGCGCTTTGGGCGAACTGATTGCTGATCGTCTTCCCGAAGTCGTTGTTCATCTTGAATACCGCGGCCGTCTTCACGTCCATCTCCTCCGCCGCGATCTTCGCGGCCGCTTTCCCGTGAATCGGCGCGAAGATCCCGACCCTGAACGTGTACTTGCCGTTCGTGATGTCGGGATGGGTGGCGTACGCGGAGATGAACGGCACGTCGTTGTTGTTGTAGATGGTCGAGATGGCCCGGGTCGGCGTCGAGTACGACCCGCTGACCCCGAAGTGAACGTTCTCGTTGTTGATGAAGTCCTTCGCGACCGGGACGGCCTGGTCCGACGCCGCGGCGTCGTCCTCGACCAGGAGTCTGATTTCGCGGCCGTCGACGCCCCCCTCGTCGTTGATCAGGTCCCGTGCCAGCTTGGCGCCCTGTTGCGCGCTCTGCCCGTCGGCGCTAGCGAAGCCGGTTAACGGTGCGTTGAACCCGATCTTGATCGGTCCCTCGTCGCCACCACCGGTGATGTCGGCACACCCGGCAACTGCCACGACGCTCGCCGTTCCCGTCGCTTTCAGGAATGCACGCCTCGTGTTCATGTGTGAATCCCACACACAGCTAGGACCAGAACGTGGGAAAAGTTAGTCCCGCCGTATGGAACACGCTTATTAAACCCAGTTGGTCTTTATCAAATAGATTATAAAATATACGGGCGTTCGTGACGGCAAATAATCGACGTTTTACTTCTCCATCACACATAACTGTCGATTACCACCGTCGCTACCAGCGCATGAACTTGAGGAACGACTCGACGAGTTTCTGCTCGGCACGCCGGAGGTGCTCCTCGAGGGTCCGGCGGCTGATGTCGAGTTGCGCTGCCAGTTCCTCCGTGGTGGCTTCCTTGGGAATTTCGTAGTATCCCCGTTCGTGGGCGAGCGTCAGGGCCTCGCGTTGGCGGTCCGAGAACGACGGGAGTTCGGCGTCGAAGACCATCAGCGGCGCGTCCTCGACGGTGTTGATCTCGCGTTTGGCCTCGACCTCGATGGCGAACTCGTCCTTGATGTCGTGGTACATCTCGGTCAGGTTCTCCGGCTGCAGCGAGATGACCCGGGTCAACATGGCCCCGTCGACGTAACTCGTGGGGTAGAAGGTCAGGCAGTCGTGTCGCTGGAGGTACTCCTCGAGCAACCCCTGCTGGAAGTGGAGGAGACACTCGCCCGTGACGGCGAGGGACTCGTCGCCGTGGTCGATCCAGTCCCTGACGCCCACCTCCTCTTCGATCATGTTGCGGGCCAGCCGACGGTCCTCGCCGGTCACGTGGAGCAGGTCGGAGTGGACTCCACACCACATGTCGATGGAGGCGTCGACCCGGGCCGTGGCGTCCGCGTAGACGCTCTCGTGATCGATCCGAAAAACAGCCTCGTGCATGCGCGAACGTTGGCGTTTCAGGTGCTTAAACGTGGCACCATATGTTGGGGTGTTCCATATTGCTCGGTGACCCGTACCTAGTAGTGTTATGTCGAGTGAACTCGAGGAGACCGAGGAGGAATTCTCGGTGGGGGAGCCGTCCGAGCAGTGGTACGAGTACCAGGGGGCACCGACTGGGACCGACATCGAGTGCGAGGGGTGGCGTCAGGAAGCCGCCCTCCGCATGCTGAACAACAACCTCGACCCCGAGGTCGGCGAGGATCCCGAGAACCTCGTCGTGTACGGCGGCACCGGCCGGGCCGCCCGGTCGTGGGACGCCTACGACGCCATCATGGACGAACTGCGCACCCTCGGCGACGAGGAGACGCTGCTCGTCCAGTCGGGCAAGCCCGTCGGCAAGTTCGACACTCACGAAATGGCACCGAGGGTGCTGATCGCCAACTCCAACCTCGTCGGCGCGTGGGACGACTGGGACCACTTCCACGAGCTGGAGGCCCAGGGCAAGATCATGTACGGCCAGATGACCGCCGGTTCCTGGGCGTACATCGGCACGCAGGGCATCATCCAGGGCACCTTCGAGACGCTGGCTGCGCTGGCCCGCGAGCACTACGACGGCGACCTCGAGGGCAAGATCGTCGTCACGGGCGGCCTGGGCGGCATGGGGGGCGCACAGCCGCTGGCCGTCACGATGAACAAGGGCGTCTGCATCGCGGCCGAGGTCGACGAGGACCGCATCGACCGGCGCCTCGAGACCGGGTACGTCCAGGAGAAGACCGACGACCTCGACGAGGCCATCGAGAAGGCCACGGAGGCGGCCGAGAACGGCGAGCCCTACAGCGTCGGCGTCCACATGAACGCGGCCGACTTCCTGGAGGCACTGCTCGAGCGTGACTTCATCCCGGACGTCCTCACGGACCAGACGTCCGCCCACGACGAACTCGAGGGCTACTACCCGTCGGGGTACACCGTCGAGGAGGCCGACGAACTCCGCGAGGAGGACCCCGAGACGTACGTCGAGGAGAGCCTCGACACGATGGAGCGCCACGTCGAGGCCATGCTCGAACTGCAGGAGCGCGGCGCCATCACCTTCGAGTACGGCAACAACATCCGCGGGCAGGTCCAGGACCATCGCGACGTCGAGAACGCGTTCGACTTCCCCGGGTTCGTGCCCGCGTACATCCGCCCGCAGTTCTGCGAGGGCAAGGGGCCGTTCCGCTGGGCCGCCCTCTCGGGGAACGAGGAGGACATCTACCGCACCGACGAGGCGATCAAGGAGCTGTTCCCCGAGAAGGAGGCCCTGCACCGCTGGATCGACCTCGCGCAGGAACAGGTCCACTTCCAGGGCCTTCCCTCGCGGGTCTGCTGGCTCGGCTACGAGACGAACGACGAGGGCCTGACGGAGCGGGCCCAGTTCGCGCTCAAGATCAACGAACTCGTCGCCGAGGGCGAGATCGAGGGGCCGATCGTGGTCACCCGCGACCACCTCGACGCCGGGTCCGTCGCCAGCCCGCACCGCGAGACCGAGGCCATGAAGGACGGCACCGACGCGGTCGCCGACTGGCCGATCCTGAACGCGCTGGTGAACACGGCGGCCGGTGCCGACATCGTCTCCGTCCACGACGGCGGCGGCGTCGGTATCGGCAACGCCCTCCACGCCAACAACCACGTGGTCCTCGACGGGTCCGACCTGGCCGCGAAGAAGGCCGAGCGCGTGTACACGACCGACCCCGGCATGGGCGTCATCCGCCACGTGGACGCGGGGTACGAGCACGCCGAGGACGTCGCCGCGGCGAACGACGTCACGATCCCGATGGACGAGGAGTGAACGCGGATCGTAGCGTTCGTCGCTGGTAGTGGGGAAGCCTCGCGGCCGTGAGCCGTCACGATCCACGGCGGAATGGCGTTCCGCGCGTCGGCATAAACTCCTTTGGTAATCAACGACAGTCGTTAAGGAGCAACGCGTCCATCTTCGATTTGCAGGCGGGTCCACCTAGCCACCTGCCACGCCTGCGCCATCCCGCTGGGGGGACGGGGGGAACGGGGGCCACACGAATTGCCCCGACTTTCGCTTTCCCGTTCGTCGCTATCCGGTAGTCGTTCGAGTGGCTACCGTTCCTCGGAGTCGGTGACGCCGATCAGTCTGGACGAGTCGCGGCCGCCGGACGAACCGCGCCGCTGTTCCAAGTGTCCCGGCCACGTTCGCCGGGCGCGACGCTCGATCGACTCACTCACACGATGGGCTCGTCCTCGCCCAGGCCGCGAATCGCCAGCCTGGACGCGTCGCCCGCGTCGATGGCCGTCGCCGAGGGGTCGCAGAGGCGGTACGCGCCCTCGTCGATCCGCTCGGTCGGGACGTCGAACACCGCCGCGTCGAGTTCGTGTTCCTCCCAGGCGTCGTGGGAGATGGCGACCAGGCCCGTCTCGACGGTTGCCGGAACGCGAGGCATCCCCCGCCTGCTGGTCGGATAGCCGTCCAGCAGCGGTGCACACCGGAGCGGGAGGTCCAGACGGTGGCTGCGGGTCTGTTTCCCCCGGAACAGACAGCGGGTCGGCGCGTCGGCGAGGCGGGCACCCAGGACTTCCTCGTCCGAGAGGACGTCGTCGCCCTCCAGCGAGGAGTACGTCCCGGCGTGGGTGCGAACCAGGTCGTGACACTCGTCGTCGGTCGCCGCACGGCTCGCGATCCAGCAGGCGATCGCCAGGGCGTCGCCGGGATCGGCCGCGATCGTGTAGAACAGTTCCCGCTCGGTCGTCACCGGACGGTACGTGACGTGAACGCCGAACGCCGTCAGCGACGGGACGCGATCGAGGCCGTCGATCCCGATCCGGCGGCGCGTCTGGCGCACGTCGGCCGTCAGCGCCTCGATCGTCTCGTCCAGGCCGTTCCGCTCGTAGCGAACCGGCAGCACGCGGACCGTCGGCCCCTCCCCTTCGGTCTCGAAAGCCACCTCGAAGCCCTCCCGGTCGTTCCCCCCGTAGGTTCCCCGGTCGAACGCGACTTCCGCCCACTCGGACGGGAGGTCGACGCGTCCGACGTCCGTGTTACCAGTCATCAGCTGACCCTCCGAGCGGCAACGGTTTCAGTATTGCCCCCGGTTACTCCCCGTCGTTCCGGTCCGTCTCGCTTTCGATCGTCGCCAGGCTCGTCTCGATGAGTTGGATCAGGACGGCGGCGAAGTTCGTGTGCGCGCTCCAGATGGCCGTCTCCTCGCTGACGACCGGCAGTTCCTCCCCGCCGAGAACGCTCAGGAGGAGGGTGTCGTCGTCCACGAAGAGGACCCGGCCGGCTCGCTCGTTGTTCGCCACCTCGGCCGGCGGGCGTTCCACCGCCACGCCGCCCAGGTCGGCGAACCGATCGCGGACGGTCGGGTTCTCGCTCGTCACGGTGACGTCGACGCCGGCGTCCGCCCGGTCGCGAACCGCCCGGACGAAACGTTCCGTCACGAAGTCCGGGTCGGCGGTGCCGAAGAAGACCCGGTCCTCGGCCTCGCTGACGAGCGCGCCCGCCCGGTCCGTGACGTGCTCGTTGCCCCTGATCGTCCAGATGTCCTCCTGTTCCTCCGTCTCCTCCCGGTCGCTCCGGACCGCCTCGAGGTACTCGACTGCCCGGTCGCGCTCGCGCTCGAACCGGTTCCTGAGCGTTTCGTTCGCCGCCTCGATGCTCACCGGCCGGTACTGGATCGGCTGGGACTGTTGCACGTCCAGCAGGCCCCGCTCCTCGAGGCTCTCCGCCGCGCTGTAGACCTGGGAACGGGGCACGTCGGCGACGCGGTGGACCTCCCTGGCCGTTCCGGAGCCGAGTTTCTGCAGCGCGATGAACACCTTCGCCTCGTAGCTCGTCAGCCCGAGTCGTTCCAGGGCTTCGACGGCGTCGTCCTCGTCCATGGCTCTCACGCCCCTCCTTCGCGGCCGGCGTCCGGCCGTTGCGGCTCGTTCCCATCGTCGGTGCCGTCGAGCCACCGGCGGTAGAGCACCTCGAACGCGTCCCCGGTGAGTTCGCCCGCCGCAACGGCCGCGGCCGCGGCCTCCAGACGCTCGTCGGTCACGGTCCCGTCCTCGACGAACGCGGCCAGTCGCTCGTCCACGACGGTCACCGTGGCGTCCCCCCCGACGACCGTTTCGTTGCCGTCGTGTTCGAGGACGCCCCGGAACTCGAGGGAATCCCCCGGCGCGGCGTCGTCGGGAACGGTCGTCGTGTAGGTCACCCCGACCGACGTCTCGTCCTCGGGTTCCCAGGCGACGTAGATCGTCCGCCCGTCCACCGTGCGGACCTTCGGGTCGGGATCGAACGACTCGACGCCGCCCTTCACGCCGGGAACGGTTTCCTTGAGCACGAATCGGTCGGTTTCGGCGGCGGCGACGATCACCACGGTGACGGTTTCACCGGGTTCGGCCTCGACCGGGGCGACCGACCGCTCCACCCCGATCGACGGCTCCCCCGCCGGTTCCGCCCGGCCCGGCACGGTCGCCCCTGACGCGAGGGGTACGTCGGCGTCCGGAGCGCCGGAGAGGGCCTCGGATTCGGCGTCCGCGGTCGCCGGGGAGGACCCCGCCTCCCCGACCGTAACGGCGGACGAGTCACCGACGGTTGTCGTTTCGGCGGCGCGCTCCGACGGGCGGTCCGCGGCGTCCGGTTGCCCCGACGGACTCGCGTCCGCGTCGGTCGACGGGGGAGCGGGTTCCTCCTCCGTCGCGAGCGGCACGTCGGGGCCGAGGTACCGCGTCCAGACGACCAGCAGGCTCGGCAGGATGAACACCGCGCCGAAGCAGGCGTAGATGATGGTGATGGCGGTGATGATCCCGAACTGCTGGAGCGCCGGCAGGATCGAGAACGCCAGGACGCCGAAGCCGCCGGCGGTGGTCGCGGCGCTGCCGAGCAGGGCGCCGCCCGTGCCGACGGTGCTCGTGTCCATCGCGGCGGAGATGGACTCGTGGCGGTCGAGTTCGAAGGTGTACCGCTCGCTCAGGTGGATCGTGTACGCGACGCCGAGCCCGATGGTGAGGCTGGTGATCGTCCCCGTGATGGCGTTGAACGGGATATCCAGCAGGTACATCGTCCCGAGGATCCACCCGACCGCCAGCCCCACGGGCAGGAGGGTGATGAACCCGAGCGTCGCGCTCCCGTTTCTGAGCCGGTAGGCGATCATCAGGAAGAGGAACACCGCCACCAGCGTGACCAGCAGGCTCTCGATCACGGTGTCGAACAGCTGGTCTTGGATGACCTTGTTCACGATCGGATCGCCGGTCGCCGTCGCCGCGACGTTCGCGGTCCCGTCGACGATGCCCGCGAGGTCGCGCATGCCCTCGGTGACGGCGCCGGCCGACGACGACCCCTTCACGGCGACCTGCATCCGGAGGGCGAGGTACTCGCCGTCGTCGGTCCGCTGAATGACGGTCACGGCCCGGTCGGGAGCGGTCTCGAAGAGGGCGTCGTAGACGGCCGTCACGTTCCGGTCGGGCACACCGTCGTCGTCCGTGTCCGCGGCCCGGAACGTCTCGTTGAAGGTCTCGTTCGCGGCGGCGACGTCGCGCATCACCGTCAGGGGACTGAGGACGTCCGGTTCGCCGCTCGGGCCGATGTAGACGGCGTTCTCGTCCGCCGCGGCCGTCGACGCCTCGTCGATCGTCGCCAGGACCGCCGGCGACGTGACGTCGCCGTCGCTACCGGCCTCGATCAGGATCTCCCCCTGCTGATCGGGCGTCTGGAAGTTCCCGTAGACGTAATCCAGGTTCGCCTTGGTGGAGTAGTCGCCGGGCTTGAACGGCTCCGGCAGCTCCTTCATCCACTCCGGCGGATCGTCCGCGATGAAGTCCTCCTGTTCGAAGGCGGTGTCGACCTGCGAGCCGTAGTAACCGGCGCCCGCCGACAGCACCAGCGCCAGCAGGATGACGCCGACGGGCGCCTTCTTCGCCGCGGTCGACCCGAGCGAGATGGCCCGACTGAACCGCCCGCCGCCGGTTCCGAAGGCCCGTTTCGTGCGATCGAGTCCCCAGCCTTCGAGTAGCGTGTCGAGTTCGACCTTCAGGGCGGGGATCAGGAGACCGAAGATCAACAGCGCCGCGGTGATGCCCGCCGCGCTCACGACGCCGAAGTCCTGGATCGGCGGGACGGGGCTCGTCAGGTTCGAGAGGAACCCGATGACCGTCGTCGCCGTCACGTACACCAGCGCTACGCCCACGCCCGCGAGGGCGATCCTCATCGAACCGCGCGAGGTTTCCTCGCCGTTCACGTCCGAGGTCCGCTCCTCGCGGTGCCGCATGAAGATGTGGATCGCGTAGTCGATCGAGAGCCCGATGAGCAACACCGGCACGGCGATCATGATCTGGTTGAACGTGATATCGAACCAGCCCATGAGGCCGAACGCCCACACGAGGACGAGGGCGATACCGAAGATGCCCAGCAGGATGTCCAGCAGGTCCCGGTAGGCGATCAGCAGCGTGAGAAACACGAACAGGAGCGCGAGCGGCGCGACGATCATCAAGCTGTCGCTCATCGACCGGTCGATCTCGTCCGTGATGATTCCCATCCCGAACGTGACGTATTCGTTGCCGCCCTGGCCGCTCAGGGCCCCTGCCCGCCGCTCCATCGCCAGCTGGGAGTCGGTGATCTTCTCGCCGTACGCCCCCGGTCCCGAAATGTCCCCCGTATCTCCGACCTCCTGGGTGACGATCAGCATCCGCGCGTCGGCGGACGTCGAGCCGGGTTCGTAGGTCGTCGGCATCAGGTTCAACGCCCCTTCGCCGCCGGGGAGCGAGCTATCGGGCTTCAGCAACCTCGCGACGTGATCCTCCAGTTCGGACTCGTTCATCGCGCGGATCGTCTCGATCTGTTCCGCGAGCGTCGGCGACGGCGGCGACTGCAGGAGTTCCCGTCGGTCCTCCTGGAACGCCTCGAAGTCCGCCATCAGTCGTTCCCGACGCTGTTCGAGTTCCGCCGCCTGCTCCTTCAGTTCCCGTTGCTGTCGTTCGAGTTCCTCGGCGTCGGCCGCGAGTTGCTCCCGGCGCCCTTCCAGTTCCTCGGCGCGCTCCTTGAGTCGTTGGCCGCGTTCCTCGAGTTCCGTCCGTCGCTCCTGGAGTTCCGCCGCCTGCCGTTCCAGCTCGGCGGCGCGGGCTTCGACGGCCGCGTACTCGTCCTCGAGGAGGCCCCTGCTACCGGCCTCGATCGCGGCTTCCAGCTCGGCGCCGATCGCCTCCGCTTGATCCCGGTACTCCGCCTCAGTGATCTCCCCCTTCGCCAACGAAACGTTGAGTTCGTGGAGCCGGTGCTGGAGCGACCTGACCTCCGCGGCCGTGGCGTTGAACGCCGACGCGTCGGTCGCGTTGATCGCGTACAGGGCCGACGCGTTCGCCTTCGCCCGCGCGATCCGGTCCTCGATGGCCGCCGCCCGTCGGTCGTACTCGGCCTCCGAAATCGCCCCCTGTGCCAGGGAGACGGTGAGGGCGTCGTACTCCGCCTGGAGTTCCCTGACGGTGACCAGTTCCGTCGCCAGGGTCTTCGCGGTGGCGTTCAGGCGGTCGGTCCGGTTCGCGAGCGCCGATCGGTTCTCCCGGAGCGCCGCGAAGTCCTCCTCGAGCCGTGCTCGGTCCGCCTCCAGTTGGGTCCGGTTCGCCTGCAGTTGCTGGAAGGCCTGCTGGAGGGACTCGTTCCGTTCCTGGAACGCGGCGGCGCGTTCCTCGAGCTGCTGGCGTTGCTCCTGGAGTTCGGCGGCGGCCGCCTGGAGCGACTCGTTCCGGCGCTGGAGTTCGGCGCCGCGCCGTTCCAGCGCCCGTATCTCGTCGCGAACGAGCGCCGTCCGTGCCACGACGTTCGCGACCCCGACGGTGGGGTTCTCGGCGACCAGCGTCCGGTTGATCCGGTCCCTGGACCGCAAGTCCTGCTGGAGCTCGAGGGAGGCGATCAGCGACTCCTTCGAGAGGACGTTGCCGTCGCCGCGGGACCGGACGATGATCTGGACGGTGGTCGTGTCCGCGTCGCCCGTCGCGAAGTTCTCCGCGATGTACTCCGCCTTCTCCGTCACGTCGGTCTCGCTCTCGAACTGCGCGAGGCTCGAGGACTGCTCGACGTCCTGGACGCCCCACCCGACCCCCGCGGTCAACAGGAGCATGACCAGGATGACGGCCTTGCTGTGGTCGGTGATCGCCGCCGATATCTGCCCGATCGCACTCATCCGACGACCCCTTCCGTCCGTCGATACCGACGTGTGTAGTTACGATTCGAACGACACATCTGTTGTTATTCTACTACTTACAGGTTTCTCCAGATAAACGTGTCGCCAAAGGGGTCACAGTACGCTCCCCGATCCCTCCGACCGTCGGGGGCCGGTGACGGTCACTCGACCGTCACGGAGAGCATGTCGGACGCAATCCGGACGTCGCCGTCGTAGCGCTCGCCGATCGACTCGAGCATCGCCTCCTCCTCGCCGTCGGTGTGGGGATAGCGGTGGGTCAGGTACACCCGACCGATGTCGTGCCCCGACAGCGCGTCCCCCAGGGTGGACGGGGTAGGATGGTTGTCGACGTCGACGCCGTCGGGGAACGAGCAGTCGTGCGCGAGGACGGCCGCCTCGTCGGCGAAGTCCGCCAGTCCCGCGAACGCCTCGGAGTCGCCGCTGAAGACGAACCGGTCGTCGAACCGGTAGGCGAGACAGTCCACCGAGTGGCGCGTCGCCCTCGCGCGCACGTCGAACCCGGCGACCGCGAACTCGCCGGCCGCGACCTCCCGGACCTCGAGATCCATCCGTCCCCGGAGGTAGTCGAAGGCGTCGAGCCAGGACTCGAGGAGGCCCTGCGTGCCTTCGGGCCCGACGACCGTCAGGTGCTCCTCGCCGGCCAGCCACCGGGCCTTGAGCAGCGGGAGCAGGTCGGCGGTGTGATCGAGGTGGTGGTGGGTCAGCAGGACGGTGTCGACGCCCTCGTAGCCGACCGACGTCCGCGGCAGGTTGTGCAGGACGCCCGCGCCACAGTCGACGAGGAGCGGGCCGTCGGCCTCGCGGTCCTCGAGGAGGATGCCGGTCTGGTGGCGGTCCCGCGTCGGCATCGCGCTGCCGGTGCCCAGAAACGTGATTCGCATACGTCGATCCCGGAGCGCGAGGTGGAAAACGGTGTCGAGAGTGGTTCGGCGGGGGACTCGCGAGCCCCGTCGTTCTGCCGCCGACGAAAGTAGCTGTCGTTCTCTCGACGACGCAACCGGTAAACCGTGCCCGTTCGTATCCGCCACGCGACGATGGTCTCGCGGTCCGAGGTCGAGCGCCTGCGCGTGGAAGCCGACACGATCCTCACGCGGATCGACGAGGTGCAGGACCGACTCGAGCGGGCACGAAGTAGCGAGGGCGACCACTGGGACGCTGGGGAGATCGAGATGTCCCTGGAAACCCCCGAGGGCGAAACGATCGACGTCACCCTCGACCTCGATCGGGACGCCGCCGAGAGCGCCGGCCGACGCTACGATCGGGCCAAGGAGATGGCGGACGAACTCGAGACCCGGCGCGCCGTCTCAGGCCCCGTGGCGGAGGTCCCCGACGACGTCGTCGGGATCCGCGTGCTCTATCATCTGAAGACTGTCGAGGGGGACTACCCGCGCTCGATCGCCCGGAACCTCGACGCCGACCGGGAGCGTGTCGTCGAGGTTTGTGACGCCCTGGAACGGGCCGGCCTGCTCGAGCGCATCGAAGCGGGCATGCTCAAGCGCCGGAAGGTGAAGCTCAAGCGCTCGCTGGAGACCCACCAGCACCACACCTACTACCGCCTCTCGCGCGACGGCGATCACCTGCTGCGCCACCTCGACGAGCGCGATGGCAAGGCGGACTACCTCCGGCGGTTCGAGCCGGTCCGGCGGATCGCGAGGCGGCTGTCCAACGGCGGCCCCGACTACCCGCGGATGACCGCCGACGACCTCGACCTCCCGCTGGCGGAGGTCCGACACCTGTACGCCGCCATGAGGCTGGTCGGCCTGGTGACGACCTACGACGGGAGCACGATCAAGGGCGAGGAGCGGAAGCTGAAGCCCAAGGACGAGACCCACCGCAAGCACACGTACTACGTGACCACGGACGTGGCGGACCGGATCCTGCGGGACCTGGACGACTGAGGGCGGTCGTTCGTCGGCGGCATCGGTCGGCGCGTCTCCACTTCCGCCCCGGACTCCCAACCCACTTGATCGTCGGGGCCGAACGTGGGCGCGAATGGGCGAGACTCGGTTCCGGGAGCTGCTGGCGGCGCGGGATCCGCCGTACGTCCCCGACGAGGCGACGATCGACGACGGCGACGTCCTCGAGTTGCTGACGCCCGCGGTCCGGGGCTGGTGGCTCGACGAGTTCGCCGAGTACGTCCCGGAGAACGACGGGTTCTTCACGCCGCCCCAGGAGGGAGCCATTCCCCTGATCCACGAGGGGCGAAACGCCCTGATCGCCGCTCCCACGGGCAGCGGCAAGACGCTCGCGGCCTTCACGGCCATCATCGACGAACTCTACCGGCGCGACCGGAGCGACGGGCTGGAGAACTCGGTCTACTGCCTGTACGTCTCGCCGCTGAAGTCGCTGGCCAACGACATCCACCGGAACTTGGAGGTCCCGCTGGACGGCGTCCGCGAGCGCGCCGACGAGGAGATCGAGATCCGTCACGCCATCCGGCACGGCGACACCGACAGCGCGGACCGCCAGCGGATGCTCGAGGAGACGCCGCACATCCTGAACACGACGCCAGAGACCCTCGCCATCCTGCTGAATGCCCCGAAGTTCCGCGAGAAGCTCCGGACGATCGAGTACGTGATCGTCGACGAGATCCACTCGATCGCGGGCAACAAGCGCGGCACGCACCTCGCGGTGAGCCTGGAGCGCCTGGAGGAACTGGTCGAGACCTCGCCCACGAGGATCGGCTGTTCCGCGACGATCGAGCCTCTCGACGCCGTCGGCGAGTTCCTCGCCGGGCGCGAGGAACCGGGCGGCGAGTCCCGCGACTTCGAGGTCGTGGACGCCCGGTTCGCCCGCGAGTTCGACCTCCAGCTGACGTGCCCGACCGACGACCTCATCGACACGCCCCAGGGCGTCGTCAACGAGCGGTTCTACGACCGCCTCGACGAGTGGATCCAGGACCACACCAACACCATCGTGTTCACGAACACGCGGTCGGGGGCGGAGCGCGTCCTCCACAACCTGCGCGAGGGCTACGACTACGACGAGGAGAACTCGGGGTGTCACCACGGCAGCCTCTCGAAGGCCGCCCGCGAGCGGATCGAGGCGGACCTGAAGGCCGGCGACCTCGACGTCGTGACCTCCTCGACCTCGCTCGAACTCGGGATCGACATGCCCCACGTCGACCTCGTCGTGCAGGTCGGATCGCCCAAGTCCGTCGCCGCCCTGCTCCAGCGCGTGGGACGGGCCGGCCACCGCGTCGGCCAGACCGTGACCGGGCGCGTCGTCGCCCTCGACCGGGACGAACTCGTCGAGTGCGCCGTGATGGTGAAGAAGGCCGAGGAGGGGTTCGTCGACTCGGTGGACATCCCCGAGGACGCCCAGGACGTCGCCGCCCAGCAGGTCTACGGGATGGCCATCGCCGACCTGCGGCCCGAGCGCGAGGTCGAGGCCGTCCTCCGGCGGGCGTATCCCTACCGGAACTACACCGACGCCGAGTTCGAGTCCCTCATGCGCTACCTGACGGCCGACTACGAGGGCCTGGAGGACCGGGACGTCTACGCCAAGATCTGGCGGGACGAGAACGATCCACCGGACGGCGAGTACCACTACGACGAGTTCCCCGTCGGGGAGCCCCTGATCGGCAAGCGCGGCCGCCTCGCCCGGCCGATCTACATGCAGAACGTCGGCACCATCCCGGACAGCTTCACCTGCGACGTATTCACCCGCGGCGGCGACGAGTGGGTCGGCGACCTGGACGAGGAGTACCTCGACACGCTGGAACCGGGCGACGTGTTCGTCCTCGGCGGCGGGCGCTACGAGTTCCGCTACCGGCGCGGATCGAAGGTGTACGTCGATCCCACCGACGCGCCGCCGACGGTCCCCTCCTGGTACTCCGAGCGCCTCCCGCTCTCGTACGACCTCGGTCGCGAGATCCTGGCGTTCCAAGCCGACCTCCTCGACCGCCTCGCGGACGGCGGCCCGGCAGCGGTCAGGGCCTGGCTCCGGACGTTCCCGCTCGACGACAACTCCGTGCGGGCGATCACCCGGATGTTCGACGAGCAGGTCCGGTACGCGGGGCGCGACAGCGTCTCGACGCCGGACCGACTGGTGGTCGAGGTCGAACGGAACCGGGAGGACTACGAGCGCAACTACTACGTCCGGTCGAACTACGGGCGGCGGTTCAACGACGGCCTCTCGCGGCTCCTGGCGTATCGCTGCGCCCAGGAGGCCAACGCCAACGTGCAGGTGTCGGTCGCCGACAACGGGTTCGTCCTCTCGATGCCCCTGAACCGCAAGGTCGACCTGGTCCGGATCCTCGAGGACCTCGAACCCGGGGACGCACGCCCGCTCCTCCGAGACGCGCTGGACGGGACCGACCTCCTGAAACGGTACTTCCGGATCAACGCCACGCGGTCGCTGATGATCCTGAAACGGTACAAGGGCCACGAGAAGTCGGCCAGCCGCCAGCAGGTCGACAGCGAGATGCTCCTCGGGTTCGCCGAGGACCTCGACGATTTCGCGCCGATCGAGGAGACCTACCGCGAGATCACCGAGGACAAACTGAACCTCGCCGGAATCCGGGCCGTCCTCGGACGGATCCAGGCGGGCGACCTCGCGGTCGTCTCCACACGCGTCGACTCGCCGACGCCCCGGACGTTCGGCCTCGCGACGCTGATGGCCAGCGACGTCGTGCTGGCGGAGGACGAGAGCGCCGCCCTCCAGGCGTTCCACGAGCGCGTCATGGAAGCGATCGGCGAGGACGGGTTCACGGGCGGGGTGGCCGACGGGACGCTCGGGGAGTGAGGCGTCCCGCGTGGACCGCCCGGTCACCGCTTCGAACGTGGAAGGCCGGGACCGACCGGTCAGTGGCCGGTCGAGTCGAGCGAGAGGAGGAAGCCCGCCATCACGGCAACGAAGATCAGCGCGAACTCTACCGCTGACGGCGGGCCGTTCCCGGAGTTGATGTACGCGAAACTGAGCAGGCTCGCGAGGGCGGCGAGATAGGTGATGAGGAACATGTACACCCTGGTGGGCCGTCTCCTCAACCAGTCTCCGAGTCGAACGAGCCTGTCGACTACCGCCATGGATCCACTAGGCTGTGACGATAATTAACCGTTGTGACGGTCCCCAGCACCACAGTTCCGGCACGCGCGTTTTCGAATGTCGCCCGGTCGGCGTGACCGACCGATCACCGGTCCTTGGAGACCAGCAACGTGTTCAGCGCGTCCGGCACGACGAGCACGGTCGATCCCGCTTCGACGGCGTCCGCGACGTCGTCGCGCGGGGCCATCAGGCACGCCTCGACGACGTCGGGGGCGTCGCTGTTCGTCACGAAGACGTCGTAGTCGCGGAGGACGCGGGCGACGACGAAGGCGCGCTGGGCGCCCGGTTCGTACCCCTCGCGCATCTCGTCGTACAGCGATTCGGCGTCCGTCGCCTTCGCGAGGCGCTCGTGGAACCGCTGCTCCCCGGTCCCCCGACCGGCCCCCTCGGGAAGTTCGGCGGGAATCACGATCCGGCCGCCGTCACGGAGCGGATTCCGGTCGCCGAGCGCGACGTACGTTGCGGCGCGGCTGGCCTGGTAGAGGTTCGCGTCTTTCGGCGCGCCGACGCCGGCGACGACGGCATCGTACGCCCCCCCGACCGGGACCGACAGCGCCACCCGGGCCGTCTCGGCGAGGTCGCGTACGACCGCGTCCGGCGCCCCGGCTGCGACGTCGAGAATCCCCGCCGGCCCCTTCGTGAGGTTGAGACAGAAGTCGGGCCCGGCGAGGTCGCCCGCCCGGTCGACCGCCTCGCGGAAGGGGTTCCCGTCGACTCGCCCCAGTCGAACGCCTTCCTGCGACAGCATGTCCGGCCCGTGCGTGTAGCGAATGAAGTCCTCGCTGCCGGCACCGATGACCACCGTCTTCGCGCCGCCGCTGAACCCGGCGTACTGGTGGGGTTCGACGACGCCCGTGGAGAGCACCGCGTCGGCGTCCGCGACCGCCGGATGGACGGCGATCGGAACGTCGTCGACCGTCCCGACCTCGACGACCCCGTCCGGATCGTGGTTGACCGCGAGGTCGGCGTGCTCGCCGAGCATCGCCCGCAGTTCGTCCTCGGTCATCGGGCGGTGGAGGCCCAGCCCCGCGACGACCGTCACCCGGTCGCGCTCGACGCCGGCGGCCCGGAGGTCCTCGAGGAGCACGTCCAGCAACACGTCGTCCGGCGCGTCGCGGGTGATGTCAGTAACGACGATCGCGACTTCGTCGTCCGGATCGACGTGCTCGTCCAGCGGGCGGCCGTTCGGGGCCTCCATCGCGGCCTCGGCTGCCTCGCGGACGACGACCGGCGTTCCGCCCGGCGCCGTCGCGACGGTCACGTCGCAGTCAGGCAGGGTCACGTCGATCGTGCCGTCACCGAGGGGTAGTTCCATGCGGCAACCGTCGGTCCCAGGGATGGAAAGCCCTGCGGGTCCGGGGACGCCGGCAGCACTCCCTACCCCTCGGCCCACTCGACCATCCGGCCGTACACCGCGTCGCTCCGGAGGGCGTCGGCGTCGCCGACCAGCACCAGCGCCCGACGGGCGCGGGTGAGGGCGACGTTCATCCGGCGGTAGTCCTCGAAGATCGGACCGTCGAGGTCGCCCGTCGCGACGAACGAGACGACGATGACCGCCTTCGCCGACCCCTGGAACCGGTCGACCGTGTCGACGACCACCCGGTCCGGAACCCGGTTCCCGATCTCGGCGACCTGCGCCCGGTACGGGGCGATCACGCCGACGTCCTCGAGGTCGACGCCGGCGTCGGCGAGGGCGTCGACCACCTCGGCCACCCGTTCGGCCTCGACGGCGTCGGTGTGGCGGCCGCCGTCGCCGGCGACGTCGAGGAAGGCGACCTGGTCCTGCAGGGGCTCCGGGAGCTGGCTCTCGTCGACGCCGGACAGGTCGCCGAGCCGCTGGCCCGCCACCTCGGGCGTGGCGGGGCGGAGTCGTCCGTCGTAGAACTCCCGCGAGGGGAACGCCTGGATCCGCTGGGCCATCCGGTACTGCCGGTCGAGGAGGGTACCCGCCTGGGGGTAGGCCTCGACCAGGCGCTCGAACAGGGAGCGTGAGAGGTCGTGGTCGAGGCCCTCGTCGGTGCCCGTCGAGCCGTTGCCCGCGCCCGGCAGCGACGCCCCGTCGTCCGACCGGACGACCGGCGGCAACTGCCGGTGGTCGCCCACCAGGACGAACCGGTCCGCGAGGGTGACGGCCGCGAGGGTGCCCGGTTCGGTGATCTGAGCTGCCTCGTCGACCACGGCGACGTCGAAGTCCATCTCGCGGAGGGCTCGCGAGCCGCAGGCGGCGGTCGTGGCCGCTACCACTCGGGCGTCCTCCAGTTCAGCGGCGCAGTCCTCGGGATCGCCCCTGGTTTCGAGCCGATATTCCTGCATGTCCTCTCGGACGCCGCTCTCGGTGCCGTACCGGACGACGTCCGTGAACTCCTGGTCCTCCAGGGCCTCGATGCAGTTGTCTACGGCCCGGTTGGTGAACGCCGACACCAGGACCCGATCGCCGCGCTCGACGAGCGCCCTGACCGCCCGGGCGATGGTGTAGGTCTTGCCCGTGCCCGGCGGGCCGTGAATCAGCGCGAGGTCCTCGGCGGCGACGGCCGACCGGACCGCCGCGTCCTGGGCGTCGTTGTTGTCGACGAAGGTCTCCTCGACGGTCCCGAACGCCGGATCGCACCGCTCGAACAGCAGGTCCTTCCGGCGTTCATCGCCCTTGAGGAGGGCGTCGTGGAGCGCGGTCAGCATGCGGTCGACCGACAGCTCCGACGGGTAGACGTCGATCCGGGTGACGTCGACCGGTTCGTCGACGGTGAGGACGATCTCCTCCGATCCCAGGTGTTCGACCCGGGCGAGTTCCGCGGTCCCCCGGACCGGGTGGCCGTCGCTCGCGAGCACCACGTCGCCCTCGCGGATCTTCGAGACGGCGCCGCCCGGCTGCCGAACCCGGATCTCCCAGCGGCCGCCGTCGAGTTCGCTCGTCCCGATCCGTTCGAGGTCGATCAGGGCGCGGTCGGCGTCGGCGCGCTCGCTCGCGCTCTGCTCCCAGAGTTTCGCGTACTCGCGGTGGGCCGCCCGGCGTTCGGCCTCGATCGCCCGGTAGACGGCCTCGAAGTACTCGCGTTCGTCCTCGGGCAGCGCCGTCCCGACCTGGCCGGCCTTCGACTCCTGGTCGAGCCGTCCCGACACGACTTGGCAGACGTCCTGTTCGAAGCAGTACTCGCAGACTGCGTCGGCCTCGTAGCCCGTCGGGACGGACGCGTCGTGTTCCATCGCGGCGACCTCGTTGCGCGACCGGACGACGAACTCCAGCAGGCCCCGCCCGATGGAGAACTCCTTGGCCGGCGAGAGGTCGCCCGACTCCTCGGCCCGGTCGAGCGTCGCGTTCTTCGTGTAGAGGAGGACCCCGGTGTCGGCGCCGCCGTCGGCGGCCCGGATCGCCGGGTCCTCGACCGTGGCGTCGTGCTCGCGGAGCAACAGGGCGTAGGCGGCCGCCTGGATCTTGTCGTGGAAGCGCGGCTCCCGCCGCTGGTTCTTGCCGGTCTTGAGTTCGACCGGCATGCCGCGCCGGACGGCGTCGGCACGGCCCTTGATCCCGAAGGTCTCGCTGATCAGCGTCCGCTCGGATCGCCACCGGTCGCCCCCCGAAAGCGTCCCCTGCTGGAGCCACCCCTGGATGGCCGAGGCGTGCTGCCGGACGTCCTCGCGGACCGCGTCGGCGTCCCGTCCGAGCAGGCCGAGGTCGAGGCCCGCTTCGTCGATCCTGTCGTCGACGGCGTCCGCCAGGTCGCGCCCGCGCAGGAGGTCCGCGAACACCTCGTGCACGACGGTCCCGAGAACGACGGGGTACGCCAGCGGGACGCCGGTCAGCTTGTTCAGGTAGTACAGCCGCGGGCACTGCACCCACCCCCGGACGTCGGTCACGTCGACGAGGTAGTCCGGTTCGACGACGACGAAGGACTCGCCGGTCGTCGCGTAGCGCTCGTCGTCGCCGTAGTCGTCCTCCGCGGCGTCGGTGACGACCACCTCCATCCCCGGTTCGAGGTACTCGGCGGTCTCGGTCCACGAGCCCCAGAGCGTGACCGTCGTCGACTCGGTCGCGCCGTTCTCGCGAAGGCGAACTTCCACCAGATCCCGCTCGCCGCCGCCCGTCGAAACGGTCCGAACGTCCCCGACGTCGGTGACGTAACCCCGAAGGTTCACTCCTGAAGGGTGCGAGTCCGACCGAAAAACGCTGTCGGTCGGAGGGCGGTGGGGTCCGACGAACCGTGGAAAGCGAGGACACCGACACGGTCTTTATCGTCGCCCGAAAAGAATCAGGTATGCGCGTCAGGGACTGGCAGGACATCCTCGAAGACGTGACGGAGAGCAAGGCCGACCCCGACGACTGGCGCGCGGTCGTCGGCAACCGCGCGTCGGGGGCCGGCGAGGACCTGTACCTCGGTACTCCGGGCGTCGGCCTGTTTCAACTCAAGACCTACGCCAAGAACCCGTTCCAGGTGAAGGGCGTCGGGGCCCGGATCGACCGGGGGTTCGACGAGGCGATCGGCCAATTCTTCCCGGACGAGGAGGACACGGGACGCTTCGCCGTCCAGGAGGCCCCCGAAGACGAGGACGCCGTGAAGCAGCGGGCCAAGCGCGTCGAGGAAGTCATCGAGGCCCACGCCGATGCGCCGACGGAGCCGACCCACCTCTTCGACGACGTCATGGAGGCCCTGGAGAGCCCGGCGTTCGGGCCCATCGACGGCGACCACCGGGAACGGCCGGACGACGTCGACGAGCTGTCGGCCACTTTCGAGGACGCCGAGGAGGCTCTCGAGGCCGAGTTCGAGGACCTGATCCGGGACGACGAGATCGATCGCGGGTTCCACTAGCCCCCTCCGGCGCACCCTTTCGCTATCGGCTGCCACCCTCCACCAGACACATACCGTTCCGGCGCCTTCGGGCCGGTAACCTATGACCGCCGAGGAAACCGTTCTCGATTACTACGAGGCGCTCCGTCGGGGCGAACCGCTGTACCCGTACTTCGCCGAGCGCTCGGAGACGTGGAAGGCGGCGATCACCGCCGAGTACGAGGGGTACGCCGCCGTCGCGGAGGCGCTGCGCGAGCAGACCCGCGTCACCGAGGACTGGACCGTCGAGAGCCGGGGACCGTCGGTCGTCGAACGCGACGACGTCGCCCGGTTCACCGACGCCGTCCGGCTGGCGTGGACCCGGACCGAGGACCGCGAGCGCGTCGAATACGACACCCGCTGGAGCGGCGTGCTGGAACCGGTCGGCGACGAGGGAGAGTGGGCCTTCGTGCAGCTTCACGTCAGCGCTCCCCGCGAGGACTGATGGTCGGCCCGTCGCTCTCGGATGGCGAGCGCGAGGAGTGGGTCCGCACGCTCCAAACGGCGTTCGTTCTGCTGGTCGGTTTCTCAGGCGGCCTCGTCGCTCTTTCCGGAGATGCCTCGGTTGCCCTCGTGGGCGCGTCGGTTCTCGGCGGCCTGGTCGTCGGGGTCGTGCTCGTGTGGCACATATCGACGAACGTGCCCTGGTGAGGGTAGCCGACGCCGGCGTCCCGAGCGGCTATCGCTATCGTCCCGGGTCGACCCGCCGTATCCATCGCTGGGGGTCGTCGAGTTCGTCGTCCGTTGGGAGGTTGGAGGGCCCTTCCCAGACGGCGCCGGCGGCCTCGACGCCGCGCTCCTCGGCGACGGTCTCGAAGAAGGCCTTGCCGCGCTCGTACTGGCGGCGCTTCAGGCCGAGGCCGAGCATCCGACGCACGACGCGAGTGACCGGGCCGCCGCCCGACCGACGCGCCTCGAGTTTGCGCCGGAGGTCGGCGTACTCGTCGTCGAACGCGTGGTCCATGAGCAACTCGGCGTAGCCCTCGACGACGGTCATGGCCGTGTCGAGTTCGTCGAACGCCGCCCGGTCGAACCGCCCGTCGGCGAGTTCGTCGATGCCACGCTGCATCCGGGCTTCGAGGTGCTCGGAGAGCCAGGGCGCCGCGCCGAACTCCGCGGCGTGGGTGACCTCGTGGAAGGCGATCCACCGGCGGAACCGCTCGTACTCGACGTCGAGTTCCCCGGCGGCGCGGCGGATGTTCGGGCGGACGAAGTACAGGCCGTGCTCGTCGCCGTCCGCGAGCAACAGCGGATCGTACTGGCCCATGACGTGCCGCCCGAGGAACCCGAGCGCGAGGCTCATCGTCCCGGTGTTGATGACCCGGGCCGCTCCCGGGAAGAGCCCGGTTCGATCCTCGAGGGGTGCCATCACCTGCCGGAACGTCTCGACGTTGGCGTCGATCCAGTGGTGGCGGTTCTGGATCTCGACCGCCCCTGGGAGATCGAACGACGTCCCGGAGACGGCCCGGACTCGCTCGCGGGCGTCCCGCACGTCGGTCGCGTACCCCTCGCGCTCCGCCGGATCGAGGTCCAGCGATCCGGGGTCGGTGCTGGCCTTCGCGGCCTCCGTGACGGCCTCCCAGTCGACGACGCCGTCGCCGGACGCGTTCGCCACCGCTCTGACGCTACGATACAGGCTCACGGGCCCGGGTTAGTGACGGGCCAGCAAAACCCTTCTCCCTCGATCGGGGGAGGCGACCGCTCGCCGGTCCACGGCGGGAACCGATCACTCGCCGGGGATTTCCTCGCTCACGTCCGCGTCGCCCCCGAGAACCTTCCGCAGCACGCCGGCGAGGACCACGACGACGACCAGTCCGATCAGGAGTCTGCCGGCACCACTACCCCCTTCGCCGTCGGTATCCTCCGGCCCCTCCACGTCGATCGATTCGCCGCCCTCTGCTTCTTCAGCCTCCTCGTCTTCGTCCCCGGGAAGCCCCATCGACTTCGGACCGAACTGGACGTCCCCGTCGAGGTGCAGTTCGAGCAGGGTGAAGTGTTTGTCTCCCATACAGGTTAGTGTGGGGAGCAACGGCTTAGATGTACCGCAGGCGCCGTTTCGACGACCGGGCCGATCGCGAGCGTCGACACCACCGGTCCCGGAATGGGTCGTCTCTCTCGGTGTATTTTTCCGGTATTCTCGGCGTGGATCCGACGGTTTCTTCAACCGACATCCGGAACCCCTCCGCATGGACACGCGACAGCGCGAATTCCTCGACGAACTGCTCGAAACGCCGAGTCCGTCGGGCTACGAAACGGCGGGCCAGCGCGTCTGGGTGGAGCACGTCTCGACGTTCGCGGACGAGGTGCACACCGACGAGTACGGGAACGCGGTCGCCGTCCACGAGGGGAGCGATGACGGCCCGGAGGTCGCGGTCGCCGGCCACGCCGACGAGATCGGGTTCATCGTCCGGACGATCGACGACGACGGGTTCGTTCACATCGACGCCATCGGCGGCTCCGACCGGACGGTCTCGAAGGGCCAGCACGTCACCATCCACGGCGACGACGGCCCGGTGAATGGCGTCATCGGCCAGACGGCGATCCACCTGCGCGAGGGGGACGACGAGTACGAGGACATCAGCGAGCAGCGGGTCGACATCGGGGCGACCGACGAGGACGAGGCACGCGACCTGGTGTCGGTCGGCGATCCGATGACCTTCTCGTCCACCGTCGAGGACCTGCAGGGGACGCGGTTGGCGGGTCGCGGGATGGACAACCGCGTCGGCACGTGGACCGCGGCCGAGACCCTGCGCCGGGCGGTCGAACGCGACGTCGACGCGACGGTCTACG
>JBLGCL010000011.1:0-30856 GCA_047617305.1 Natronomonas sp.
CCGAAAACGGGAGGGAAAGCGCCCGATACTCGCGAACACCGATTTCACGAAACGCGCACCGGTCGTGCGGACCGCGACGACGGCCGTACCGATCGACGACGTCGGACGCACGGAGCGCTGCTACTCCCGCCGCTCGTTCGGGTCGACGCCGTCGCTGATCGTTCCGGCGACCCTGGCGGCCGTCCGGTGACGGTCCCGGCGGTCCTCGAACGCGCGGCGAGCGTCGGCCGCCGCCGCGTCGTCGACCGCGAAATCGAGTTCGGGATAGCCGACGTCGAGCAGCACGAGCGGTTCCGGTCGCGCGGTCGGGATGCCCTCGGGCCCCCGCAGCGGCTCGGGGCCGAGTGCTCGATCGACCGTTTCGGGCGACGCATCGCCAGCGGCGACCCGGTCCACGAGCGAGGCCATTCGTCGCACCTGGTGTCTGCAGAACCCGTCGGCGCGAACGCGGAGCACGAGGTAGGGCCCCTCCCGCCGGACGGCGGCCTCGTGGACCGTCCGGGTCGTGTCGCCCCCGTCGGTGGTGAAGTCGTGGAAGTCGTGGGCCCCTTCGAACCGGCCGCAGACCTCGGCGGCCAGGTCCCGGTCGGCCTCGGGCGCGTGGCGGTGGTAGGCGTACTCCCGCCAGGCGGCGTCGTGGGTGGCGTGGAACCCGTCCGGGGCGTCGGCGCGGCCCCACGCCCGGATCGACGCCGGCAGTTCGCCGTTCAACGCGGCGGGAGTCAGCCAGTCGGGCGCCTCGAAGGCGACGACCTGGCCCAGCGCGGAGACGCCGGCGTCGGTGCGCCCGGCGGCTGCGTACCCCGCCGGTGCGTCGGCGTCGGGGGCCAGCACGTCGAGCCCCCGGAGCGAGTCGAAGAGGGCGTCCTCGACCGTCGGGACGTCGGGCTGGCGCTGGAAGCCGTGGAACGGTCGACCGTCGTAGGCGATCCGGTAGGCGTCCATGCGGTACGCCGATCGTACGCCAGGATGTCGATTAAGGCTGTCGTGTGGGCCGGCCGGCACTCGCTGCACGACGGCCGGACGACGAGCGAAGCACCCGAAGCTTTTTCTACCGTTGCCGGTTCCTCCGAAACAATGGCGGACGACCGGTTCCTCTCGACGGTTGGCTTCCTCCTCGGCGGCGTGCTCTTCGGAACGGCGTTCTTTCTCCTCGGCTGGGGATCGGTCGTCGAGGGGCAGCCGGGTCCCTTCTGGACGGTCGCGTTCCTCGTGAGCCTGATCGCGTTCATCGGGAGTTTCGTGGCGCCGCTGACGCTGGTCATGTTCCTCGGCGGGCGCCGGAGCGGCGAAACCCGCCAGGCCTGGACCCGGCTGGCCGGCTACGCTTCGCTGGTGCTGTTCGTCTTCGGGATCGGCGCCGTGGGCGTCGTGTTCCTCGGGCCGGCCGGGATCGACACCGGCCCGAAGATGATCGCCCTCCTCGACGGGGTGTTCGGGTTCGTCGTGGGCGGGATCGCCGGGACGCTCGTGACCGAACGGCTGCTATGGCTCCGCGGGTGAGCCAGCACCGAGTGAGCGAACTCCGCGTCGCGGCCGTTCGGTCCGACGGTCATCGCCCTTCTCCGTCCGCCACGTCGGTGAGGCCGGTCGCGGTCAGGCAACCGGGGCGATCGAGCAGTTCGAAGCCGGAGTCGGACTCGTTTCGCCCGGCCCTGCTCGATCGGGCCGACCGTCCTCCCGGCCAGTTTCATGGATCTCGGGCGTGACGGAAGATCCATGCCAGCCGAATCGAGTCCGACGAGCCGTCCGCCCATCGGAATCCGCCTCGTGTGTCTCCTGCTGGTGCTCTACGGGACGCTCTGGCTCCTGTCGTGGGGACTCGGAGGGCTGGCCGGGAACGGGCTCCTCGCGACGGTCGCACCCCCGATCGCGCTCGGCGTCCTGATCCTCGCGTACTCCCTCTACCGGAGATCGTTCGTCGCGTGGGCGATCACGCTCGCCCTCGTCGGCGCGAGTACGCTGTGGCGGCTGGCACGGGTGCTCGGCGGACGGCTGGACGACCTCTCGAACGCGGTCGTCGGCCTCGTCATCGTGGCGTACCTCCTGGCCAAACACGAGTTCTTCCGGGCGGTCGACCGGTAATTCGAGGACGCGGACGACGGCGGCCCCGCCGTTCCCGCCCGATCAGGCGAAGTCGTCGTAGGTCGGCCGGTCGCGGTCGCCGGGGAACGCGTCGACGGGGACGGTCGTCTGGTCGCCAGAGGCCATGTCCTTGACCGTCACCTCGTCGTTCGCGAGGTCCTGTTCGCCGACGATGACGACCGTCTCGGCGTTGATCGAGTCGGCGTAGTCCAGCTGGGCGCCGAAGCTCCGGCCGGCGACGTCGGCCTCGACGACGTGGCCGCGCTCGCGGAGGTCGCCGGCGATCCGGCCGGCGACGGCCCGGGTGTCGCCCACCGTGAGGACGTAGTAATCGGTCGTGAGCGCTTCTTCGGGCCAGACGCCGGCCCGCTTGAGCAGTGGCGGCAGGGTCGAGTTCATGACGCCCAGCGCGACGCCGACGGCCGGCGTGGGCTGGCCGCCGTAGCTCTCGATGAGGTCGTCGTAGCGACCGCCGCCGAAGATCGCCCGCGAGACCGCCCCCGTCGAGTCGAAACACTCGAAGACGACGCCGGTGTAGTAATCGAGCCCACGGGCGGTCGACAGCGACAGGTTGCAGTACTCGCGGACGCCGAAGTCCTCGGTCGCGTCGAGCACGTTCCGGAGGTTCTCGACCGCGTCCTGGAGGTCCCGGCGATCGGAGAACGCGAGCAGTTCGTCGAGGTCCTCGCTCCCCGCCTGGAGGACGTCGTCGAACTCGATGGCCTGACTCCGGGTGAGTCCGGCGTCGACGAGCAGGTCCAGGTACTCCTCCCGCTCGACCTTCGCGCGCTTGTCGACGGCCCGGATGGCGTCGCGCTCGTCCACCTCGGCGTCGAACGACCGGAGGAGGGCGGAGAGGATGTCCCGGTGGGAGACGCGGAACTCGAAGTCGTCGTCGGTCAGCCCGAGGCCGGTCAGGCTATTGGCCGCGACCGCGAGGATTTCGGCGTCAGCCTCGGGTTCGGACGAGCCGAAGATGTCGATGTTGGTCTGGTAGAACTCCCGGAACCGGCCCTGCTGGACCTGCTCGTAGCGCCAGAACGGTCGCGTCGAGTACCACTTGATCGGCTTGGTCAGTTCCTGGCTCTTCTCGACGACCATGCGGGCGACGGTCGGCGTCAACTCGGGCGTGAGCGCCACGTCGCGTCCGCCCCGGTCCTCGAAACTGTACAGCTCCTCGACGATCTCCTCGCCGGACTTGTCGGCGTACAGCCGGGTCCGTTCCATCGCCGGCGTCGAGATTTCGCGGAAGCCGTACGCCTGCGCCGCCGACTCGATCTCGTCGAAGACGGCCCGGTAGGCCGCCATTTCCTCGGGATAGACGTCTCGAAATCCCTTGAGTCGTTCGTACATGAACCGGGCTTTGTCGAGCGGTCGCTTGAAACTGTCCCTCGCGGCCGTCCTGACGGGTGGCGCCTCGAGCGTCTTGCGGCCGACGAACGCCCGGACCCTCGCCGGGGTCGGCTCCCGGGTCAGCGTGACGGAGAACGAGGCGCGAGCGGTTCGCGGTCGGCGCCGAGCGACCCCGCTACCGGCGGCCGACGACGGCGGTCTGTTCGTGCTCCGGGAAGACCTCCTCGACCGCCGCGGGTCCCTCCCGATCGGCCAGGAGGGCCCGGAGTTCGGCCTCGTAATCGGCCCGCTGGATCTCCTCGCTCGGCCCGACCTCGACCTCCAGGGTCGTCTCGACGAGGCGGTCGACCGCGTTCCGGCCGAACCCGGTGAGCGGGGCGACGTAGTCGACGTCGTGTCGATCCTCGAGGCTCTGGGCGGTCGCCCGCGAGATGGTCGGCACCCGGTCGTCCCGACGGGTGCCGTCGGCGACGACGTCGAACCCGTCGCCGTCGCCGTCACCGGGCAGGTCCATGGCCGCGACTGCCTCCAGGGCGTGCTCGTGGACCTGCTGGATGCCGTTCCGGGGATAGCCGTCCTCGAGCATCCGGTCGACGGCGTCCTCGGCGACGTCGCGATCCAGCTCCACCCGTTCGAACGGGAACCCGAGCGTCATTGCGGTCCCCCGGGCGCACTGCCAGTCGTCCGTGATGCCGAAGTGGACGGTAACCAGGGTGACGTCGTAGAACCGATCCAGAAGGAGCGCCGCCAGCGACGAGTCCTTTCCGCCGCTGTAACACAGCCCGAGCTGCATCTCAACGGCGTCGGATGTTGAAGCCCTTGTCGTCCGGCTTGAGTTCCTTGAGCAGCTGTTTCATCTTCCCGTCGTCGATCTTGTCCTGGATGCGGCCGCTCCGCGCCAGCGTGATGATCTGCTGTTCGACCTTCTCGCCGAAGTCCGGTCGGGACATCTTCACCGTGTTGAGCCGCTTGCGCGCGTCGTCGGTGAGGTGCTGGCGGAGCACGGCCTTCTTCTGGGCCTCGGCCTGCTGGCGGGCGGCTTCCTGGGCCTCCTCCTGCTCGCCCTGTTCCCTGAGCTGTTCCATCTTCTCCTTGCGAAGTTCCTCGAGTTCGTCGTCGTCGGGGCGTTCGCTCATGGCATCCCTTCCTTGCCGTTCGGTGGCTAAAAAGCTTCTACCTCGTCTCGAACGCGTCCAGGGAGGACTGTTCGGCGGCGGCCAGGACGTCCCGGCTCGTGCTCCAGGAGGCGCGCGCGAACGGCGGCAAATCGCCGTGCTCGTCGACGTAGGTCGAGAGGAACTCGCGCGTCGTCGGATCGCTCGGATAGCCGGAGCCGATCGTGCCGTATTCGTCGGCCAGCGCCGCGACGTGGGCGTCGCGCTCGACCTTGGCGACGATCGAGGCCGCGCTCACGAGCGGACGTCGCTCGTCGGCACCGTGTTCGGCCCGGACTTCGACCTCGAACGGGACGGCGTCGGCGACGCGCCGAGCGAACCGGGCCTCGTCGGTGTCCCCGGCGTCGACGATTCCGGCCAGTCCGTCCTCGGCGACGGCGGCCAGCGCCTCGGCCTGGACCGCGACCGTGAGCGAGTTCATGTCCGTTTCGGGGTCGTCGATGCGGTCGACCGGGACCTCGGCGACGCCGACCGCGATCCGCTCGTCGTCGCGCAGTGTCGCGGCGAGCGCCTCACGACGCTCCGGCGGGAGTGTCTTCGAGTCCGCGACGTCGCCGGGGACGGTCTCCGGGCTGGCCACGACGGCGGCCGCGAACATGGATCCAAGTACCGGCCCCTTGCCGGCCTCGTCGACCCCGAACCGTACTGACGACACGGCCGTCGCTCACGAGGCGAGGCGTCAAAAAAGCGCAGGATTAGGACCTCACGCCAGTCCGACGACGACTTCCGGTTCCTCTTCTTCGGCTTCCTCTTCCTCCTCGGCGTCGGCCTCGAATACGGTCTCGTCGATGGGTTCGTGGTGGCACATGGGGACTCACTTCCTCGGTCCGTGGTTCGTTACCATGCCTATAAATCTTGGGTATTTTTAAAGAGGTGGCGGGGAGGTTCCGGCGGTAAAGCAAAGCCCTTCCGGCTGTTGGTCGGGGAACATGATCGCACCCGATCGGACCGTCGACGCGACCGAACGGGGGACCGCGCCATGACGACCACCGCGGAGCGACTGGTGGAGACGCTCGAAGCCCTCGGGGTCGACCGCGTGTTCGGCTATCCGGGCGGCCGGGTGATCGAACTGCTCGATCACCTCCCCGAGTCGGACGTCGAGTTCGTGCGGCCCCGCGACGAGCGGGAGGCGAGCGTCATGGCCGAGATGCACGGCCGGCTGACGAGGGAGCCGGGGGTCCTCCTCGGCCAGGGACCGTGGATCGGGAGCCTGGGCGCGATCGGGGGGATGGAGGCCCAGCTGGGCTCGTCCCCGATGGTCGTGATCACGGAGGCGTCCGAGCGCGGCGACTACTCGACCGTCGCCCCCTACCAGCAGGCGCGGGGGGATTACGGCGGCCTCGACCTCCCCTCGATCCTCGACGGGGTCGTCAAGGAACACTGGTTCCCCCGGACCCCACCCGAGACCGTGCGAAGCCTCCAGCTGGCGTTCAAGCACGCGACCGCCGGCCGCCCCGGGCCGACCGCCGTCATTCTCGACGGCAACGCTGTCACCGAAGAGGTTCCCGAGGACCCGATCCCGCCGCTCTGGGACGCCGATGAACAGGTCCGAACGTGGCAGTCGCGGCCGACGGAGGGCGACGTCGCCGCGGCCGCGGACGCGCTGGCCGACGCCGACCGCCCCGTCGTCATCGCGGGCAACGGCGTTCACGCGGCGAAGGCCTACGACGAACTCCAGGCCGTCGCCGAGTCCTACGGCTGCCCCGTGACGACGTCCTACCTCGGCAAGTCGACGATCCCCGAAACGCACGACCTGGCCGCCGGGGTCATCGGCGCGTTCGGCCACGAGGGCGCCAACCGGACCGTGAGCGAGGCGGACGTCCTGCTCGTCGTCGGGTCGCGACTCAACCCGATGGACACCAACTGGGGCGCCCCGGACTTCGTCCGACCCGACGAGCAGACGATCCTCCACGCCGACGTGGACCCTCGCAACGCCGGCTGGGTCTATCCCGCCGACGTGGGGCTGATCGGCGACGCGGCCGAGAGCCTGCGGGCGCTGCTCGACGCCGCGGGTGACGCCACGGATCGGAGCCTCGACTGGGCCAGGGACCGCGCTTCCGAGGCCCGAGAGTCCTTCACCGCGCCGGCGTGCGAGTCCGACGCCTCCCCGATCAAACCCCAGCGCGCCGTCGCCGAGATCGGGGCGGTCGTCGACGAGGACACCATCGTCACGGCCGACTCGGGCAACAACCGGTTCTGGCTCCTGAATTACCTCCGGACGCCCGCCGTCCGGACCTACTTCGGCAGCGGCGGCGTGGGCGGGATGGGCTGGGCGACCCCGGCGGCCGTGAGCGCGTCGCTGGCGACCGACGCCGACGTGATCGCCGTGGCCGGCGACGGCGGGTTCGCCATGACGATGACGAGCGTGGAGACGGCCGTCGAGCAGGGCCTCGCCCCGACGTTCGTCGTGCTGAACGACCAGAGCCTGGGCATGGTCCGGCAGATGGAGGACTCGCCGGGCGACATCGCGGGCGTCGAGTTCCACGACACCGACTTCGTCGCCGTCGCGGAGGCCTTCGGCGCCGACGGGGTCCGGGTGGACGCTCCCGACGACCTCGCCGAGGCGCTCCGCGAGGGGAAGCGCTCGGAAACCCCGCTCGTCGTGGACGTCCGGATCGACCCCGAGGAGGAGATGGCCGACCAGCTTGCGTCGTCGTTCTACGAGTCCGTCGGCGGGTTGCACGAGTGACCGTCGGGAGCGGGACCTCGTTTGGCCGAACGACGACACGGACGGGCCGAACACCTATACCGTCGGCGCGTGACGTGTGGCGCATGAGCGAGCCCTGCGACGACTGCGGGACGCCGATTTCGGACGCGCTGGCTCGCACGGTCCGCCTCACCGTCGATCGCTCGCAGGTCGACGCCCAGCGGCTGTGTCCGGCCTGTTTTGCCGACTGGATCGAACGCTATCGGACGGAAATGCAGTCCGAAACGGAGTCGGGACCGACGACCATCGAGGACGGGGACGACGACATCATCGTCGACTGACCCGGGTCGGCCCCCGAATCGATCGATCGGGACCGTTTCCCGCCGGCCCGGAATCGGCGGTCGGCATCCGAATCGATCGTTTCTCGCCGGCCGCGGGATGGGCGCCCGGCGACGGTCTCGAATCCGGTCCCGACCGTGGGGACCCTACTCCTCGTCTTCGTCCTCGCCCCCGTCTTCACCGGCCGTCAGGGCTGCGTCGTCGGGACGATCCAGCGCCCGCGGGGCGTCGTGGTGTTCGGAGTAGCCGTCGAACCAGCGAGCGATGCGCTCGATGCGGTCGACGATGTGCCCGGGCTGGCCCGAGCGGGAGAGTTCGTGGCCCTCGCCGGGATAGCGCACCATCCGGGTGTCGATGTCGTGCTTGCGGAGGATGCGGTGGAACAGTTCGGCGGTGTTGGCGGGCGTCCGGTAGTCGTCGTCGCTGTGGATGAGCAACGTGGGCGTGTCGACCTCGTGGGCGTGGCCGGTCGGCGACCGCTCCCAGAGGAACTCGGGTTCCTCCCACGGCGTGGTGTCGAAGTCGCCCTCGATCAGCTTGTACGCGCCGTCGGTCGACCCGTAGAAGCCGGTGTGGTCGTAGACGCCGCGCTGGGAGACGGCCGCCCGGAAGTAGTCGGTCTGGCCGACCATCCAGCCGGTCATGAACCCGCCGAAGGAGCCGCCGGTGAGGAAGACGTTGGTGTCGTCGACGTAGTCACGGGCGGCGACTTCTTCGACGCCGGCCATCACGTCGGTCATGGTGACGTCGCCCCAGTCACGCTCGATTGCCTTCGAGTACTCCTCGCCGTAGCCCGTCGAGCCCCGGGGGTTCGACCAGAAGACGACGTAGCCCCGGGCCGCGAGCGTCTGGAACTCGTGCCACATCGTCCCGCTGGTGGTCCACATGGCGTGCGGCCCGCCGTGGACCTCGACCACCATGGGATACTCCTCGTCCCCGTCGAATTCAGGGGGTCGCAGCACCCAGCCCTGCACCTCACCCTGGTCGCTCTCGTACCGCAGTTCCTCGGGACGGCCCACCGCCCGGTCCTCGAAGTAGTCGTCGTTCACCCGGGTGAGTCGGCGCTCCTCGGCGCCGCCGCGGGTCGCGACGAACACGTCGCCGGGATGGTCCCACTCGCTCCGGACGAAGGCGACGGCGTCCTCGCCGACGTCCGCGCCGTCGATCGAACTCCAGTCCTCGCGAATCACCCGGTCGGGCTCCGTCTCGTCCCAGGCGACCTCCCACAGCGCCGACGCGCCCTCGTCGGGCGTCGCGAAGTACAGCAGTTCCTCGTCGGGACCCCACTGGACGCTCGCGTCCAGGCCGAGCGTCCGGTCGAGGTCGGCCGTCGGGTGGCTCACCTCGCCCGTCTCCCGATCGTAGACCTTGACTTCGGCCGGTTGCAGCGACACCTGCTCCTCCTCCTGGAAGACGTGGGCGATCCGGCCGTCCTCTGTGGCGGCCAGTTCCATGGCCCAGCCGGTGGTCCGGTGGAGGGTCTCGGTCTCGTCGGCCGCGAGGTCGTGGGCGATGATCTCGTACTCCACCGAGTCGTCGGGGTCGTCACCGACGCTCTCGGCGTAGTACAGCGTCTCGTCGTCGCCCCACGTCGGCCCGGCGAAGTCGGCGTCGCCGTCGGTGAGGCGCTCGACGTCGTCGTCCCCGAGGTCGACGACGTAGACGTGCGAGCGCTTGCCGTCGAAGTACCGCTCCATCGACCGGTAAACGGTCCGGTCGATCACCCGCGGGTCGGGGTCCTCGGGCTCGAAGTCCTCGGGAACCTCGAGGTCGCGCTCCTCCTCGCGGTCCTCCTCGCTGGCCTGCTGGACGAACGCGATCCGCGTGCCGTCGGGGCTCCACTCGGTCGATCCGACGCCGCCGGCCACGGTCGTGACCTGCCGCGCCTCGCCGCCGTCGGTGGGGACGACCCACAGCTGCGGGCGGTCGTCGTCGGCGCCGCGCGTCGAGACGAACGCGATCCGGTCGCCGGACGGGCTCCAGCGCGGTTCGGTGTCGGCGCCCTCCTCGATGGTGAACCGCTGGGGGTCGTCGCCGCCCGTGGAGACGACGTGGACCGTCGCCTCGTACTCCTCGTCGTCCCTGGGGACCTTCCGGACGAACGCGACCCGGTCGCCGTCGGGGGCGAGTTGCGGGTCCTCGACCTGAACGATGTCGTGGAAATCGTCGGCACTGACCGTCTCCATGGTCGTCACTCGCTCGCCGCGAAAATGGGTGTTTTGGTTCGAAACGCTCCGGCGATTTCGCGTCGGTCTCGCCGGCGAGCGGCCCGTCTCGGGAGCGGTGGAGTCTGGGTCGTTACGGGATCACTCACCGGTCGCGTTCAGCGCGCTATTGAACTCGAACAGTTCCTGGACCACGTCGCTCTCGGCGACTCGGTATCGCTGCGGGTTCGTGTTCGGGACTTCCTCGACGATCTCGACCTCCAGGAGCAGATCGATGTAGTTCCCGACGGTCTGGCGCGTCACGCCGGCGTGGTCCGCGAACTCGCTTTTGTTGAACTCCCGACCTGGGGGAAGGTCGAGGATCGCGTCAAGGAGGATCGGAACGCCCTCGTGTTGCAGCAGGTACAGCAACCCACTCGGGTGGGCAAGGCGAGCCTCCTTGGTGTCTCGGCCGTTGCCGCTGTCCGTCGGCGTTGACTTACTCATGATGCTACCATAACCGCCTATGCGTATAACAATTTCCTTAGGCGTTAACGCTAACTAACACGAATTTATAAAAGCGGCGGCTAAAGATCGATATATGCGGAAACCGTCGGTGGAATGTGCGCTTCTCGCCGCGATGATCACGAAACATGGGTGGGGATCGCCGATCGACGAAGAGAACCTCCTCTCGATCGCCGCGATCGACCAGCACGACTACCCGATGGCCCGCGAGGTCTACGACGAACTCCGATCCGAACCGTACGTCACCAACAGGGGAAACCGCGGGATCGAGCTAAACAACAGCGAGTTCGGGACGCTCGCCGACGTTCTCTATCACGATTGCGGCTGGGAACCGTTCCAGATCAAGAGTCGCCTCAAGCACTACGAGGGCTGGGACGCCCACGACTGGGCCTGAGGTTCGTCAGCGTTCATTCGAGGTCAGCCGGCACGTTTCGTTACTCGATCCCGACGCGCCCACTGGTCGCGCTCCGGAGGCGATCCTTGAGCGCCTCGGCGTCGTCGACCGGCACTCGCACGTCGAACGCGACGGATTCCCCGTAGTCGGCCTCGAACTCGAGGTCCTCGCTTTCGAGAATCCCCCGGACGGTCCCCGAGTCGTCGTACTCGAGCGAGAGGTGGAGTCGTTCGTGCGGGCGCTCCTCGATCGTTTCGGCGTCGGCGAGGGCTTCCTTGATGGCCCGCGAGTAGGCCCGAACCAGCCCACCCACGCCGAGGTTGGTCCCGCCGTAGTAGCGCGTGACGACCGCGACGACGTTCTCGACGTCCTCCCCCTGGAGGACGTTGAGCATCGGTTTGCCCGCCGATCCCGAGGGCTCGCCGTCGTCGTTGGAGTACTCCCGGAGCGGATCGGCCCGGACCCGGTAGGCAGGGACGTTGTGGGTCGCGTCGTCGTACTCCGCCCGGATGGCGTCCACGAAGGCTTCGGCGTCGGCGACCGTTTCGGCGCGGTCGACGTGACCGAGGAACTCCGAGCCCTGGACGACGAACCGGCTCTCGCCGCGACCGGCGACGGTCCGGTAGGCGTCCGCCCCCGTCACTGGAGTTCGATCTTCCGGACGAAGTCGAGGTTCCGGATCTCGTTGATCAGCCCTCCGGGAACGGTCTCGTCGGTGATGAGGTACAGGCGCGGGTCGTCGGTGAACTCGGGGTCCTCGCTGATCGTCTGGCGGATCGAGATCCCCTCGTCGGCGATCATCGTGGCGACCTTGGCGACGATGCCCGGTTCGTCGGCGTCGGTCACCTCGATGGTCAGGACCGTGAGATCCAGGACCGGCGCGAGGTCCATCAGGCTCGGCACCTGGGAGATGTTCTGGAAGATCCGCCGGAGTTCCTCGTCCGCCAGGATGGCGTCGGTCGTCGAGTCGACGACCCGCCGGTCGACGCCGATCTCGCGAGCGATGCCGGTGTTCGGGATCTCGATCCCGCCAGAGACCACCCGCCCCTCGTCGTTGACGGAGAATCCCCGCTCCAGCAACAGGCGGATCACGGCCTGCTGGCTCGGCGAGCCCTCGAACTTCTCCATTATCTCGTCGAACATTACCCGGGATCAGACGGCGCGGAAAGTTAGTCGTATGGATCTTCGATCGTGGGTTCGCGGGATGCTGACCGCCGAGGGCCGGCCGCCTTACAGTTCGCCCTTCGTGCTCGGCGCCTCGCTCCGGCGCTCGTCGATCCGCGTCGCGTCGTCCAGCGCCCGCGCGGCCGCCTTGAACAGCGCCTCGACCTCGTGGTGGGCGTTCTCGCCGGCCACTTCGGCGTGGAGCGTCAACCCCGCGTTGGTCGCCAGCGACCGGAAGACGTGTCTCGCCATGACGCTCGTGAAGTCGCCGACCCGTCCCTGGGAGAACTCGCCGTCGAAGGCGAAGTAGGGACGGCCACTCACGTCGACGACGACCGACGCCAGCGCCTCGTCCATCGGGACCCGCCGGTCGGCGAACCGCCGGATCCCGCGCCGGTCGCCCAGCGCCTCGTCGAACGCTTCCCCGAGGACGATCGCCACGTCCTCGACGGTGTGGTGCTCGTCGATCCCGAGGTCGCCGTCGCACTGGACCGTCAGGTCGAACAGCCCGTGGGTCGCGAACGACTCGAGCATGTGGTCGTAGAAGCCGACGCCGGTGTCGACGGTCGCCCCCCCGTCGCCGTCGAGGTCGAGCGTCACCTGGATCTCCGTTTCGGCCGTCTCGCGGGAGACGGCGGCCGCGCGGTCGGTCATACCGGAGAGGCAGCCCCGCGATGGCAAAGGTGTTTTGTTGGGAGGAGCCGTCACTCGCATGGCGACGCCACGTCGGTCGACTGGAAGGAAAGGCCATCGATGCCGGCCACCGACGTCGGTTGTTAACTACTTCTAGTTACTTATTTACATAAAAGTAATCGAAACCTATTCCACGATCAGCTGTGAAGGTCGGTCTAGATGACGTCTCACGACGGCGGACGGACTGGAACAGAACGCGAATCCACTCGCCGGCGATTGCTCCAGGTCGTCGGCACCGTGGGGGTGCTGGGAACGGCGGGCTGTCTCGGCGAAGCCCTCCCGGACGGGTCGACGGCCACGACCACTGAACCGTCCGGAACCGGTTCCTCCAGGGCGACGACCCGGAGGGTCGACGAGGGAACCGTAACGGACGCGACCGGACGAACCGTGGACCTCCCGGGGTCGATCGAGGACGTCGTCGCCGTGGGGCCGGGGGCGCTCAACCTCGTCGCCTACCTCGATGCGGTCGACATGGTCATCGGCGTCGAGGGGAACGAGCACTCCTGGGGCAAGAACATTCCCTACAACGTTGCGAACCCGGAACTCCGCGAATTGCCGATCGTCGGTCCCCACAAGGGCGGCGATCCGGAACTCATCGTCGACGCGGACCCCGACCTGGTGGTGGCGACGTATTTCACGGCGGGAACCGCCACCGACCTCCAGGGCAAGATCGACCGCCCGGTGGTGGTCGTGAAGGCACAGAGTCGGCCCCTGCACCGACTGCAGAAGGCCTACGGGGACCTCCGGTTCCTCGCGAGGATCGTCGGACGGAAGGACCGCGCCGAGACGGTGATCGAGTTCTTCGAGTCCGAGCGGACGGCCCTGGACGAACGGACGGCGGACGTCGCCACCGACGAGCGACCGGCGGTCTACTACGCCGGCCGGAGCGACTCGGGCGGGGCGGGCGCGACCTCCACCCAACACCCCTTCGCCCCGTTCGCGTTCGTCAACGCGGACAACGTGGCCGACTCGATCTCCGGGCACGCCACGGTCAACGAGGAGAAACTGCTCACCTGGGATCCGTCGATGATCTTCGTTGCCGAGTCCAACCTCGACCGCGTGAAGAAGGCGTTCTCGGCCGGGCAGTACGCGAGCCTCACCGCGGTCGAGGAGGGGCACCTCTACGGCCTCCTGCCGACGCGGTTCTACGGCAACCTCTACGGGAGCACCCTCGCGGACGCCTACTACGTCGGGAGTGTCCTGTATCCGGACCGGTTCTCGGACGTCGATCCGGTCGCCCGCGCCGACGAGATCTACGGGACGCTGTTCCGCACCGACGTCGACGTCTACGACAGGTTGGCCGACCGCTTCGGTGGCTTCGAACGAGTCCAACTCCGAGCGTGATCCATCCGAACCATGACCGCCTCCGACGGTACCGAAATCGCCCGTAACTATCGCTCCCACGCGAGTACCCGCCGGAACCTGCTGGCGGTTTCGGGCGTGTTGCTGGTCGCGGTCGCGCTGATCTCGGTCACGGCGGGACCGACGAACATCCCGCTCGACCGAGCGCTCGGCGTCCTCCTCGATGGGCCAGGTGGGGATACCATCGCCGCGACGATCATCTGGGGGATCAGGGTCCCGCGTGTCCTTGCGGCGGTCCTCGTCGGGGCAGGGCTGGCGTTGGCCGGTGCCGTCATGCAGAGCGTCCTCAACAACCCCCTCGGATCGCCCTACACGCTCGGGATTTCTCACGCGGCGATGTTCGGCGCGGCGCTCTCGATCGTCGTGCTCGACGCGGCGCAGATCACTATCGGCAGCGGGGTGGGGATCACGTTCGCGAACCCGTACCTGGTGACGATCGCGGCCTTCCTCGCGTCGCTGTCCTCGGCCGGGGTCATCCTCGCCCTCGCGAAGTATCGCGGTGCGTCACCCGAGACGATGATCCTGACCGGCATCGCGCTGGGGTCGCTGTTCACCGCGGGGACGACGGCGATGCAGTACTTCGCGTCCCAGAACGAACTCGCCTCGATCGTCTTCTGGTCGTTCGGCGACGTCGGCCGGGCGACGTGGCGGAACCTCGGGATCCTGACCGTCGTCCTCGCACCGAGCGTCGTCTACTTCCTCCGGCACAGCTGGAAGTACAACGCGCTGGATGCGGGCGACGAGGCCGCGAAAGGGGTCGGCGTCGACGTGGAAACGGTCCGGAATCGCGGAATGCTCGTCGCGTCGTTCATTACCGCGCTCGCCGTCTCGTTCGTCGGCATCGTCGGGTTCGTGGGCCTGGTCGTCCCCCACGTCGTCCGGAAACTAATCGGGAACAACAAGGCGTACCTCCTGCCGGCCTCGGCGGTGCTGGGGGCGCTGTTGCTGCTCGTTTCCGACACGGCCGCCCGAACCGTCCTGGCGCCGACGGTCCTTCCGGTCGGGATCGTGACGTCGTTCGTCGGCGCGCCGTTCTTCATCTACCTGGTGATCCGCGGAAAGGAGTACTGGAAGACATGACCCTGCACGTCCACGACGCCACGCTCGCCTACGGCGATACGACCGTCCTGGAGGAGGTGACCCTCCCCGTGCCCGACGGCGAACTGCTCGGCCTCCTCGGCCCGAACGGGTCCGGCAAGACGACGCTGCTCCGGGCGATCCAGGCGATACACGACCTCGACGGCGGGCGAATCACGCTCGACGGGACCGACGTCGCCACGCTCTCGCGCGAGGACGTCGCCCGGCGGATCGGCTACCTCCCGCAGGTCGAGGGGTCGACCCCGCCGGCGACGGTGTTCGACACCGTGCTCCTCGGTCGCCAGCCCTACTTCGAGTGGCGGCCGACCGAGGAGGATCGGCAGGCCGTCGAGGCGGTGCTCGGTGACCTCGGCATCGAGGATCTCGCGATGCGCGAGGTGCCGACGCTCAGCGGCGGCCAGCGACGGACGGTCCTGCTGGCCCGCGCGCTCGTCCAGGCCTCGGACGCGCTCCTGCTCGACGAACCGACGAGCGGGCTCGATCCGAAACACCAGCACGAGGTCATGCGCCGCGTCCGATCGGCGGTCCACGAGTCGGACCTCGTCGGGATCGTCGCGATCCACGACCTGGATCTCGCCACCCGGTTTTGTGACCGGTACGCCTTCCTTTACGACGGGAAGGTGTACGCCGCCGGCGGCGAGGAAGTCCTCACCGAGGAGACCGTCGGGACCGTCTACGACGTCCCAGTCGAGGTGTTCGAGCGCAACGGGCGGACGCACGTAGTGCCCCTGGGTCCGGCGGAGGAAACCGAGTTGGACCGGGAATCCGTCGACGAGACGGCGACCGAGGCGGGAGACGAGCCGCCATCCGCGGTCACGGACGGATCCGGCGAAGGCCCCGGGGACGTCACCGGGACCTGAAGTCCATCAGTGCGGAGTCGCGACATGTCGGCCCAGCTATTCGGGGACGTCGGACTGCGTGCTCTGGATCACCGGTCGTCCGATCCTTCCCCGGCGTCGGCTCCTAACAGCAACTCCACGATCCGGTCCGGGAGGTCGTCGCGGTTGGATTCCGTGACCTCGATCCGTTCGACCGAGGCGTCGGCCGCGAACGCGTCGGCGACGTCGGGCACCACGCCCTGCCGGACCGACAGGAGAACGCCGCGATACCGGTTCGGCTGGAGCGCCGACAGGATCGGGGCGAACCCCTCGCCGCGGCGCTCGAGCCTGCCGATTTCGTCGGCGACGAGGACGTCGCCGTCCCGTGCCGCCAGCGCCAGGCCACGGTCGATCGCCGCCGGATCGACGACGTACCGACCGACGGAGACGCCGTCCTCGAACTCGGCCGAGCGGGAGGCGAAGACGGTCCGCTCGCCAGTCCGTGCGTCCACGAGTTCGAGCGTGTCGGGGCCGCCGGCCGTGTAGAATCCGACCGGATCGAGGTTGCGCTCGTGCAGGCGCGCGACGACCCGCTCTACGACCGTGGTCTTGCCGACGTTTCGCTCGCCGGTGAGCAGGACGTTCATGGGCGCCGGGTCGGTTTCTGGACGGCGGTTCGGGGGGATCGGGTCAGTAGGTTTCGATCTCCAGGCCGCGAGAGGCGGGTGGCTCGCTCACGTTCGCCGGTGACGGAGTTCGCCGTCACCCGTCGTCGACGGCCGCCATCGCCTGCCGGAGCGAGAACCGGTCCTCGTACAGCGCTGTGCCCACGACGACGGCTGCTGCACCCACGTCGTGGAGCGTCCGCACGTCCTCGAGGGTGGCGACGCCGCCGCTGGCGATCACGGGAACGTCGACGGCCCCGACCACTTCGCGTACCCGATCGACCTGGACGCCCTCGAGACGTCCCTCGACGTCGACGTCGGTGAAGAGAATTCCGGCGGCGCCGCGGTCGGCGAACCGGGCGGCAGCGGCCGCGGGGTCGAGCCCGGTGCCCTCCGTCCACCCCTCGACGACGACCTCGCCGCCCTTCGCGTCCAGGCTGACGACGACGCTCCCGGGGCGGGCGTCGTCGATCTCGGCCACGATCGCCGGGCGCTCGACGGCCGCGGTCCCCAGGATGACCCGGTCCACGCCGCGATCCAGGAGGTCCGTCGCGTCAGCCACGGTGCGGATGCCGCCGCCGACCTGGACGTCGACATCGTCGCCGACGGCCTTGACGACCGAGGCGATGGCCGCCGCGTTCCGGCGCTCGCCCTCGAAGGCCCCGTCGAGGTCTACCAGATGTAGCGTTCGGGCGCCCGCCTCGACCCAGCGGCGGGCCGCGTCGACGGGGTCGCCGTACGTCGTCCCGGTGCCGCGCTCGCCGCTGACGAGCTGGACGACCTCGCCCTCCTTCACGTCCACGGCGGGCACCACTTCGAAGCCAGGGAACATGTCGTCTCGCTCGGGCCCGACGGGCCTAAATCCGTCGTCGCTCACTCCTCGACGTCGAACAGGGTCCGGAGGAGCTTCCGTTCGCCGCGGCGGAGGTGGCTGTGCAGCGTCGGCGACGAGATGTCCATCGCCCCCGCCACCTCCTCGGCGGTGCTCTCCCGGGGCCACTCGAAGTACCCGGCGTGGTAGGCGGTGCGGAGCGCGGAGCGCTGGCGGTCGGTCAACTCGTCCTCGAGCAGTTGGCGGATCCGCCCGGGCGGCCGGATCGTCCCTTCTCGCTCGCGCTGGGCGAGGAGCGTCGCGTCCGGGTAGGCGTCGGTGACCCGTCCGACCACGCGCCGGACGTCGGTGCCGGCCGGCACTTCGACGACGAACCTGGCCTCGTCCCCGGTGGCCGTCCCGCCCCGGACGGTGCCCCCACAGGCGAGCAGGGTCCGGGGAAGACTGGCGCCGGTCACCCGGGCCTCGACGTGGCCGCCCGTCCCGTCGTCGGCGAGGGTGCGGGCCGACGCGACCGATTCGACGCCCTCCAGCGCCTCGACGACCGCCCGGGCCGACGCGTCCCGGACGGAGAGGTACAACAGCCAGGTGCTCGCGTCCGTTTCCACGTAGCCGTCGAGGGACACCGTGCCGTCGGTCTCGGTCGCGGCCGCCACCAGCGGTGAGGAGGGATCACGGAGGCGGAATTCCAGTTCGACGACGGCATCGGCGACCAACAGTTTCCGGGTCTCGAGGGCGTGGCGCACGAACCCGATCGTTTCCCCGAGCACGGCGAGCCCCTCCCGTTCCCGGTCGCCGAACTCGGCCGATCGGTCCGCCCCCAGACAGAGGACGTCGTCGATCGCGTCGCCGTGCGTGATCGGGATCGTCGCCACGACGCCGTCCTCGTCGTCGCGATCGGTCCGAACGGCCCCGGTTCGGAGGGTGTCCTCGACGAGCGACGCCAGCGGGTCGTCGTTCGCGTCGAGGCGATCGATCACCGCCGACTTGTCGATGCCGCCGCACGCCCGCGGTCGAACCGACATCTCGTTCACCGTGCGCCCGCCGATCCAGGCGAACCGGTAGGAATCCGAGCGGGTGAGTTGATCGCAGATGGCCGCCTCGAAGCCCTCCCCGGGCGGCGTCTCGACGAGCGAGCGGATGACGTCGAGGACGAGGTCGTTGATGTGGGTGATCCGCTCGAGTTCGTCGCGCTGCCGTGCGATCTCCCGTTCCCGACGGTTCCGTTCGGTGACGTCCCTGACGACGCCGGCGCTCCCCGGGAACTCGCCGTCCGCAGGGTCGCCCAGGAGCCGATAGTTCGCCTCGAGCTCGATGCGCTCGCCGTCCGGCGTCTCCACGGTCGCCTCGAACTTGCTCGTGTCGGGGTCCCCCGAGACGACCCGGTCGCGCAGGTCCGCCGCTGCCCGTTGGGGGTCCGCGTCGACGAGGAAGTTCCGCACGTCCGTTCCCAGGAGTTCCGCCCGTGACCGCCCGAACATGTCACACAGCGCGTCGTTGACGAACGTGAACTCGAGGTCCTCGTTCAGCGCGTACACGCCGTCCCCGACGGTTTCGATGATCGTCTCGTTCCGTTCGAGTTCGCGCTCGCGTTCCTTCCGCTCCGTGATGTCCCTGGCGATGACGAGGATGGCGTCCTCCCCGTCGAAGCGGATCGGTGCGCCGGCGAACAGACCGTGGCGGGTCTTCCCGTCCAGCCCCACTTTCGACCCTTCCATCCCCTCGATGACCTCGCCGTCCTCGAGGATGTGCCGGTTGCGCTCCCGGGAGCGCTCGCGTTCCTCCGGGACGACGAAACCCAGGTCCGAACGGTTGACCACCGCCTCGCGGTCCTCGGCGCCGAAGAAGTCCGCGGCCGCCTCGTTGCAGAACCTGATCTCTTCGAGTCCCTGCACCCAGATGGGCACCGGGGCCGCCTCGATCAGGCGGCGGTAGCGTTCCCGTGACGCCTCGAGACGGCGCTGAGTCTCCTTGTACTCGGTCACGTCGTTGAAGACGACCTGTGCCGCCGGTGCTCCCTCGTAGTTGATCGGCGCGGTGGCGACCTCCGCGGTTCGGGTTTCCCCGTCGAGGGTCAGGAATCGCTCCTCGACGGGTTCGGCGACCTCGCCGTCCTCGAAAACGCGGTCGAGTCGCTCGGCGGCGAGGTCGCGGTCGTCCTGGTGGACGAACTCGAGGGCGGACCGGCCGAGGATTTCGCCCGGATCGTCGGCCTCGAGGAACTGGACGGCGGCCTCGTTACAGTAGACCACGTCGCCGTCGGCGACGACCGCGATAGGGACGGGCGCGTGCTCGACGAGTCGGCGGTACCGCTCCTCGCTGTTCCGGAGGGCCTCCTCCCGCCGCCGTCGGTCGCTGACGTCCCTCACGACTCCGGCACGGTAGCCGCGACCGTCGATCTCGAAACTGGCCGCGTGGAACTCGTGTGGAACGGCCTCCCCGTCGCTCGTGACGACGTCGAGTTCGACGCGGCGGTCCTCCAGGTCGGGCATCGCCGCCCAGTTGTCGGGCAGCGGGTCCGGACCCTCGTCGGCGAAAAACACGGCCGGATCCATCGGTTCCAGCGCTTCGGGCTCGTACCCGGTCGTCTCGACGAGTTGCTCGTTCCACAGGACGAAGCGGCCGTCCTCGTCGACCACGTAGAACACGTCGTCGAGGGCGTCCAGGACGTTCCGGACGAAGGCCCGGTCGTGCGACCTCCCGGATCGCGTCGTTCCGGGTTCCGCGTCCTCGTCGTCCGACCCGAGGTCGGTACCGTCGCCATCGTCCGTCTCTGCCCCCGCCCCCGATTTCGCGCGGTCTCCGTTCGTTTCGACGTCGGGCCCGTCACTCCCGCCCCGGTCCCCGGACCTCGTCCTCACGGACGTCCCGTTCTCGTGGACCGTCGCGACGGTGGCACTTCCGTCGGTGGGGTCGTCCTCCTCCCGAGCCTCCCCGGTCGTCTCGGGAAGTGCCGCATCGGTCCCCGACAGGTGGACGGCGGCGACGGCCCCTCCGTCACCGAACGGTTCAAGCGAGAGCGTTACCCCGGTCGTCGATCCGTCCCCCCGAGGGGCCTCGACCTCGCCGTGCCACGACCGGCGGTCATCGATCGCCGGCCGGATCTCGGACTCGACGCGTTCCCGTTCGGCCGGCAGGAACGGCTCCGGCCAGGATTGTCCCTCGAGTGCGGTGGGATCCCCGTAGCCAAACAGCGCCGCATACGTCCCGGACACCCGATCGTAGACGCCGTCCTCGATCACCGCCATTGCGTCACCGGTGGCCTCGAAAAGCGCGCCGATCGGTCCCTCCGTCGGAGGCCGTCGGGCCATGGCGCAATTGGGTTTGTCAACAACCATAATATTTTGGGACAATGTCGCCCGACGTCGATCGCCACTGGCACGAACGGGGCCGGCGGTCCTCGATCCCGGTCTTTTTAAGAAGACCTCAGTCATAGCCGTCGGCGTGGCACTCGAACTCCTCCTCCTGGTCGGCATCGGCGTGGCCGTCTTCGTCGGGTTCAACATCGGCGGGTCCTCGACGGGCGTGGCCTTCGGCCCGGCCGTCGGGAGCGGCGTCGCCTCGAAACTCGGCGCGGCGATCCTGATGTCGGCGTTCGCCCTCCTCGGCGGGTGGACGGTCGGTCGGAACGTCATCCAGACGATGGGCGGGGACATCGTCCCGTCGACCCAGTTCACGCTGGCCGCGAGCGTCGCCGTCCTCTTCTTCGTCGGCCTGGCGCTGCTGGTCTCGAACCTCTTCGGCGTCCCCGCCTCGACGTCGATGACCGCGGTCGGTGCCATCGCCGGCCTCGGCGTCGCCAGCGGACGGATCAACTGGGACGTGATGGGCGAAATCGTCTCCTGGTGGCTGGTCGCCCCGATCCTCGCGTTCTGGGTGTGTGCCGTCGTCGGCCGGTACCTCTACCCCTACCTCGCGGTCCGGTTCGCGATCGAGCGATCGGAAGGATCGATGTTCGCGCTGCATCGCGACGCCCCGATCCCATACCCGACGCTGGCGCCGGGCACGGGATTCGCGGAGTTCTTCGGAAGCGCCCTCGTGGTGGCGATCGGCTGTTACATGGCCTTCTCCGCGGGAGCGTCGAACGTCGCCAACGCCGTCGCTCCGCTCGTGGGCAGCGGGGAGTTGACGCCCGACGTCGGCGTCCTGATCGCCGGCGGCGCCATCGGCCTCGGCGCGTTCACCATCGCCCGGCGGACCCTCGACACCGTCGGCAACGACCTGACCGACCTCCCGCTGTTGGCCGCACTCATCGTCGAGACCGTCAGCGCGAGCATCATCACCTTCCTCTCGTCGATCGGCATCCCGGCCTCGCTGGCCGTCTCCGCGACGATGTGCATCGTCGGCCTCGGCTGGGGCCGGGCGACCCGGACGACATCGATCTCACAGGCCGCACAGGCCGCCGTGACCGGCGAGGGGCCGCCCGCCGACGCCGGGAGCGACGAAGCGACCGGCGTCTCCATGCAGGCGCTGGCCGTCGACGAGCAGGAGGGCGAAGTGGCCCCGATCGGCGAGGAGGAGCCCGCGGAACTCACCGCGAGCGACCTGTTCGACCCGGGCACGACCGGCAGGGTCGTGATGCTCTGGATCCTCACGCCGTCCATCTCGGCCGCGGCCTCGTTCGCGCTGTTCTCGGTATTCCCGCTGTACGGGTGAGCGGGCCCCGCCCGAGCGAGCGCCCTCGCGATCGTCGGTCGGTCCGGCCGATCGCCGGGTGGAAACCGACCCACCGGGGTTGCAACAACAGCAAGTTCTAACATGAATGGCTGTGTAGAGGTATCCTGATGCCCACAGTAGAATACCTCAACTACGAAGTGCTCGACGACCACGGCTGGGACATGGACGACGACGACCTCTTCGAAAAAGCGGCCGACGCCGGCCTCGACGACGTCGATTACGGCACGCTCGACGTCGCCGAAGGGGAGTACATCCTCGAGGCGGCCGAGGGGCAGGGCTACGACTGGCCCTTCTCGTGTCGCGCCGGCGCGTGTGCGAACTGCGCCGCCATCGTGAAGAAAGGCGACATCGACATGGACATGCAGCAGATCCTCAGCGACGAGGAGGTCGAGGACCGGGACGTCCGCCTGACCTGCATCGGTAGCCCGGCCGCCGACGAGGTCAAGATCGTCTACAACGCGAAGCATCTCGACTACCTGCAGGACCGCGTCATCTGAACACGGACGAATACCGCGCGTTCGACGATCAGCGCGTTTGTCGAGGGGGTGACCCCCCTCGTTACGGGGGGATAGGTGACCAGAGCGTCGTGTACGCCCCCCGAGAAATTGCGAGCAGGGAGCCGAGCCACGGCTGATTCTACCCCCGAACCGTGTGAGCGACCAGCTCGGTCAGTAACGACCGACGCGACAACCGAACGCGTGGGGCCCGTCGACCGTATCGTTGCCGGACGTCGATTCACGACCGCGGCTGACCAGGGCCATCCCGGAAGCACACGTCGCGAATCCCAAACCGGAGGGTCCACGACGTGCCCGGTCCCGTCCCGTTCCGCCCTGCTCCCGAACATCGACGCCTGCCGGCTCCACGTCGGGGATCAACTACCGGACTGGCCGGATTCCGGGACCGCCGACGGGACCGGTCGGAAAACCCGAGCGGACATCGTGGGAAACGATTGTGAATCTGAAACGACGATCCACCGTCGTCGTGGCTCCCGCCGAGTCCACCCCGGCACCTCCCGACTACGACGATGTCCTGGAGGAACTCGAAGAACTGGAGGACATCGTCGACTCGAGCGCCGAACTGGAACAGGTCAGCGAGACCATTCGAACGCTCAACCGCGCCCGTCGTCCGCGGCTTTTCGGCCGCTTCCGAAGCCGGTTCGGCCTGCAGGACGCCGGCGAGGCCTTCGTCGGCAGTTTCGTGTTCGGGCTCCCGATGATCGTCGAGGAGGGAACGCTCGAGGTCGGCGCGTTCCTCGCGCGGCATCCCCTCTATCTGGGAGTGACGTTACTGATCGGCTTCGGCCTGGTACGGGGGATCCTGAATTCGGTCGACTTCACGTCGGTCGAAGCGGATTTCCTCTACGGACGGATTCCGCTCAGACTCCTCGGAATCGTGGCTATCGCCACCCTCACCTCGCTCGGCCTGATGACGATTTGGGGCCGCGTCGACTGGACGACGCCGGCGGTTGCGGGGGGACAATGTGCCGTCACCGGCATCGTGATGGCGGTCGGCGCCGCGTTGGGGGATGTCCTTCCCGAAGGGTGATCCCCCACAGCCCCGTGTCGCTACGGATCGAACCGTTCTACCGGGAGTTGCCAGGATGCTGCCCGTTCGAGCGACTGGTCTGCGTAGATGGGCGTACGAGGGGGACGCGTTCCGACCCCGTCCACTCCGTCCACGACCGCTCGTCAGCCCGACCGCGACCGGAACCCGAGGCCGGAACGAATAACTTCCGGTCGGTCGGTGGCTTACACGTGCTCGAACTCGGCGCCGTCAGCGCGACGTGGACGGACCTCCTCCGTCTGTTCGTCGCCGTGCCGATCTTCGTCTGGGCCGCCTACCGCGACGTGCAGACCCGGCGGGTTCCGAACGCGACCTGGGTCCCCCTGGCGACCCTCGCCGTGGTTTTACTCGTGGCCGACGGGTGGGCAGCCTGGCACGAAGGCGGGTTCGTCGGGGCGCAGTTCGCGTTCCGGACCGCGGTCAGCGCCTGCCTGGTCGTCCCGCTCGCGTACGTCTTCTGGTACGTCGGCGCCTTCGGCGGCGCGGACGCCAAGGGGCTCATGGCCATCGGGTTGCTGTTCCCGGTCTTCCCCGACGTCCTCACCACCGGGGCCTTCGGCCTCCCGTACCGGATCCCGCCGGTCCGTCCGCCGGTCGGCGTCTTCTCCTTCACCGTCCTCACCAACGCCGTGCTGGCCGGCGTCCTGTATCCGGCGGCCGTCGCCGGGAGGAACCTCGTTCGCGGTCGCTTCTCGCGCCTGATGATCGTCGGGCGCCCGATGCCGTGGCACGAGGTCCCCGAAGTCCCGGGGTCGCTCCTGGAGACGCCGGAAGGACGGACCCGCCGGGGGCTCGACCTCGACGCACTCCGGATGTACCTGCGCTGGCGGGGCCTGTCGCTCGCGGAGTTGCGCGAGGATCCGGAAGGGTACCGCGACCCCGAGAGCCTGCCGGACGACCCGGCGGACCCCGGCGACGGAGTAATCGACGGATCGATCCCGACCGGCCGGGACGACGGCGAGGACGACGCGACCGACCGGGCGGCCGTCGGGACGGCCGACCTCGAGACACTCGTGGACTCCGACGCCGATCGGGACTACGACGACCCCTGGGGCGCCGAGCGGTTCCTGGACGACGCGGCGGGGGCCTACGCCACGACTCCCGAGGACCTGCGCGAGGGTCTGACCGTGCTCGTCACCCGCGACGAGGTCTGGGTGACGCCCGGCATCCCGTTCATGATCCCGATCGTGCTCGGCCTGATCGCGGGGGTGCTGTACGGCGACGTGCTGTACGGACTGCTGGGCCTGGTCGGCGTCGCGTAACGAAAAGACGTATGTCCCCGACCGGTAGACATCCGGTATGACCCTCGACCTCGCTCCCGACGACGACGGCCTTCTCACCGTCGTCGCGCAGGACGACGACACCGACGAGGTCCTGATGGTGGCCCACGCCGATCGAACCGCGCTGGAGCGTACGCTCGAGACCGGGGTGGCGCACTACTACTCGCGGAGCCGCGACGAACGCTGGCGGAAGGGTGAAACGAGCGGCCACGTCCAACACGTCAGGGAGGTCCGCGTCGACTGCGACGGCGACGCACTCCTGTACCGCGTCGACCAGACCGGTGGCGCCTGTCACACGGGCCATCGCTCGTGTTTCTACCGGCGCGTCGAGGCCGACGGCGATGGTCCGACCGCGACGGTCGTCGAGGAACCGACCTTCGACCCGGACGAGGTCTATGACTGAGGCCGTCGACGACCTCGAGGCGGCCGCCGCCGAACTCGAGGCGGCGGAGTCGGCCGTCGAGGAGCGCGGCGAAGCGGAACTGGAGCGCATCAGGCAGGCCTACGAGGAGGCCACCGGCCTGCTCGACAGCTACGAGAACTCCGCGACCGGGTCCGGCGGCGAGAACTTCCGCGCGTACGTCGAATTCCAGGAGGAGATCACGACCTTCGTGGAGGGACTCGACGACGACTTTCCGCACCGGGAGGCGTTCGAGGCGGCGCTCGACGCCGTGGACAAGCGCCGGCTCACCGAGGACGACTTCGCCGCGGCGCGGGACGCCCTCGCCCCCGTCCGGGAAGCGGCCGCGCTGCTGGACCGGCGGGACGACGCCCGCGAGGCGTACCGGGAGGCCCGTCGGGCGGTCGCGAAACGACGGTCGGAACTCGAGGACGCGATCGCCGAGCGGGAACGCCTCCTCGAACTCGGGGAGGCCGACCTCGACGCGCCGGTCGAGGCACTCCGGGATCCCATCGAGGCGTACAACGACGCGGTCCGGGACGCCTTCGAAACTTTCCGGCGGACCCGGCCCGCCCGGGACGTCATCGAGTTCGCGGTCACTGCCGAACGGTTCCCGCTGGTGGACGTGCCCAGCCCGCCCGACGAACTCCGCGGATACGTCCACCAGAAGGACGCGGGCGACGAGCCCGTCCCACAGTTGCTCGAGTACGCGGAGTACTCCCGGTCGAAGCTGAACCACTACGTGGACGACCCCGGCGAACTCAAGCGACGGGTCGCGACCCACCAGACGTATCTCGGCCGACTCGACGGATCGTCGCTGACGCTCGACTGGCCGCCCCTGGGGGCCGAAGCCCTCCGGATGCGGTGCGACGAACTGATCTCGCTCGTCTCCCGGTTCGCCCCCGAGGACGTGATCGTGAAACTCCGGCGAGTTCGAGCCTTGACCCGCGACGACGACCGGTACGAGTCGCTTCGAAACGCCGCGATCGCCATCGAGGAACTCGGACCCGACGAACGCGAGCGGCTCCGGTCGGGCGCCGTCGAGGCGGAACTCGAGTCCCTGCGGGAGGACCACGCCGCGGTCGAGGCCGGTCTCGACGACAACCCCTCGCGCTAGTCCGGTTCAGTTCCACCGCGGTCGATACTGTTACATGATTCCCTGACAAAGGGTGGCATGGTTCCTGAGATCCGATCAGGTCCCCGTTCGCCGTCGTGAAAGGACTGCTCTCGGGAACCGTGGGGTGCCTCGCGGCACCCTCGTCTGCCATATCGACGATCCGCCGTCCTTCGTACCGCCGTGAATATACTTCCAGCGACGGCCACGGAGGGGCCGCTGGTCGGGTGGGCCGGTCGGCCACGGACGATGGCCAAAGACGAAACTGGCGGGCGAGGGGACGAACGGTTACCGAGCGACTGCGACGCGGGGGTCGAAATCGGGACGGCGATCCGGCGGTTGTCAGTCGCCCTTCATGTCGTCGAGGCGATCGAGGAGTTCGTCGGTGTCGGCGTCGGACTCGACCCGGAGTTCGCCCTGGAAGTCGTCCCCCGTGTTCGTGTCTTCGTCGACGTCGTCCGTGTCGACGCTCCGGTCCTGCTGTTCGCTCTCGTCGTAGGAGCCGAATCCCATCGTGAGGGGAAGGGTGGCGTCCGAACTGAAGAAAACTGTGATTCGCCCGCCGGTTCGGGTGACGTCCCCAAGCAAGCCGGTTCGCCGCGACGGCCGGAGCGGGACGCGGCGGTCGAAGGGTGCCGGCTCTCAGCCCCCTTCTCGTGCCGCCTCGACGACCTCGGCGACGTCTTCACACAGCGCCCGTGCCCGCCCTTCGTCGCGGGCCTCGGCGTAGACCCGGACGAGCGGTTCGGTGCCGCTCGGCCTGGCCAATACCCAGGCGTCGCCGTAATCGAGCCGAAACCCGTCGATGGTGGTCAGTTCCGCGACCGCGTCGGTCGCGTAGGCCTCGACTGCATCGAGCATCGCCTCGCGCTGCCGTTCGTCGTCGTAGGCCACGTTCGTGCGGACGTTGTGGTAGCCGTCGTACGGGGCGACGATCTCGCTCGCCGGACGGTCGACCAGCAGTTCCAGGAACCGCGCGCCGACGTAGGCGCCGTCGCGGTTGAGCCGGTGGTCCTCGGGATAGAAGATCCCGCCGTTGCCCTCGCCGGCGATCGGGACGCTGACGCCCTCGGCCCAGAGTTCGCGGACCCGGGTGATGATGTTCGTCGAGCCGATCGGCGTGAGTTCCAGGTCGGCCCCGACCTCCTCGCAGACGTCGACCAGCCGCTGGGAGACGTTCACCGCCGAGACGGTTGTGTCGCCCGCCTCGAGTTCCGCCGCGGCCAGGGCGGCCAGCGTGGCGTCGCCCTCGACGTACTCGCCGTTCTCGTCGTAGAAGATGGCCCGGTCCGCGTCGCCGTCGTGGGCGATCCCCACGTCGGCGTCCGTCGCGCGGACCAGCCGACCCAGGTCGCCCAGGTTCTCCTCGATCGGCTCCGGGTCCCGCCCCGGGAAGTGCCCGTCCGGGTGGGCGTTGACGGTGACGACCCGGCAGCCGAGTTCGCGGAAGAACTCGGGGCTGGTGAGCGCCCCCGCCCCGTGCCCGGGATCCAGTGCGATCGTCAGGCCGGCGTCGGCGATCCGGTCGCGATCGACCCGGTCGAGCAGTTCCTCGAGGTACGCCTCCCGCACGCCCTCGACGTGGTGGACCCGTCCGACCGCGTCCCACGACGCGGGATCGAACTTCCCGGCGAGGATCCGTTGCTCGACCAGTTCGAGCTCCTCGACCGCGAGTTCGGTCCCGTCGTCGCCGATCAGCTTCAACCCGTTGTACTCCGGCGGGTTGTGCGAGGCGGTGACCATGACGATCGGGACCCCCTCGCGCTCCGCGTAGGACTGCGCGCCCGGCGTCGGCACCACGCCGAGGCGGTCGACGTCCGGCCCGACGCTGGAGAGGCCGCTGGCCACGGCGTCCGCGAGCATGCGGCCCGTCGTCCGCGTGTCGCGGGCGACGCCGACGCGGTCGACCTCCCAGACCTCGCCGGCCGCCTGCGAGACCTTGAGCGCGAACTTCGGCGTGAGTTCCTCGTTTGCCACGCCGCGCGTCCCGCTCGACCCGAAGACTTTCATTCGGGTGGTCGTCCGGTTGGCTGACCCATAGGGGTTCCGGACACGTCGCGTCCGCTGTCGACTCGAACCACCGGTCGCGCTCGCCATCGGCCGGCACCGTTCGCGCCGTCCCGCAGGCCTTTGTCCGTGGACCCCCTCCGTCACGGACATGGGCGACATGGAGGAAGACCGCGTCTACGACGCGCCGTCGGGCGAGGAGACCGTCTACGTGGCGAACGACCTGGGCGTCGGTACCGCGTCGGTCTCGCTCGCGTCCGGCCGCGTCGGCCGGTTCTCCCTGGATCGACAGTGTGGGGCCCGGGACCTGGCCGCCGCTGACGGCTGGGTCGCCGTCGCCACCGACGAGGACGTCATCGTGCGCACTCCCGGCGGCGAGTACGTCGATTCCGGGTTCGGCCCGGCGGACGCCGTCGGGTTCGACCGGGGACCACCGCTCGACCTGCTCGCCGCCTCGCCGGCGGCCGAGATCGGTCGCGTCGTCGACCTTCCCGAGGACCCGTCCGAATGGCTCGAAATCGCCGACGTCGACGCCCCCGTCCGGGCCATCGAGGGGCCGTTCGTGGCCGCGGCCGACGGCGTGTATCGCGCCTCCCCGGACAGCCTGAACGACACCGGTCTCGAGGACACCCGCGACGTCTCCACGCCGGGCGTCCCGCTGGTCGCGACCGCCGACGGCCTCTACCGCCTGGGTGCCGGCTGGATGGTCGAACTGGACGAACCCACCGACGCCGTCGCCGCGGCTCCCCCGGTCGAGGACGGGACGCTCGGCCGCGCCTTCGCCGTCGTCGACGGCCGGCTTCAGGAACACGACCCGGACGCGGACGACTGGCACGAACGGTCGATCCCGGAGGGCCCCGTCGTGGACGTGGCGTTCGGGGAGCACGCCTACGCCGTCACCGCGACCGGCACGCTGCTCGTCGGCGCCGGCGACGGCTGGGAGTACCGGTCGATCGGCCTCGCGGACCCCGTCGGCGTCTCCGTCCCGTGATCCGGGAGTGATTCGCCGACGCCACGGACGGAGCTACCGACAACGAAAACGCACTTACTCCCCGCCGACGAGGCACCCAACATGATCGTTCCGGGGTCGACCTCCCAGTCCCTCGCCGCCGCGCTCGCCGCGGAACTCGACGAGGCGGTGGCGCCCGTCACCTACGACCGGTTCCCCGACGGCGAACTCCTCGCGGGGATCGGCGACGTACAGCCCGACCGCGCGATCGTCGTGGCCTCGACCACCACGAGCGACGCGCACCTCGAGGCCCTCCAGTTGCAGGACGCCGCCCGCGAGGCCGGCGCCGACGAGGTGATCACGGTCCTCCCGTACATGGGCTACGCCCGCCAGGACGAAGCCTTCGAGCCGGGCCACCCGGTGTCGGCGCGGGCCGCCGCGCGCGCGATCGGTGCCGGCACCGACCGCGTCCTGACGGTCCGTCCGCACGAGGCGGCCGTCACCGAGTTCTTCGACCCGCCCGCAATCGCCGTCGAGGCGGCGCACCGGCTGGCCGAACCCCTGCCCGCCGACCTGACCGACCCCCTCTTTCTCTCCCCGGACGAGGGCGCGATCGACCTGGCGACTGGCGTCCGGGACGCCTACGGCGCGGGCGAGACGGACCACTTCGAGAAGACTCGCCGCTCGGGAACCGAGGTCGAGATCACGCCGCGGGACGCCGACGTGGCGGACCGCGACGTGGTGGTCGTCGACGACATCGTCGCCACGGGTACGACGATGAGCGAGTCGATCGCCGTGCTCGGCGAGCACGGCGTCGGGCGCGTGTTCGTCGCCTGCGTCCACCCCCTGCTCGCCCGCGACGCGACGACGAAACTCGCCCGTGCCGGCGTCGAGGCGATCTTCGGCACCGACACCATCGAACGCCCCGTCAGCGCCGTCAGCGTGGCGCCGGCCGTGGCCGACGCGCTCGATCGCGGCTGACCCGATCGGCCGCTATCAATATTTATCCCGCCCGACGTAGCATTGGCCAACGTATGGTTGCCCAACGTACGGCTGCGAGGGCCCGCAGCGTCGGGACGGGGTGGTGACCGATGCACGGCGTCGTCCATCGTCGACTCAAGCAATACGTCGAGGAGCGCATGCCCGACGGGGCCTGGGACCGGGTCGTCGAACGATCGGGCGTCGAGCCGAAGCTCTACCTCCCGGTCGCCCACTATCCCGACGAGGAGTTCACGTCGATGGTCGACGCCATCGCCGACCTCTCGGGCCACGACCCGGGGACCGTCCGACGCGACTTCGGCCGGTTTCTCGCCCCCGAACTGCTGAGTACGTTCAGCGCGCACGTCCGCGACGAGTGGTCGGTGCTCGACGTGCTGGACCACCTCGACGAGGTCTACGACGAGATCCGGGCCCAGGACGAGGAGAACGATCCCCCCGAGGTGTCGTGCGACCGGGTGGTTTCGGACATGGCGGTCCTCACGTACGAGTCGTCCCGGCAACTCTGCGAGGTGGGGATGGGCATCATCGAAGGCCTCGCGAACGAGTACGGCGAGGAGGTCTCGATCGAGGAGG
>JBLGCL010000012.1:0-30754 GCA_047617305.1 Natronomonas sp.
GCCTTCTCGACCAGGTCGCCGCGGAGTTTGTCCAGGTGATAGTTGAACCGCCCCGCGTCGCGGGCCCCGACCCGGGATCTGAGTTCGGAGAAGGTCAGCGTCGGATCGGTCGGACGTTCGCTCCGGCAGAGGACGAGTTCGAAGACGATCCGCAACCGGGTTTCGTCGCTCAGCAGGGTGAACACGTTCGCCAGTGCGGGGACGTCGTTCGGGGACTCGATACACCAGTCGGACGTGTGAGTCGTTTCGGGAGTCCCGTCGTTCGCGCTCCCTGCATCTCCCGGGACCGCGAAGGGAACGTCACTCGACGTCATCGAGGACCACCTCGTCGATCTCGACCGAGGTGACCGTCGGGCGCCCCGACTCGTCCTTGCTCCAGGACAGGACCGGGTACACCCGATACTCCTCGCCGTCGCCGCCGTCGGTGAACCGGAGCGTGGCGGTCTCGCCGGCCGCGAGGTTCGCGTTGACCTGGCGACGGCCCGAGCGGTCGAAGTGGTTCATGTGGCTCACGCTCTTTCCGGAGCGGACGGCGACGACATCGACATCCAGGCCCTCACGGCTGGTCTGCTGGGTGACGCGCAGGGGCACCCAGAAGGCCTCGTCCTCGTGGGACCCGTCCCCGTCCAGGAAGTCGAAAACGAGGACCGCGTCCTCCGCACTCTGGAGGGCGCCCATCTCCTCTTCGAGGTCGAACTCGCCCTCGCCGAGACCGCTCAGCGAGGATTGCAGTGAGTTCACGACCTGGTTCCGGACGCCGCGTTTCATCTCCTCGACGAACTCGTCGGTAGAGAACGGTTCGTCAGGGGGACCACGGGACGTCCCGGATTCCGGCGGTTCGGGGTCGCGTGGCGGGCGCTCGTCCCACGACCATCGGTCGCGACCGGCGGCCGAGCGCTCCTGCCCGCCCTCGGGTTCGCGCCGGAGGCCCCGGTGGAGGACTTCCTCCCAGGAGAGGTCCAGCTGTTGTTTGCGGCGCTTCATGCGTTCGAAGATCTCGTCGTCGTCGATGGTGATCCGGATCTCTCGACTCATGTGTGAGTACTAGATAGAATAGTATTTAAATCTTTCCCCTTTATACTCACATTTGACTCACATAGAGTGGCGATCCGCCACTCGCTCGCCTACCCGGGACGGGGTTCGGCCGTGACGACCCCGACGACGCTCGACGGCCGCGGCGGCCGACGTGACGGATCGTCCGATACTCGGAGGAGAACCATGAGAAACGCAAGCCGGGTCGTAGCACTTCGATCGAAAACTCGGTCGTCATCCACGTCCCCGGGCAGCCTACTGTTCGACGACCCGCTCGTCGACGGCCTCGCCGAAGTGGCGGGCCGTGTCCTCGTAGTGGAGCAGGATCTCGTCGCCCGGTTCGAGGTCGGTGACGGCGATCGGACCGTCGCTGGCGTGGACCTTGATCGTCTCGGCGTTCTGCAGGAGCGTCTCGACGGCGTCGCCGTCCTCGGTCTCGAGTTCCACGCGGAACATCGGTCGCTGCTCGATCTTCGCTCGGCCGACGATGGCGTCGCGGGTGTGACCCTCGGTGTCGACGATCTGGACCGCGTCGCCGCTCGTGAGTTCGGACAGGTACTTCGTCTCCCCACCTGGGGTGCGGACGTACGCGTGGACGGCTCCGGCGTTCACCCGGAACGGGCGGGGATCGACGTACGGCGAGTCGGCCGTCTCGGCGTGAACGAACACCAGTCCCCGGCTCATCGACCCCATGAGCATCCCCTCGTCGTCGTCCATCAGCGATCCCGTATCCACGCAGACCCGGTCCGCGCTGCCGACGGGTTCGACGGCGGAGACCGTGGCGTACTCCAGTTCCAGGGACTCGCGGTCGGCCCGGTCGCGGACGTCCACCGTCGCCCGGATCTCGTCCGGATCGTCCGTGTCGAGGAGCACGCCGTCGGCGCCGACCTCGAGCGTCTCGAAGGCCGTCTCGGCCTCGGCGGCCGAGGTAACGCCCGCGATCAGTTCGGTCTGCTCGCCGACGCGCGCGATCAGGTTCTCGAGCGGGATGACCTGCCAGTCCTCGCCCACGACGACGGTGACGTCCGCCTCCTCGGCGGCCGCCTCGGCGAAGGTCTCGTAGGACTCGTTTCGGAGTCGAACGAACGCCCCGATCGTCCCGTCCTCGCCCCGGCGGAGGCTCGAGAGGTCGGCCGACCCGGAGAAGTCCTCGGGGAGGTCGATCGTTCCGTCGCCCTCGCCGCGTTTTCCGATGAAAACGGCGTCCGGATCCCCGACGACCTCCCCGCCCTCCGCGTCGTCGATGACGCTCACGTCGGCGTCGGTCCGGAACGCGGCGACGTTCACGGCCCCCAGTTCGCGCACTCGTTCGACGTCGGTCCGGTCCACGAGTACCCAGTCCACGCCCGCTTCGAGGCCGGCCGTGATGCGGTCCCGACGGTCCTCCCAGTCGCCCACCTCGTCGTCGGCCTTGAGCCAGACGCTCCGTGACATGTGGGGACGCTCGTCGGGCACCGGCTTGAACGTGGCGGACGCGGGCAAGGGTCGACGCCGAACGAATGTTGGTCGCATTCTGGCCCCACTCCGGAGGAACTCCGGGGACAATTTGACAGAATATTGAAAAACTATCAAGGGCCTACCCCGGTTCGATTCGAGCGGACTACGATCATGCACGACACGGATCGACGCCGGTTCCTGGAGATCGCCGGCCTGGTGGCGGCCGGATCCGTGGCCGGGTGCGCGGACATCGGCGGATCGGACGACGCCGGCGACGGCGGGACGACGACCGGGAACGGAATGATGAAGGAAACGACCACCGGCGACGGGATGATTGGCGACGGTACTACGACCGGGGACGATATGATGGGCGATGGAACGACCACTGACGTCGAAACGATGGAGGACGAGACCACGACGGCCCCCATGACGGAGATCGTGCTCACGACCGCCGGGCTTCCCGAACTCGCGATGGGGGTCTACGGGGGGTGGGCGATCTTCCCCGACGAAACGGTGTCGACCGGCACCTTCTCGCCCGGCCAGGGGAGCTCCCGCTCCGTCGACCGGGGCCTCCGGGAGGCACGGACGTTCGTCGTAACTATCGAGCCCACGGACGACCCGGACCCCCGTCCGAGCGGGGTGGTGGCCCTCGCCGGCGCGTTCGACGGGAAGGAGGCGTCCCTCTCGTTCCCGGCGACGTTTACGAACGCACGTGGCTCGTACATCCTCGCCACCCCGACCGACGGCGGGAATTCCCACGAGACGGCCGGCGTCTGGTTCCTCGACCCGTCGGGCCCCGCTCCGAGCCTCGACCTGCCGGCACTTCCCTCGGGCTGGGTATACGAAGGGTGGGCCGTCACCCGGGGGCATCCGATCTCGACCGGTCGGTTCGGGACCCCGGCGGGCGCCGACAGCCACAGCGACCACGGCGGGATGAGCGACGGGCCGCCGTTCCCCGGCGAAGACCTGCTCCGGAACCCTCCGATGGGCGTGAGTTTCCCCGCCGACCTGGCGGACGGGAAGAGCAAGATCGTCGTCTCGGTCGAACCCGATCTGGACGGCACGGATCCGACCGGCCCGAAACCCTTCGCCGTCAAGCCCCTGGTCGCGTCCGTCCCGGAGGACGCCGCGGACCACACCAGCTACGACCTGATGGCCAACCCCGGGGACGACCCCGTCCGGAACCGTGAGGAGGGAGTAACCCCCCACCGGAGACGAGGAAATGCACCCCCGCCAACCACAACGGCTAAATCCAGTCCGTGACTTTCGCCCGATACGTGGCTCGCGATGGAGAAGGCACTGTGGTACCTGCTCGCCGGCACGCGGGGTGGCCGTAACCGGGCCAGGATCATCCAGTGTCTCTCCGCGCGTCCGAGAAACGCGAACCGGCTCGCCGAGGAACTGGACCTGGACTACAACACCGTGCGCCACCACCTCGACATGCTCGTCGAACACGACGTGATCGAACCCGGCGAGTCCGAGTACGGGAAGCTGTACTTCCTGACCGAGCGCTTCGAACACAACGAGGAGGCCTTCGAGACAATCATGGAGCACGTCGATTGACCATGGCAATGAGCACGCAACTCCTGGCAGCGGCCGCGCTGGCCGGGATCAACGTCGTCCTGTTGATCGCCCTGGGGACCGTCTGGATCCGGAACTACCGGACCTTCAGAACCAACCTCGTGCTCGGCCTGGTCGCCTTCGCGGCGGTCATGCTCGTCGAGAACGTCGTGGCGGTGTACTTCTATTTCAGCGCGCACATGCTCTACGTCGCCGATCCGGGGATCCAGACGATCGTGCTCGCTCTTCGAGCGCTCCAGTTGGTGGCCCTGCTCTTCCTGACGTACGTGACGATGCGGTAACGGGTTGTCCCGTGAATACCGCGCAAACATTAAGCGTGCGAATCCCTCACGGGCCCCATGCACCGAGACGGAGCCGTCCTCTTCGACCTCGATCGAACGCTCTGTGTCGGAACCCAGGACGAGGACGACCTCCTGGAGGAGGCGTTCGACCGCGCCGGCGTCGACCAGTATTGCACGATCCCGGACCTCGTGGCCGTCTCCGACGAACTACCGACCGCGGAGAGCGACGTCGAGTTCTACGAACTCGGCCTCCGTGCCGTCGCCGAAACCCGACGGGCGGATCCGGCCGACGCCCCCGCCGTCGCGCGGGCGTACGCCGACCTCGTTGACCATACCGCCGTCGACTTCCGACCGGGGGCCCGGACTGCCCTGGAGGTCGCCGTTGAGAACTACGCCGTCGGCCTGATCACGAACGGCCGGAAGGGGAGACAGACCACGAAACTCGAAGCGCTCGGGATCACGGACGCGTTCGACGTCGAGGTATTCGCCGACCCCGCGAACGGGGTCGAACCGAAGCCCGATCCCGAGCCGTTCCACCGGGCACTCTCGGCGCTCGACGTCGGCCCCGACGACGCCGTCCACGTGGGCGACTCGCTCTCCTGTGACGTCGCCGGCGCGAACCGGTTCGGTCTCACCTCCGTCTGGGTGCCCTTCGAAGCCGGGTCCCCCTCCGACGGGCCGACGCCGGCGTACGTCCTCGATACGCCGGGCGACCTCCCCACCATCCTGTAAAACCGAACCCTACTCCCGGAGCACGACGTCACCGAAGATGGCGGCCCCGCCGAGAACGAGGTCGGCCGTCCCGTCTCGTTCCCGGTGGCGTCGTTCGTCCCGGACGTCGCCGAATATCCGGGCGGTCTGGACGCTGACGTCCCAGTCCTCGGGGACGATTACTTCGACCGTCCCGAAGATTGCGACCGCGTCGAGGCGTTCGGGATTCGGCGCCTCCCTGAGATCGCTACGAGCAGACCCGAAGACGGCCACGACGTCGCCATCCCGGGCGTCCTCGCTGACGTACCCGGAGTACGGCGTGGCGACGAGGGTCCCTCGGCGTCGCTTCGTGAGAACCGAAACGCCGAACAGGACCAGAACCAGCGGCCAGAAGTCCCACGCCGCACTCTCGGTCAGGACTTCGAACTCGACGGCCAGCCAGAGGCCGCCGACCAGGACGAAGACGCCCGGCCAGAACATCTTCCGAAATCGCCAGCGTAACAGGCCGTACAGTCCATAGAGGGCGAACAGTCCCGCCAGAAACACCGACAACCCGTCGATCGGGTAGGTGTCGGTCGTGTCCAACAGGAGGACGACGCCGAGCAGAACGACGATCGCCCCGAACAGGGGTCGGGTGTTGCCCGGACGCTTCGGAACGTTGGAACGGTTGGTGAGAGGCATGGTGTGCTCCGGTGACCGCTTCGACACGGGCGTCCCCGAACCGTCGACACCGAGGCAACGTCCGGACCCGTGGCGACGCGGCACTCACTTGTAGCTACGTCCTGTCGGAACAAATAACACACCTTGTCAAAAACTACCACGCGACGTTCGGTCCGCGACCGGGTCACTCCCCGTCCCAGAGCCCGGCCTGGCGGAGGGCCCGTTCGGCCGTCGCGTCGTCGTGGACGACGGCGCTCGCGGCACGCGCGATCGCCTCGGGGTCGTCGTGCTGGAAGATCGATCGGCCGATCGAGACGCCGGCGGCCCCCGCGTCCATCGCCCCCTCGATCGCGCGAAGGGTGGCGCGGTCGCCTTCCGGTTCCCCGCCGGCGATGAGCACCGGGAGCCGCGTCGATTCCACCACGCGCTCGAAGCTCCCGGCGTCGCCGGTGTAGCCGGTCTTGACCAGGTCACAGCCCAGTTCCTCGGCCACGCGAACGGCGTGGCCCACGGCTTCGGGATCGGTCGAATCGACGTCCGGCCCGCGGGCGTAGGCCATCGCCAGGACCGGGATGCCGTAGCGCCCGGCCTCGTCGGTGAGCGCGGCGAGGTCCTCCAGTTGCTCGCGCTCGTACTCGCTGCCGACGTTGAGGTGGAAGGAGACGGCGTCGGCACCGGCTCTGATCGCTTCCTCGACGGTCGCCGTCCGGCGCTTGTCGTTGGGGGCCGGGCCGAGCGCGGTCGAGGCGTTGACGTGAACGACGTACCCCGCGCCGTTCCTGTTGTCGTGGACGCGTGGCGCGATTCCCTTCTGGGTGAGGACGGCGTCAGCGCCACCACGGGTGACGGCGTCGATCGTCGCTTCGATCTCCGCGAGTCCCCGGACGGCGCCGAGGGTAACGCCGTGGTCCATGGGGACGACGACGTACCGGCCGTCCGACCCGATGCGGTCGAGTCGAGCGGATGTACCGACGGTCATTGTTCCAACCCCACTACAGTGAGCATTAATTCGTTTCCGGTTCGGCCGCCCGACGTTGCTCACCCTCCCGCGCTCCCGTCGCGAGTTCACGGGCTTTCGTTTCCAGTCGAGCCGCGACGACGTCGGTCGGCAGGTCCTCCTCGACGCCCTCGGCGACGAGGTCGACCAGCGCGCTCCCGACGATGACGCCGTCGGCGCCCGCCGCGACGACCTCCCTGGCGTGCTCGGCCTCCGAGATGCCGAAGCCCACCGCCGCCGGCACGTCCCAGTCGGCGACCCTGGCGAGGCTTTCGGCTGTCCGGTCGCTGACGTCGGCGCGTGCGCCCGTCGTGCCCATCCGGGCCTGGACGTAGACGTACCCGGACACGGCCTCCCGAATCCGTTCCAGGCGGTCGTCGGTGGTCGTCGGGGCGACGACGAATACCAGGTCGAGGCCCGCCGCCTCGCAGGCCGCACGGAGGGGCTCGCTCTCGTCGACCGGCAGGTCGGGGACGATGATCCCGTCGATCCCGGCCGCGGCCGCCCGTTCGACGAAGGGGCCGGGACCGTCCCGCTCGCCGTACTGGTAGATCAGGTTGTAGTAGGTCATGGACACCAGCGGGACGTCGACGTCGAGGGACTCGACGAACCCGAAGTACCGGTCGGGGGTCATGCCACCCTCCAGCGCGCGGGCCACGGCCCCCTGGATCGTCGGGCCCTCGGCGATCGGTTCCGAGAACGGGAGGCCGAGTTCCACGACGTCCGCCCCGCCCCGGACCAGGGCCTCGACGTACCGCTTCGAGGACACCACGTCGGGGTCCCCGACGGCCAGGTACGGGACGAAGGCCGGCCCGTCGTCGAACGCCTCGCGGAGCGCGCTCACGACGGTCCCTCCCCGCCGGTCGCCCCGGTGCCCCCCGCGCCCTCGCCCCCGGCGCGACCCGCTCTCGAGAACACGTCCATCGACGGCGCGGCGTCGATGTCCCGGCGTTCGGTCTCCTCGACGATCGTCTCCAGGTCCTTGTCGCCCCGCCCGGAGACGACGATCACCGCCAGGTCCCCGAGCACCTCCGGGTTCGCCTCGACGTACCCGAGCGCGTGGGCCGACTCCAGGGCGGGGATGATCCCCTCCAGCTGGGCGAGGCGGTGGACCGCCTCGAGCGCGCCGTCGTCGTCGACGGTCGCGGGGGTGACCCGCCCGGCGTCGACGAGGTGTGCCAACTCCGGGCCGACGCCGGCGTAATCGAGCCCCGCCGAGACGCTGTGGGACTCGACGACCTGCCCGTCCCCGTCCTGCAGGAGTTTCGTCCGCGCGCCGTGGAGGACGCCCTCGGTCCCCGTCGAGAGCGAGGCGGAGTTCGGGGCGACGCCGGTCGCCTCGTTCACTTCCAGGGACGACCCGCCGGCCTCGACGGCGTAGAGGTCGACGCCCTCGTCGTCGACGAACTCGGCGAACCCGCCCATGGTGTTCGAGCCCCCGCCGGCACAGGCCAGGACCGTGTCCGGGAGGCGGCCCGCTTCCTCCAGGACCTGCTCGCGGGCTTCCTCGGAGATCACCGACTGGAAGTCCCGGACCATCCGGGGGAACGGGGCCGGACCGACGACCGACCCGATGACGTAGTGGGTGTCCTCGACGTTGCGGGCCCAGTCGCGCATCGTCTCGCTGATGGCCTCCTTGAGCGTCCCGCGGCCGGTGTCGACCGGGGTGACGGTCGCGTCGTTCAGCCGCATCCGGAAGACGTTGGGCCGCTGGCGGTTGATGTCCGTCGTCCCCATGTAGACCTCGCAGGGCATGCCGAGGTGCGCCGCCGCCATCGCCGTGGCCGTCCCGTGTTGGCCGGCGCCGGTCTCGGCCACGATCCGGTCCTTGCCCATGTACTTCGCGAGCAGCACCTGCCCGAGCGCGTTGTTGAGTTTGTGGGCGCCGCCGTGGAGCAGGTCCTCGCGTTTGAGGTAGACGTCGGCCCCGTAGCGCTCGGAGAGCGCCGGCGCGTACCCCAGGGGCGTGGGGCGACCGCCGAACCCCCGGAGTCGCTCCCGGAACTCGTCCACGAACCCGTCCTCGTTGTCCAGGACGTACCGCTCGTAGGCGTCCTCCAGTTCCTCGATGGCCGGCATCAGGACCTCGGGCACGTACTGGCCGCCGTACTCCCCGAACGACCGATCGACGCTCATGCGCCGGTCACCCCCCGGGTGTTGGCCTCCACGTCGCCGTCCATGATCGCCGAGCCGACGAGCAGACCGTCGGCCCCGGCCGCGAGCATCCGGTCGGCGTCCGCCGGGGACCGGATCCCGCTCTCGGCGATCAGGGTGACGTCCGCCGGGACCGCGGGCGCGACGCGCTCGAACGTCCCGAGGTCGACCTCGAGCCTGGCCAGGTCCCGGTTGTTGACCCCGACCAGGTTCGCGCCGGCGGAGAGCGCCCGGGCAAGTTCGTCCCGATCGTGGACCTCCACGAGCGGCTGGAACCCGCGCTCGCGGGCGGCCGCGATCATGGGTTCCAGGTCATCCCCCAGGAACCGGGCGATCAACAGGACGGCGTCCGCCGCCACGGCGTCGAGCTGTGCTTCGCGGAGCAGGAAGTCCTTGCGCAACACCGGAACCGACACCGCCTCGCGGACCCGCCGGAGGTCCTCGACGGCCCCGCCGAAGTGGTCGGGTTCGGTGAGCACGGACAGCGCGGCCGCACCGCCCGCAACCATGCTCCGAGCGAGCGCGACGGCGTCGTCGTCGCGGCGTCCGTCGGCCGTCGGGCTCGTCGGCTTTACCTCGGCGACGACCGGTCGATATCCCTCGTCAACGGCCCCCGAAAGCGCGTGGGGAACCGAACGGGCGTCCACGTCGAGGGGATCCTCGACGGTCGGGTCGCGCCGTCGGGCGGCGTCGAGTATCGACCGGACCGCCGGCGCGAGCTCCGTTGTCTCGTTCATCTATGTACACTGTTGAACTAATTTGTACATAAGAGTTCCGTCGTCCGGGCACCGCCGTCGCCGTGCCCGTGGAAGCACCGCGTATGGGACACACCGGGTGCGATCGGCTCGCCGGGGAAGCGAACCTTCATTGTGAGACCGGCCGTTGTGCACGACCATGGAGGAAGAGGCCGGTATCTACGCCCGGGAGTCGAGTTACCTCGGTCGGTTCGTACAACTCGGGATCGCGGGCGATCGCGTCATCAGCGTCTCCTTTCCCGAGACTCCGGACGAGGACCACGGGACCGACCACGAACTGTTGGACCGGATCGAACGGTATCTCGAAGGGGTCGACCGGGTCGACTTCGACGACGTGCAGGTGGGCCTGACGGTTCCCACCGATCAGCGATCCGTCCTCGAAACGCTCCGGGAGGTCCCCTACGGCGAGCAGGCGTCAGTCGAGCAACTCACCCGCATGACGCCCGACCTCGATTCGGAAAACGACGACGACCGGATCCTCGTCCGGACCGCACTCGACGAGAACCCGCTACCGCTTCTCATCCCCGACCACCGCGTGCGCGACGGCCCGAGCGCGGCGCCGCCCGAGGTCGAACAGAAACTCCGGTCGCTCGAGGGACTCTGACTGACGAGGTTTGATAACGGGAAGCGACGACGCGGCCCCGATCCGGCCGTCACACGCATGAAGGAAATGACAGGCGACGAAATAGTTATTGCCGGAGATTGCCAATCTCCCACAATGAGCACCGACGAGATGGTTTTCGAGGGGCTTCGTCACACCGGTTCCGTCATCGACCAATCGGGCGATCCCCCCGAACGGTGACCCGCCGATGGTCGCCGACGGAATCCACATCCTGCTGTCGATTGCGCTGGTGATGGTCCTCCTGCGGACGGATCGCGTCGAACCGTATCTCGTCGGGATTCTGACGGCGGCACTGCCGGATCTGGATCGATACCTGTTCACCCCGCTTATCTACGAGGGATACCTCTCTGGAGCGATGTGGTCCCACCGGGGGATCACCCACTCGCTGTTCGCCTTCGCGCTCCTGGTGGGACTCGGATACGCGGTCGGCTACTGGCGACCGGCCGCGATCGGTCACGGCTCCCACCTGCTCGCCGACTTCTGGACCGGCGGAATCCGGCTGTTCGCTCCTTTCAACCTCCGACTCCACGGGCTGTACTACGACTGGATGCTGGGAAACGTGATCGTCGGGTCGTTCGCCTCGATCGTCGTGACCGTCGGTCTCGGTCTGCTGATATATCGCGACCGAACGCGAGAAGCGACCGCGCTCGCCACACACGCCACACGGTGGTTCCGATGACGCCGACGAAGTCCTCCCCCGGGCTCGAGGGACCAGCCCCCGTGCGCCGACGGACGGTGATCGCCTCGCTCGCGGCCGCCGGAACCGCCCTCAGCGGCGGATGTCTGCGGCGGTTGCGGACTCTGACTGGCTGGGAATCCCCCGACCGACTGTCGCTCCGGATCAAAACCCTGCCCAGTGACGTGGACCCCTACGCCCAGGCGATCGCTCGTCGTCTCGCGGACTGGTACCGAACCGTGGGAATCGACGCGCGAGTCGTGCCGATGGCAGCGGAAACGTTGCTACGGGGCGTGCTGGTGGACCACGAGTTCGACGCGTTCGTCGCCCGTGTCCCCAGAGGGCTCCAGACCCCGGACGCGCTGTACTCGCTGTTGCACTCGAAGCTAACGGCCGCCCGCGGATGGCAGAACCCGTTCGGCTTCGCGAACCTCGAGGTCGACGAACGGCTCGAGACCCAGCGCCACGCCGCCGGGCGACGGCGGCGCGAGGCGATCGAGGAGCTACAACGACTGATCGCACGGGCCCAGCCGTTCACGGTGATCGCGTTTCCCGACGAGATCCGTGCGGGACGGCAGGACCGGTTCTCGAACTCGAAGGCGGTCGACCTCGGCCGCTCGCTGGGCTACCTGGCGCTCCGGTCGGATATCGACGATTCGCCCACGGGAGACCAAAGTGGGGAGCGGGACCGCCAACCGGGTCGTCTCCGGGTCGTGACGACCGACAGCCGGGTGACGGAAACCCTGAATCCGCTGGCGGTCGAGTATCGGCGGGACGACGTGCTGACCGGCCTCCTCTACGACTCGCTGGGCTACGCGGCCGAGGACGGGCGGGTCCGTCCCTGGCTCGCGGCGTCCTGGACGTTCGACGCCGACGGCGACCGGCCGATCGCCAGGATCCGACTCCGCGATGACCTGACCTGGCATGACGGTGAACCCCTGACCGCCGGCGACGTGGCGTTCACCTACGCGTTTCTCGCGGACACGTCCGACGACGAGACGGGCGACGGTCCCGTCCCTGTACCGCGCTATCGGGGTCGAACCGATCTCGTGGCCGGCGCGCACGTGCTCGACCGGCGAACGCTCGATCTCGAGTTCGTCGAGTGCGATAGGGCCGTCGCGGCTCGAGCGTTCACCGTCCCCGTCCTCCCGAAACACGTCTGGGCCCGACGGACGGACCCCGTATCGGCCGGCGGGCTCGGACCCGTCACCGAGGCTCTGGTGACGGACAACGTCCCGCCGGTCGGGAGCGGACCGCTCTCGTTCGTCCGCAACACGCCGCGGGAGTCGGTGACGTTCGAGCGGTTCGACGAGCACTTCCTCGTTCGCGGGGACGTCCCGGACCATCTATCGGCGCTCGCCGGCGGCCCCGCGTTCGATCGGCTGACGGTCCGCGTTGCCAGGTCCGACGTCATGGCGGTCGAAACCGTCGTCAGCGACCAGGCGGAGCTGACCGTCACGCCCGTCCGCGCCGAGGCGGCGCCACGAATCGCTCGATCGAACGTCCTCGAACTGCTCGTGGATCGCTCGCCGCGGTACTATTTCGTCGGCTACAACGCCCGCCGTTCCCCGCTCTCGAACCCCCGGTTCCGGAGCGCGCTCGCACACCTGGTTGACAAGTCCCACCTCGTCGAAACCGTCTTCGACGGGTACGCCCGAGCCGCGACCAGTCCGTTCGCCGGTACCGGCTGGGTCCCGTCCGACCTCGAGTGGTCCGGGCGCGACCGGGTGACGCCGTTTCTCGGCACCGACGGGACCCTGGACGTCGAACGCGCACGGGACGCCTTCCGGGACGCCGGCTATCGGTTCGAGGACGGAAAACTGCTCGAGGCGTGAGCGAATCGAGTCGACGTGAAACCGACCGGGCGGCGATACCGAACGAAATGAAAGTGAGGAGTTACTGCGGGCTCGGACTGCCGGAACCCCGGCCGACGTCGTGCTCCAGGGCCTGGCCGGTGATGCTCTTGAGCCGATCCACCAGCGAGTCCTTCTCGGGTTCGCCGGCGAGCGCCACGTCGAGCACCTCGCTGATGTGGCTGACCGGCACGATGTCGACCATTTCCCGGTACTCGTCCTCGACCATCACGTCCTGTTCGTTCGCGGCGGGGATGATGATCGTGTCGAGACCGGCCTTCGCGGCGGCCTCGATCTTGTGGGTGACGCCGCCGACCGGCAGGACGTCGCCCCGGACCGATAGCGAGCCGGTCATGGCGATGTTCTGCCTCACGGGGATGTCCTCCAGCGCGGAGATGACGGCAGTGGCGACGGTGATCGACGCGGAATCGCCGTCGACCCCTTGCTGGCCCGCCTGCACGAACTGGATGTGGATGTCCTGTTCGGTGATGTCCTCGTCGCTGAACTTCTTGATGATCGCCGAGACGTTCTGGACGGCCTCCACGGCCATCTCCTGGAGCTTCCCGGTGGCGATGACCTCGCCGGGGCCCTGGCTCGGCGTGACCTCGGCCATGACGGGGAGGACGATCCCGGAGTCCTCTCCCATGACGGCCAGGCCGTTGACCCGGCCGGCGACGGCCCCTTCGCTGACGGTCAACTCGTAGTCCTTGCGGCGTTCGATGTAGTCGTCGGCGAGTTGCTGCTCGATCGACCGCGAGCGACGCTTCGCCCGGAGGACGTCTTCGCGCTCGGTGAACTCCTTGTCCTCCGCGCGGGCGACGTCGCCCGACACGCGGACGAGACCGCCCAGGTCGCGGAGCTTCAGCGAGAGGTGCCCCTTCCGGCCGGCGCGACGCTTGGCCTCGAGGATGAGCTCCTCGACGGCGTCGTCAGTGAAGTGCGGCAGTCGGCCGTCCTTCTCGACCTCCTGGGCGACGAACCGGGCGTACTTGCGGCGCATCTCCGGAGTCTCCTCGATGGTGTCGTCCATGTACACCTCGTACCCGTAGCCCTTGATGCGGTCCCGGAGCGCGGGGTGCATGTTCTCCATCGCGTCGAGGTTCCCCGCCGCGATCATGATGAAGTCACACGGGACGGGTTCGGTCTGGACCATCGCGCCCGAGGAGCGCTCGGACTGGCCGGTGATCCCGAACTCGCCCTCCTGGATGGCCGTCATCAGCTTCTGCTGGCTGCGGATGTCGAGCGTGTTGATCTCGTCGATGAACAGCACGCCCTTGTTGGCCTTGTGGATCGCGCCAGGTTCGACGCGGTCGTGACTGGGCGTCTCCATGCCGCCCGACTGGAACGGGTCGTGGCGGACGTCGCCCAGCAGCGCCCCGGCGTGGGCCCCGGTCGCTTCCTCGAACGGCGCCTTCTTCCGATCCGACCGGTCGACGATCAGGTTCGGGATCATCGCGTCGCTGCCGCGGGAGCCGTAGCGGAAGGCCAGATAGATGATCCCCGCAGCGAGGATGCCAAGCAGGATGGCCTGGGTGATGACCGAGTAAACGATGACGATGCCCACGATGATCCACATGAGGAACGAGCGCATCTGGTTGCGCTTGCGGGCCTCCTCCTTGTGGGCCTCGACGATCTGTTCGCCCTTGCCCGCGGGAACGGTGCGTACCTTCGGTTCGTTGCCGTCGTCGGGGTTGTGATAGACGAGAACGTCCTGGAGATCCTCCCGCGGGAGGAGTTCGGACATCGCTTTCGCCAGCATCGACTTGCCGGTGCCCGGCGAACCTATCATCATCACGTGGCGGCGTTGCTTGGCAGCCTTCTTGACGATGTCGCGAGCCTCGTCCTGACCGATGACCTGGTCGACGAGGCGCTCGGGGACCTCGATCTCCTCCGTAGAGTCGATCTTCAGTCCCCCGAGCAGGTCGTCCTCGGCGTTCTCTTCGTCGATTTCGATATCGCTGTCCTCGACGACGTCGCTCCCGAGATCCTCGTCGAGGAGGGACCCGTCCGCTTCGTCGACCGACGTCTCGGCCCGGTCCGCGTCGGCCGCGATCGGGTCGGATTCGCCGGGGTCGGCGGCGGTCTCCTCGCCAGCGTCGACCGACTGGGCGTCGTCCGATCCGACCCCGGCAACGTCCTCGTCGACCGATTCGGGCCTCTGCTCGCCGGATTCTTCCTCCGGAGGTTCGTCGCGGGGACTGTTGTCGTCTGTACTGTCCTTACTCATAGAGTTCTCGCAACTATTGAAATGGAAGGATCGTGAACTGATATACTTTCTCCCAAAGGGCGAACGAGCCACAATCGATAAATCAGGGTATAGAGGTGCTCTGGTTCCAGTTTTTCGATCTGGCTTCGACTCGCCACCCTTATAAATCAGCCCACCGACGTGGGAATATGACTCGGGGTTGTTATATCGGCCGGTTCCAGCCGTATCACAACGGGCATCACGAGATGGTAAAACGGATCGCGGAGGACGAGGACGTCGACGAACTCGTGCTGGGGATCGGGAGCGCGGGCGACTCGCACATGCCGGACGACCCGTTCACGGCGGGCGAGCGGATCATGATGATCACCAAGGCGGTCCAGGCGTTCGACCTCGTGACCTACGCGGTCCCCATCGAGGACCTGGAACGCAATTCCGTGTGGGTGAGCCACCTCCAGAGCATGAGCCCGCACTTCGACGTGGCGTACTCGAACAACCCGCTGGTCATCCAGCTCTTCGAGGAGGAGGGAGTCGAGGTTCGCCAGTCGCCGATGTTCAACCGCGAAGTCCTGGAGGGAACCAAAGTCAGGGAGCGCATGATCGACGGCGGAAACTGGGAGGCCCTCGTTCCGGATCCGGTGGCAAAGGTGATCGACGAAATCGACGGTATCAAGCGCATCCAGCGGGTCGCCCAGACCGACGCCAACTACGAGGACAACTGAGCCCCCGGGAGTCACTCCAGGGGTTCAGGACGAAACGCTCGTCGGGCCGCCCCGTTCGAACCCCCGGCCATCCGACGACGGCAGCCTTTTTCGCGATTCCACCCGAGAAACCCCGACATGATCACGCTCTCGTCCGACTTCGGAACGCCCTATCCGGCCGCGATGAAGGGCGTCATCCTCGACCGCTGCGACGCGAGACTGGTCGACGTCGCGCACGACTTCCCCCGGCAGGACGTTCGTGCGGCCGCCTTCTGGCTCCGCGAGGTGCTCCCGCACTTCCCACCCGGGGTTCACCTCGTCGTCGTCGATCCGGGCGTCGGCACCGACCGGGCCGCCCTCGTCGTCCGGGCGGGTGATCACGTCCTCGTGGGGCCCGACAACGGGGTGCTCGTTCCGGTCGCTCGGGAACTCGCGATATCGGGGACAGGTCAGGAGGAGGAAGCCAACGTCGAGTGCTTCGAGGTGGCGGTCGAGGATCCGGCGAGTTCGACCTTTCACGGCCGCGACGTGTTCGCGCCCATTGCCGCGGCGGTTCACGAGGAATCGTTCGAGGCGTTCGTCGAGATCCCGGACGTGTCGCAGGCCTCCGATCCCGAGGTCCTCGCACTCCCGTCAGCCGACGTCGAGGGTGACCTGGCCCTGGGCGAAGTGCTCGTCGTCGACGGTTTCGGCAACGTCATCACGAACGTCCCGGGACGGTTCCTCGCGGGCGCGGACTCGGTGGCGGCGGACGAACGCGTCGTGCCGGCAGTCGAAACGTTCGCCGCGGTCGAACCGGGCGAGCGCCTCGCCACGGTCGGCAGCCACGGCAACGTCGAACTCGACGTCAACCGGGGACGGGGGGACGAGGCGTTCGACCTCCGGCCGGGCGACGACGTGCGGCTGGAACGGCGCTGAGAAGGCAATCTGGACGGTTCGGCCGTTTTCCCGACCTGGCGGCGTCAGTCGGCGGAGATGACGTCGTCGATGCGGGCGATCATGGTGGCGGCCTCGGTGGCGCTGTCGACGGCCTCGCGCTTGACGCCCGCGGGGTCGAGGATGCCCTCCTCGATCGGGTTCGCGACCTCGCCCGTCTCGCCCGCGACGACCAGGCCCGAGGGGCCGTCGCGTTCGTTGGCCGCGCGCAGGTCGACCAGGGCGTCGATCGGGTCCATGCCCATGTTCTCGGCCAGGGTCCGCGGGATCAGGTCCACCGCGTCCGCGAACGCCTCGACCGCCAGTTGCTTGCGGCCCTCGATCGAGGCCGTCTCCTCGCGGATCCGCGCCGAGATGGCGATCTCGGCCGCGCCGGCGCCGGGGACGACCTCCCCGGAATCGGCCGAAAGGACGACGACGTCGATGGCGTCGGAGATGGCGCGCTCGAGTTCGTCGGCGACGTGCTCGGTGCCGCCGCGGACGAAGACCGTCACGGCCTCGGCCGCCGCACCACCCTCGACGAACGCGAGGTCGTCGTCGCCGTAGGACTCGGTCCGAACCGTTTCGGCGGTCCCCAGGTCCGCGTCCTCGAGGTCGTCGAGGGTACCGACCTGGTTGGCGCCGGTCGCCCTGGCGATGCGCCGGGCGTCGCTGCTGTCGACGTCCTCGAACGCGAGGATGCCGTCCTTCTCGAGGAAGGAATCCACGCGGTCGTCGACGTCGTCGGTAACGAAGACCACGTCGACGCCGGTCTGACTCAGCTTCTCGGCGTACCCGCGGAGTTCGCGCTCCTCCGATTCCATGGCCTGGGTGAGCTGGTCCATCGAATCGACCTGGTACTCGGCGTCGATCTCGCCGCTACGGACCTCGAGCGCCGTGTCGACGACGGCGACCGTCGCGTCCTCGACGCGCCGAGGCATCACGTCGCTGGCAGCCGCCTCCTCGATCACGATCCCCTCGACGAGGTCGGTCGCGGAGGAACTGGCCCCGAGCTGGGTGTGGACCGCGATGCTGTCCCGGTCGGCGCCGTCCTCGTTGCGGACGTGGCCGACGGCCTCGACGACCGTCTCCGCGAGGGATTCGGCAGTCACGCCGCCGGTGCCCTTGCCGGTCATGCTGGAGGCGGCGACCTGCGTCAGCAGTTCGTCGTCGACCTCCGCGTCGACGACGAAGTCGTCGATCGCCTCCTTCGCGATGCGGGCCGCCTCGTGGTACCCTTCGACGATCGTCGTCGGGTGGACGTCCTGCTCCAGCAGATCCTCGGCCTGCGTGAGCAGGCGCCCGGCCAGAACGGCCGCCGTGGTCGTGCCGTCGCCGACTTCCTCCTCCTGGCTCTCGGCAACCTCGACGATCATCTGGGCCGCGGGATGCTCGATCTCCATTTCCTGGAGGATGGTGGCGCCGTCGTTCGTGATGACGACGTCCCCGGAATCGGAGACGAGCATCTTGTCCATCCCGCGGGGACCGAGCGTCGTCCGGACGGACTCGGCGACGGCCTTGCCGGCCGTGATGTTCGAGGACTGGGCGTCCTCGCCGGACGTCCGCTGGCTCCCCTCGCTCATGATGAACAGTGGCTGTGCACCCATGCGACGCTGTCGGGATTCTTCCGCCATGGTCAATACTCAATTGGGTGTGTACAGCGGTTCTACAAAAAACTTTCCCTCGCCTCCGCCCGCCCCCTGTCGATTCCTGGCGCGCCCATTGCTAGCACACGGGGATATCGGTAGGTCGAAATACCCGGCCCGAAAACTCCGGATTAGATGCTTGAGTTGGAACACCGCTTCCGGGTCGTGGACGTTCACGCCCGCCTGGATCCGGCTGAGGACGTCAGCGAGCGCGGTCGAGCGATCTCCCCCGAACGGTTGGAGCGGGAGATGCACCAGGCCGGAGTCGTTCGGTCGGTCGTGTTTCCCGGCCAGCGCCCGGGGACCGACTACCTCAAGTACAACAACGCGGTGGCCCGCCTGAGCGTGGATCGGCCGTTCATCGCCTTCGCACGGATTTCCGGGGCGCTTGATCCCGGCGAGTCGCCGGCGAGCAAGCTTCGCAACCTCGCAGCCCGGCGAGGGGACGACCACGTTTCCCCGGGGGACATCGAGCAGTACGCCTACGACGATCGATTCTACGGGTTCCGCCTCGATCCGGCGCGGGACGGCCTCCCCGACGAGGCGGTCCTCGACGAACTGGAGGCCGTGGGATTGCCACTACTGGTCGACGCGGGCGAGGGGTTCCCGCCGTCGGCCCTGGACGCGACGCTGCTCCAGTACGACGTCCCCGTCATCGCGTCCCGGTTCGGCGGCCACCCCTCGAACCGGGAACTGATGGACTCGGCGATCGACCTCCTGGACCGCCACGAGGACTTCTACCTCGACACGAGTTTCGTGCGCTATCGGGAACTGCTGGAACGGGCGTTGCTGGAACACCCCGACCGGGTGCTGTTCGGCAGCGGCGCCCCGAACGTCCATCCCAACGTGGGCGTCATGGAACTCCTCACCCTCGACCTCTCCGAGGACAAGATGCGGAAGGCCTTCTCCAGGAACCCGTCCCGCGTCGTTCCGGCGCTCGGATCGGACGGGGAGCGCTAGTCGCGCCAGTCGTAGACGTGGACGGCGCGGTCGTCCCGGACGGATAGCCCCCTCGGGTTCCGCGTCGACGTTCGATCGCGCGCCCTGGCGACGAGGCCCCCCGTCGTCCCGCCAGCCATCCCTCTGAGCACGAGTTTGCCCTCCCCGAACCACGCGGTTGGCGTCGCGTCGCCCCTGAGAACGTCCTTGGCGACCCTGTACGCGTCGCCGATCCCGTGGGAAACGATCCGCCTGAAGACGGTCGGCCGAACGCCGTAGTTCTTGAACAGCCGGTAGGCGAGCGACCGGTACTTCGTTTCCCAACCCCCCGTTACGTCGCCCCCGTCGGGCTGGAACTCGCTCCGGACGCTCATCCCCTCGCGCCACTCGACGGCGAACCCGTTCCCGGCCAGGCGGTGGGCCGCGTCGCGGGCGCCGCCGACCTCGATGGACTCGTCGAACCCGTCCAGGGCCGACACCGCTTCTCGTGTCATCGCGACGTTGTCGGGGTTGAAGAAGGAAACATCGCGACCCATGATCCGTTTGGTTTCGGGGCTCTCGGTCGTCATGCCCGCTCGAAGGGGTCGATGCGTCGGGCCAGTGACGACCGAGGTGCCCGCCGCTATCGCGTCCTCGAGCGCGTCGAACCAGAAGGGCTCGACCGCCTGGTGATAGCTCAGCAGGGCGATCACGTCACCGGTGGCCACGGCGAGGCCGGCGTTACGGGCGACGTTGACGTTCCGGTCCGTGACCTCGACGAGGACGTCGACGTCGTCGCGCTCCTGGACCATTCCCGTCGTCCCATCGGCGGACGGGCCGTTGGTGACCACGACCTCCGCGTCGGGGACGAACTCCGAGAGGGCGTCGAGGCAGTCGCCCAGTTGCTCGCGTCCGTTGAGCGTTGGGACGACCACCGAGAGGTCCATACCGGTCATAGCCCGGCATGGCTTAAAAGGTCGGGGGAATGACGTCGGTCGCCTCCCGCGCCCTCACTCGTCCCGGACCCGTGCGTTCCAGTACGACACCGACGCCGATCGTTCGCCGCCCGGCAGCTCGCCGACAGCCGTATCGAGGTTTCGGAACGTCCTGGCGAGGCCGTCCGGGATCTTCCGGTAGAACCCGTACGGAAGGACGAAGTCGTGGTCCACGCCGGCGAGTTCGAGGTCCGCCTTCTCCAGGAGCGAGATCACCTCGCGCCGCGAATACAGTCGCGAACCCATGGGCAGGAGCCAGTTGTAGACGCTGCGGGTGGAGAAACGGTTGAAGGTATCGAAGAACACCTGCCCCTTCGAAACGCGGCGCATCTCGCTGAGGAACGCGGCCGGCGTGTCCGCGAGGTGGAAGAACCGCATCGCCATCACCGCGTCGAAGTGGTCGTCCGGGAACGGTAATCGGGCGGCGTCGCCGCGCATGATTTCGAGGCGGTCGCCCACGCCGGCCGCTCGGGCCTTTTCCCGCCCCTGTCTGAGCATCGGTTCGGAGATGTCGAGACCGACGACGTCCGCGCCGCGTTCCAGGAGCATGACGGTGAACCGGCCGGTGCCACAGGCCACCTCAAGGATCCGCTTGTCGTCGACGGGGCCGAGGGAATCGAGCACCGCCCGTTTCTCCCGGCGGTCGATGAGCCGCCCGCCGCGCGAGAACCGCTTCTCTTCGTAGTTCTCGGCCACCTCGTCGGCCTGGTACCACTCCTGCCCTTTCACGGTAGTGCCACCATACGTCCATCGGACATTAAAACAATACTGAAATGCGATCGTGGGCCGATCGCTCGTCGGTCCCGGCGGAACGGCGCCGCTACCCGGTCGGTCCGACGCCGAAAGGCTTCGAGGGCACACGTTTCCGTCGGGAAACCGGACCGTCGACGCCGAATCGCCCGCTCTAGCCAGCGTTGCGGATGGCGAAGCTCGATTCTCGATCCGAAACGGAAGCGACGGCTCAGACTTAGACGTCCCCGGTCGGCGTTCCGACCATTCTCGAGAGGGCGCCGACGAGAAGCCAGGCCGCGGCGACCGCGAACACGCCAGCGAACGCCAGGACGAACGCCGGAACGGGATCGGCGGCGACCATGGCCGGGAGGTCCGCGATGGCGAACGAGCCGTCCACGAGCGCCCGGGCCTGGCCCCTGACGAACGAGCCCGCGGTGACGGCGGCGACGAGAAGGAGTGCCAGCCCACCGATGTTGGCCGCCGTGGAGTTCCGTTCGGGGACGACCGACGAGTCGTTCAGCAGGTAGAGCACGAGGACGATGGCGAAGGGGGTCCCGACGAGGCCGAACGCCAGCACCAGGACCAGGAGCGGGAAGAACGATCCCCCGAGGAACGCCCCGCCGGCGCTGAGCAGGGCAACGGCGGCGAGGAGGCTCCGGTAGCGCGAGTCCGAGACGTCCGTGTCCCACCCCAGTTTGTCGGCAACCAGGAACGGCGGGACGACGGTGTTCCCGCCCAGCGTCGAGGCGGCCGCACCCCAGAGCCCCAGCAGGAACAGCCACTTCGCGTACTGGCCGACGAGCGGCCCCAGGGTCTGGGCCGCGGTCACGGCCGTCAGGCTCCCGGCGTCGACCGTCGGCGAATGCAGTACGCCCGCGGCGACGAGGAAGATGGCGAGGCTGTAGACCCCGAACGCGACCAGCATCGACGCGATCACGTCGAAGGTCGCGAGGCCGTAGTCGCCCGTCCCCCATTGCCGGGCGCGCATCGTGTAGGAGTGCATCGTGACGAGGGTGACGTGGACCGCCCCGCCGAGGACGCCCGCGGCCACCAGCGCGCCGTCGATGCCAGCCGGGATCCGCGGCACGAGACCGCCGGCCGCCGCGCCGGGGTCGATCGGGACGACGAACGTCGAGGCGAGGAACGCGACCACGACGGCCCCGACCAGCGCCTTCGCGGCCACCTCGATGAACCGGTACCCGCGACCGGCCAGGCCGAGCGCGAGGATCACGGCCCACGCAACGCCCCAGATCCGGGCGTCGACGCCCGTGACCGTCTCGCTGACGTCGGCGAGGGTCTTCATGATCACGAGCTGGGCGAGCCCCGCCGCCAGGACGACGTCGATCACGAGCAACCAGGCCCACCCGTCCCCGAGGCGGCGCTCGACCACGGTCACGATGCCGGCCTCGGTGAGGAGTCCGAGGCGCATCGCGAGGTACTGGGCCGTGGCCCCGAGGACCGCCGAGAGGATCACGATCCAGAACAGGCTGTACCCGAACGTCGCCCCGGCGGTGAGGACGCTCGCCATCGTGGCCGGCCCGGCGGCGATAGCGCCCGCCACCCACGACGGCCCCATCCGTCGGAGATAGTCCGGGACCTCGGCGTACGACATCGCCCCAAGACCGAACGTCGCGTCGGTGTCGGAGTGACTCATAGTTACTTGAAAGAGTGGTACTACAGCGTGGTATCATTGTCGGATCGGGTCACGTTCGCTGGAGAGCGATCCACGTGTCCCATGGTACCAAATTCCAAGATCATGGGAATCAGCGAAACCTCCATAACCCATTCAAGAGACTTCGTGTTACTATTTCCCAAGAACAGGGAACGGGACGGACTCACGGACAGCGAGGCATCAAGACCAGCGCTCGTACTGACCGACACGATATATCCCCGCACCCGTCGTGTACGGATTCCTCGACGAGCAAGGTAACAAGGTCAGTTTCGCGGTCGTCCACCGAAGCCTCGTCGAAGATCGGATCCACCCGGAGTCGGCGACCCCGCAGGCGCTGACGGACGGCCTGATCGAGGTCTGGAAGAGGATGCAGTATCTCGACGACTTCGTGCGCTGTTCGACAGCATCGGAGCCGAGTGAATCGCCTCCGCGAATGGAGTGTCTCGAACTGCCCAACAGCACGACGGCCCAACACCCCAGCACGGTCGACGAAGCTGAGGAGGCGTGACGTCGGGGGAAATCCGTCCTGTCTCGCGCTACTCACCCGGCCTGTTTGCCAGCAAGGGTTTCAACATCGCCGGTCTGGGCTGTTTGCTTCTGCTTGTTGTCTTTCTCGCTGTCGTGTTCACTTTCGTCGACGGATCCGAAAACCGCTTATATAACCGGCCTGACCAGGCTCTCGGGGTTATTCTTCCCGACAGCTGTGTCGGGTTCAAAGAAGGGTAAGTCTCTCAAGTACGGGAGTTTTACTATTACACAGTGGTTGGAAGAGGGATCTCCTCTCCCAATCGTCGGGACGTTCTGAAGGCTTCCGTAGCAGGTACTTTTTCCGGTCCCGTCTATGCAGCGAGGCGTATCGGCGGCCTTCCGGAGTCGGAGAACCAGGGTGAATTCGAGGGGGACATCGACGACTACGAGAACGAGTATACCGAATTTTTCGAGACGGTCTGGGGCAACGCCCGGTTCCCGTGGAAGGCGTGGGACGTCGCCTCGGGATACACCGACTACGACGTGAACTACTGGTGGGACAACATGAGGCGGGCGATGGAAGTGGCGTTGACCGGGGACCTGGACCGGTTCCAGTCGTTCTCCCCCTCCGTCGTTTCCCTCTCGAACCGGGGCGGAGGGGCGGTGCTGCGGCACGACGACATCGGACGCGTGTCCGGCTTCATGGATAACGGCCGTGAACAGGTTCCGTTCGAACCGACGCCGTCGGTCAACCGGGACGAGGGAATTTTCCCCGGGGTCGAACTGGATGGGGAACTGCAGTGGCTGCCCTACGAATCGGCGGTCCGGGGCGAGCGGACCGGCCTCGGAGAAGTCACATTCACCTATGATCTCGACGACCTGGAGGTAATCCAGCGGTCGAGGATGCTCGATGGAGGAGACATAGCGGAACTGAGCTTCAGGGTGACGAACAACTCGTCGGGGGCGATCGATGACAACTTCCTGATGTACGGGAGGGCGGCCGCCAACGACACCCCCCAGACACCGTTCGTCTTCAAACCCGAGCCAAACCGGGTCAGCGCGGGCGGCAACCTGGAGTGGCACAGCCTCACCTCGGAAAGCTCGTTCGCCATCGAGACGGACCGCGAAGTCGTCGAGTCCGGCGTCTTCAGCCCCCATGTCGAGGACCGGTTCTCCAGGTTCCGGGAACGGGACTCCATCCGGTCCCACCTGTTCGGGCCGCTGATAGCAAGGATGAGCACGGACCAGTCGCTGGCGGTCGACTACGAGGGGACCGAGTTCGAGAACTTCCGTGAGGGTACGAGGGACTCGGTGACCGCGCGTTACGGCTCGGGATTCCTGTCGATGCCGATGGTCCTGCAACCGGGCGAATCCGAGGAGTACACTGTCTGGATAAACGGGAAGCCCGAGGGGCGCAGCTATCGGGACCCGGAGTGGAACGGCGACGTCGCCGAACTCCTGAAGACGAACGTCGAGATGCACCTGCTGGACAACGGCGGAGTCCAGGCCGCCCACAACATCCAGCCGATGTACTACCCGGTCTGGATACGGGACACCGTCTTTACGCTGGACGCCCTGAAGGACGTGGACGGCGTGGCGGACTACGCCTGGAACTTCTTCGCCGACTTCCTTCCGGACGTGCAGCGGGACAACGGTTCGTTCAACCAGTGCTACAACGCCGATAGAAGCGAAACCGGGACGTGGTACTCCGAGCTCGACCAGCCCGCCATCTACGCGACCAAGTTCCCGGCGTTCGACCGGTATTTCGACGGAAAGCTGTTCGGGGACGATAGCGCGAGGGTCGCGTATGCGGCGGCTCTGGCCCGGATGCTGGAGAACGTTTCCCAGGGCCAGGTCTATTCTTCACCGGACTACTCGGAGCAGCCGCTCGCCTTCTTCAGGCAGAGTCTCTGGAAACAGGCCTACTTCTACGAGGCGTTCACCCGTGGGAGCGAGAACTACGACCTCACCCTCGACCTCTCCACGCTGGAGGAGTACCCGGACGTACTCGAAAGGCTCGCCGAGAACGGGGTGTTCAGCGTCGACGACGGGGAGCTACGCAGGGAGGCGGAGAAGATCCTGGAACGAACAGAGGAGACCTACTTCGAAGACGACGAGATCACGAACGAGGGCCTGCTCTTCGACTCCAACTACCGCGGTCCACTGTACTCGAAGCTACTGGAAGACACTGATCTATTCGAGGACATGGGGCTGGACGAGGAGTTCTTCGACTCGATAGCGGTGGAGGAAGAAGGGTATTGGTCGCCGGCCCTGGCGGTCCACGGGAAGGTGCTGGACCAGAAGGGCATGGAGAACGAACACGTGAAGGAACGTATCCAGAACTCCATCACTGACCTGGGCAAGCTCCCCGAACGGCCGAACGAGAACAGCTGGAACGACGCGATGGAGCTGGCCTGGGGTTCGGCCGAGGCCTACGACCTGTTCGAGAACCATTGAGGGTCTCCGGTCGTTAAGCCGCGCACCTGTGGCCGGAAAATACTTAATTAAAACGAGGACGCTGGCACAAGGGAAACGGGATTGCTTGCGGGGGCGACACGCCGGGAGCATCGATTTCGCCGCGGTTCGACGACCGACCGTCTACGGGGGTCACGACCAGCAGGGCCACGCCGTCAGATTCGGAGCCGTCCGCGGTATTCTCCCCGAAGCTCGGCTCTATCACGGCGGAACCATCAGCAGCAGTCGTAGACGGGCCGATCGAAGCCTGGAAGACGATGTCCCATCTCGACGCCCTCGTGACGCTCCCGAACAGTATCGAAAGCGAGCGAGCCGGCGACGCGACGGTCAGACCAGCAACTGGATGTCGGCGTCGCCCATGTCCGCCAGCGCGGCGGCCGCGCCCACGCCCGTCGTGACGCCCTCGTAGAACTCGTCGTCGTCGTAGTCCATCAGGTCGGCGGTCATCTGGCAGGCCTGGAGTTCCGCGCCCTGGTCCAGCGCCAGGTCGATGAGTTCCTCGACGGACGCCGTCCCGTTGTCCTCGATCCGCCTGGCCATCATCTTCGTCGCCACGGCGTCCATCCCGGGCACCGCCGCCACCAGGTTCGGCACGCCCATCGAGGGGTTCCCGACCGCCGAGAGCTTCAGGTTCCTCGAGTGTTCCTCGTGGAGGATGTCCAGCCCCCAGAACGTGTGGAAGACCGTGACGTCCCAGTCGAAGGCGGCCGCCGTGCTCGCGAGGATCAGCGGCGGGTACGCCATGTCGAGCGACCCCTTGGTCGCGATGATGGTCATCTTCCGTCCCTGGTCCTCCGCGTCGTCTTTCAGGGTGGCGACTTCCTCACGAAGAGCATCGACTTCGGCCTGCAGCCTCGCGACGTCCCCCTCCGGCGGTGGAGATGTCTCGGTGCTCATGGGTTCAGCCGTGGTACCGGACGTAGTGTTCGTAGACCCGTTCCCCGTCGTCGTTCGTCTCGCGCTGGTCCAGTAGTTCGACGCCCGCCGTGGAGGTCGCCCACCCCTCGATGTCGCTCAGGCTCCCCCGGTCGGTGGCGAGGACCTCGAGTACGTCGCCGGTCTCCAGGTCGTCGACCGTTTGCTTCGTTTTTACAACCGGCATCGGGCAGGAGCGTCCCTTCACGTCGAGCGTCTCCGTGACGTCGTATTGCGTGCTCATGGGCGAATCACCGTGTACCGTGGTACCGACACACGATATTCGTCACAGGGAACAATACTATAAAAACCTAATGCTGGTTTTCGCGATAATCCTGACGCGTTCGACATCCCGAGAGCGCTGGAATCCGCTGTTTTCCCCATTTTCCGCCAGCAATCCACTCGCGACGAGTCCTTTCCTCGAATCCTCTTGAGCCCCTTCGCGTTCCAATGTTGTGAGATATTGTGATCTCACTGCAAAAATTTAAGTTATGATAACCCCTCGGGTGCTACCATCACCCACGAGGGGGAATAGCTATCACGAACTACGGATTCGTCATCGACAACAGACGGTGCATCGGCTGTCACGCCTGCACGGTCGCGTGCAAGACGGAGCACGACGACCCGATCGGCGTGAACAAGACCTGGGTCAAGTACGTCGAGAAGGGGGAGTTCCCGAACACGAACCGGAACTTCTCCGTGATGCGGTGCAACCACTGCGACGACTCGCCCTGTACCGACGTCTGTCCGGTCACCGCCCTCTGGGAGCGGGAGGACGGGATCGTCGACTTCGACCCGGAGCGGTGTATCGGCTGCAAGGCCTGCATGCAGGGGTGTCCCTACGACGCCCTCTACGTCGACCCGGACACGTCGACGGCCGCGAAGTGCAACTACTGCTCCCACCGGGTGGACTCGGGGCGCGAACCGGCCTGCGTCACCGTCTGCCCGGAGGACGCCATCGTCGCAGGGGACCTGGAGAACCCCGACACGGAGATCGCCGAGCGGACCTCCCGGCAGGAGGTACAGGCGCGAAAGCCCGAGAAGGGGACGGAGCCGACGCTCTTCTACGTCAACGGGGACGAGGGGAGCGTGACCCCGGGGACGACCGCCCGAGAGGACCACTACATGTGGTCCGACGCGCCGAACCAGGTCGAAACCCGGGGCGCCGCCCGGGAGGAGTTCGACCTCCAGCGGGCCGCCGAGTCCCTCGCCCAATCGGACGTCGACCTCGGAACCGGCGACGAGGAAACCCGGGCCGACGGCGGCTGTGGCTGCGGCGGCGACTGCCAGTGTGGCGACCGCGTCGCCTCCGACGGCGGCACGGCCACGAGCGCGACGGCGGGCTCGACCGGCGGCGACATGGGCCGGAACCGGTCGAACGAGTCGAGTCGGACCGAACGGGCGTACGAACTCCTCCACGAGGAGGCGCGACGCGTGTACGACGTCGGCGAGAGTCACTACGCGTCGTGGGGGTGGGAGGTCTACTCCTACACCTGGACCAAGTCCATCGCGGCGGGGGTGTTCCTGCTCCCGGCGCTGTTCGTCCTCGCAGGAGTCGTCGATCCAGACGCGGCAACGATCGGCGTCGCGGCCGTCGCGAGCCTCGTCTTCCTCGGGATCACCACGGTCCTGCTCGTGCTGGACCTCGAACAGCCGACGCGGTTCCACTGGGTGCTGTTGCGCCCGAACTGGAACTCGTGGCTCGTGAAGGGCGGGTACGTACTGACCGTCACCGGCGGCTTCCTGACGGCGGTTGCGGCCGGGTGGCTGCTGGGGTTCAACGACCTCGTGACCCACCCGATCACCCTCGGCACAGGCGCCGTCCTGGCGGCCGCGACGGCGGTCTACACCGCCTTCCTGTTCAGCCAGTCGAAGGGCCGGGACCTCTGGCAGAGCCCGACGATGCCGCTGCACATGTTCACCCAGGCGGTGATCGCCGGGAGCGCCGCGACTGGGCTCCTGGGACTCGCGGGCATCGCGGAGTTCGAGGCGTTCGTCGACCTCTCCCGCCTGGCGCTGGGGGCGGGCGTCGTCACCCACCTGCTGATCGTCGCCTCGGAGATCCTCACGCCCCACCAGACCGAGGACGCGGAGGAGGCCGCCGCGCGGATCACCCGCGGCCGGTTCCGCCGGGCGTTCTGGATCGGCGGCGTCCTGGTGGGGATGGTGTTACCGCTCGTCGCCATCGGGATTAGCGGGAGTCCCGTCGCGGTCGCGGCCGGCGGCGTCCTCGCGCTCGGCGGCCTGTTCGCCTTCGAGTACTGTTGGATAACCGCACCGCAAACAATTTCGCTCGCCTGACCATGGGACACGAATACGAAACCAGCCGGATCGAGAAACTCGCGGAGCGACTCGGCATCCTGTCGAACCGATCGACGGGCACGACGAAGCAACGCCAGGGCACGAGCGCCGAGGTGGAACGGATCGCGGAGACCGGGCGGCTGTCGAGCTACCCCGACCCCGAAGAGTGGCACGAGTGGACGGAGTACGACTCGACCGGCGAACCGACGGCGTACTCGGTCGTACCGACCGCCTGTTTCAACTGCGAGGCCGGCTGTGGCCTCCTCACCTACATCGACAAGGAGACGGGCGAAATCAGGAAGATCGAGGGGAATCCGGAGCATCCCGGCTCCAGGGGTCGGAACTGTGCGAAGGGACCGGCAACGGTGAACCAGATCAACGACCCACAGCGCATCGAGCACCCCCTCAAGCGTGACGGGCCGCGGGGGAGCGGGCAGTGGACGCAGGTCTCCTGGGAGGACGCGCTGGCGGACATCGCCGGCGAGATGCGCGAGGCCATCGTCGACGGCCGCGGCAACGAGATCACGTACCACGTCGGGCGCCCGGGGCACGAGGAGTACATGGACCGGGTGATCGACGCCTGGGGCGTGGACGGGCACAACTCCCACACGAACATCTGTAGCTCGGGCGCGCGGACCGGGTACGGCCTCTGGCACAAATACGACCGCCCGAGCGCCGACTTCGCCAACGCGGAAGTCGTCCTCCTGCTGTCGGCCCAGCTTGAGTCGGGGCACTACTTCAACCCGCACGCCCAGCGCATCATGGAAGGCATGCAGGACGGCGGGCAACTCGCCGTCATGGACCCGCGCCTGTCGAACACGGCCGCGATGGCCGACGTCTGGCTCCCGACCCAGCCCGGGAGCGAGGCGGCCGTCCTCCTTTCGATGGCGAACGTCATCCTCGAGGAGGGGCTGTACGACGAGGCGTTCCTCCGCAACTGGGTGAACTGGCGGCAGTTCCTCGACGAGGAATATCCGAACCGTCAGCGTGACTTCCCGACCTACCTCGACACGATCCGGGAGCTCTACGCGGACTTCACCCCGGAGTTCGCGGCGAGCGAGAGCGGGGTCGACGCCGAAAAGATCGAAAACCTGGGCCGGAAGATCGGCAGGGCGGGCGACCGCTTCGCCAGCCACATCTGGCGCTCGGCCGCCTCCGGCAACGAGGGCGGCTGGCAGGTCTCGCGCACCCTGCACTTCCTGTCGGTGTTGACGGGGAGCGTCGGGACGAAGGGGGGCACCTCGCCCAACGCCTGGCACAAGTTCGATCCGCACCTCCCGAACGAACCACCCCGCCAGAAGCTGTGGGACGAGATCCAGTTGCCCCCGGAGTACCCGTTCGCCCACTACGAGATGAGCCAGTTGCTCCCCTACTTCCTGAAGGAAGGGCGCGGAAAGCTCTCGGTGTACTTCACGCGGGTGTTCAACCCGGTGTACACCTACCCGGACGGGTTCTCGTGGATCGAGGCGCTCACCGACGAGGAGAAGGTCGGCACCCACGTCGCGCTCACGCCGACCTGGAACGAGACGGCGTACTTCGCCGACTACGTCCTCCCGATGGGCCACAGTCCGGAACGCCACGACATCCAGAGTCAGGAGACCCACGCCGGCACGTGGGTCACCTACCGCCAGCCCGTCCTCCGGGAGTACGCGGAGCGCGAGGGCGAGGACGTCGAGTTCACGTACGAGGCCAACCCCGGCGAGGTCTGGGAGGAGGACGAGTTCTGGATCGAACTCTCCTGGCGGATCGACGAGGACGGCGAGCTGGGGATCCGCGAGCACTTCGAGTCGCCGTACCGGGACGGCGATTCGGCCGGCGAGGGAGACGACGAAACCGGTTCGGCCCCCGCCAAAATGACGATCGACGAGTACTACCGCTACGTCTTCGAGCAGGAGGACGGCCTCGTCGAACTCGCCGAGGAAAAGGGCATGACGCCCCTCGAGTACATGAAACACCATGGGGCGTTCGAGGCCTCCCAGAACGACTACGAACTGCACCGGGAGCCGCTGGACGAGTCGATTCTGGAGGCGGACGACGTCACCGTCGACGAGTAC
>JBLGCL010000013.1:0-27864 GCA_047617305.1 Natronomonas sp.
CCGCCGGGCGACCGAACGTCCGCGTCGAGATCGATCGGGTCGGCGCCCGCTCGCTCGGTCGGCTGCTGTACGGCATGGAGGCGGCCTGCGTCCTCGCGGGCGAACTCTACGGCGTCGACGCCTTCGTCCAGCCGGCCGTCGAGTGGGGGAAACGCGCGACGAGGGGGTTGCTCGGCGACGGGGAGTTCGCGGAGGCCGACGCCGTCGCCGAGAAGACGACCCTCGTGGTCGAGTGACCGTCGTCGGGGTGCCTCGGTTCGACGACCCCCTGATCACAGCGGCTTTATCCGTCCGCTCCTAACGGTCCATCGATGAGCAACGAACTCCCGACGGAGCGCCTCGAACCGGAGCAGCCCTCCGCCATCCTCCACTCCGTGCTGGTAGTCATCGCGGCGTTCGTAGGCGGCATCCTCCTCGCCCTCCTCGGGGGGTTCGCCGCCCTCGAAACGGGGATCGCCGCGAGCCAAGACAGCACCGAGTTCTTCCTGACGACGAGCGTCCTCCAGTTCGTCGGGTTCGGCATCGTCGTCTGGGCCTACCTCGACTCGCGGGCGCAGTGGGACCTCATTCGCCTGTCGTGGCCGAGCCTTCGCGACGTGGCCTGGATCGTTCTCGGGCTCGTCGCCCTCTACGCGGGCGTCTTCGCCATCTCGATCGTCATCCAACTCCTGGGGCAACAAACGGCCGAGAACGCGGTCGTCACGCAAGGCAGGCAAAATCCGGTCCTGTTCCTGTACATGATTCCGGTCACGATCTTCTTCGTCGCGCCGGCCGAGGAGTTCCTCTTTCGGGGGGTCGTCCAGGGACTGTTTCGGCGGGCGTACGGCCCGATCGTCGCCGTGATCGTCGCCAGCGCCATGTTCGGCGTCGTGCACTGGATCGCGCTGTCGGGCGGCGGGAAGATAACCTACATCGCCGTTGCCGCGGTGCTCGGCGTCGTCCTGGGTGCGGTCTACGAGCGGACGAAGAACATCATCGTCCCTATCGGGATCCACGGCCTCTGGAACGCGTTCCTGTTCACCCTCCAGTGGCTGATCGCGACCGGGCAGATTCCGATGGGGTGATTCGAGCGGCGGATCCCGACGACGAATCCGGCCGCCCCGGGGCGACACGGCCGTCCGACGATCGTCTGACGGGTTTTTAAGTCAAATCCGCCGTTACCAATAGACATGCCCCGCCGATACTCCCTCGTGTGTGACGACGAGGTCGGCGAGCGGGTGGCGGACCTCGCCAGGGAGTACGAACTCACGGAAGAGGCCGTCCTGCGGCAGCTCATCGAGCGCGGACTGGAGCAGGCGGAAGCCGAGCGGCCCGGCGGGGTCGAGTGATCCCGCTCAGACGTTCGAGGGGTTCTTCCGCGAGAGGGAACTGCCACAGACCGGACAGCGTTCCTTGTTCTCCTCGAAGGTGCGCCCGCAGCCCGAACACTGGAACAGCCACTCCCGTTGCTCGCTGATGCCCTCCTGGGCGATGACCTCCACGTCCACGTCCATCCGGTCGGCGACGTTCTGCATGGCGTAGTCGTCGGTCACCAGCGTCCCGTCCAGCTCGAAGGCCGTCGCGATCAGCCGGACGTCGGTCTCCGAGAGTTCGTCGGCGTCGCCCGTCTCCTTGGCGGCCCGCTGGACCTTCTCGATGATCGCGGCGTCGGGGATGTGGATGTGCATTCCCGACCCCTCCATGGCGTCGAACCGGTAGGCGTGCTCGTCCTCGAGTTCGTCGCGGACCATCGGGACCGAGGCCTGCTGCTCGGAGGTGTGAAACTCGTGGATGAAGGCCGAGGAATCGAGAACGTACATTTAGCGTTCGACGACGATGTAGTCTTTTACTGCCTGGACGCGGCTGACCGGAATCTTGAACCGGCCCCCCTCGTCGGTGTCGAACTCCACGTTCGGCGGCGTCTCCTCGTCGGGTTCGACGATGAGATCGTGGAGTTGGCCCGTCTTGAGATCCATCGTGATGTTGTACAGCATCCCGAGCTCGGCGCCGTCGGACCCCATGACGTCCTTGCCCGAGAGGTTTTCGGCAAGTATGTCGGCCATACGCTACTCTCCGTGAATCATCCTTCTATAATTTTCCCCTCGCCGCGGGGAACGGTGGTCTCCGGACATTGTGATCGCTCCTCGGTATCGGCGTTCGTACCGTGATCGTCGTCCGACAAAAACCTGTGGGGCGCCAGCGGTGGTTTCCGGCGGGACAGGGTTGCGGTTTCGCGATGGGATCCCCCTCGCGACGACATCGGGGACGCTTTGTGGCCGGGGTCGTCAGGTCCGGATACCACGTCACTGCATGCGCTATCGCAACGCCATCCTGTTCGCGACACTCGCGGTCGTCTGGGGTTCGGCCTTCACCGCGATCAAGGCCGGGCTCGAATACTTCCCGCCGGTCCTGTTCGCCGCGTTCCGGTACGACGCGGCGGGACTGCTGATCCTCGGGTACGCTGCCGTCGTCACCGAGCGCTGGCGTCCCCGCGCTCGGTCGGAGTGGCTTCTCGTCGGCGTCGGGGGAACGCTCATGATCGCCGGCTACCACGCCTTTCTCTTCGTCGGCGAGCAGGGCACCACCAGCGCGGCCGCATCGATCGTCGTCAGCCTCTCGCCAATCCTCACGACGGGGTTCGCGCGCACCTTTCTGCCCGACGTACGGCTCACCGCCGTCGGCGTCCTCGGCCTCCTGATCGGCTTCGCGGGCGTCGTCGTCCTGAGCAACCCGGATCCGAACAACCTGCTGGAGGCCCGGACGGTCTCGCTGTTCCTGATCTTCCTGGCCGCAGCGTCGTTCGCGCTCGGGAGCGTTCTCACGCGCCGGATCGACGCCGACCTTCCCATCGAGACGATGGAGGCCTGGTCGATGGTGATCGGTGCGGTCGTGATGCACGGCGTCAGTCTCGCCATCGCCGAACCCATCGCCGAGGTCCGGTGGACGGGCGAGGCGATCCTGGCGCTGGGCTATCTCGTCGTCGGCGCGAGTGCGGTCGGCTTCCTGATCTACTTCGACCTGCTCGACCGCCTCGGACCGATCGAGATCAACCTGGTGTCCTACGCGGCCCCGGTCGCGGCCGCGCTGACGGGGTTGCTGTTCCTCTCGGAGACGCCGACCCCCAACACGGCGGCCGGGTTCGGGTTCATCCTCGCGGGCTTTCTGCTCCTGAAGCGCGACGCTATCCGGGCCGAGGTTTCGCGGATCGGGGCGGCCAACGGGCCCGACGAGTCGTGAGCCACGGAACGGCCGTAATTCTTATGCTTGTGTTGGAAATTCAACAAAACATGGGGGCCCGGGGACTATTAGCGAACCCAATAACGGTTCCGTATTCGATCGTCGATCTGCTCGCCGACCGGTACGACGGGAGCGTGATGCTCGCCGACACGGGCCCCGAAGGGAGCGTGTTCACCGTCGACCTCCCTCGTGCGGACGTCGAGTCAGCGGCGCCGAAGACCGGCGGCGAATCGGCAACGACGATCGGAGGCCGATGAGGACCGCTGTAACGATTCACCGCCGATTACCCCGGGGTCGGTGATGGTCGATGCACGACTACGTCGGTCGTTATGAACGTCGACGATACCGTTTCGGGACGTGCGGGTATCGACGCCCGAGAGTACGTTGCGGTTCGGCTGCGTGGTGCGGACAGCGTCGATCCGGGCCTCGACACCGCCGCTTCAGAAGCGGGCGTCGGGCGTCGTCGGTGGCGTGCGCTTGTGTTCGCTCTCCTCGTGCATCTCCACGACGTACTCGACCTCGTCGAGGGACGTGTCCGTGATGCGGGCGGTCGCCGCCGCAGGGACGCCCCCGTCGACGTGGAGCGCGAGGATGGCATCGAGCGTGTCGTAGTCGACGCCGAACTCCTCCTCGTCGGTGTCGTAGTCGACCATCCCGCCAGTCGGCGTCTTCTGGACGATCGACTCGTCGACGCCGAGGTGAGCGGCGACTTGCCGGACCTGCTGCTTGTAGAGATTCCCCAGCGGGTTGCAGTCGACACCGCCGTCGCCGTACTTCGTCACGTACCCCGTCCCGAGTTCGGCGCGGTTGCCCGTTCCGAGGACGAGTTTGTCCTCCATCGTGGCGACGAGGTAGTTCAGCGTCATCCGCACGCGGGCGCTCGTGTTCCCGACGTACCGACCCTCCCAGCGGCCCTCGGAGCCCTCGGCGTGCGCCGCGTCGTACGTGTCGAGGATCTCCTCGACGATGGCGTCGATCTCCAGGACGTCGTACGAAATTCCGAGGTCGCGAGCGACCCGTTCGGCGTCGCTCATGTTTTCGTCCTCGTTGACCTCCTTCGGGAGGAGGATGCCGTGGACGGCGTCCGGACCCAGTGCCTCGACTGCGAGGGTGGCGGTCGTCGTGCTGTCGATGCCACCTGAGAGCGCGATGACCGCACCCTCGACGTCGCCGTCGTCCACCTGCCCCTCGATGAACGTGGTGATGTGGTCGACCCGTGCTTCGAGTTCGTCTTCGGAGAACCGGAGGTCGACGGGCTGAATCTCGTTCTGCATCTGCTCGTAGAGGTTCGCCATCTACCCGTTCGTCGCGGTTTGAAACGGAAAAACGGCGTGAAGTCGAACGATTTCGACCTCGAACTCGTCCACCGTTGGACCGGCAGGACACGACACATTCAACTGGTTCAAGCGGAGTACCGTGAAGGAGAACCAGGCTGGTATTCACTCCACGACCGGCTGTATCGTTTTTCCCGTCCGATTTCGGACGGACAGCAGTGATCCAGTCCCGAATCCAACCTGACCGACAATCGATGTCGCGTGAGGGCGCACACACCACCGACGGAATCGACACCACAGTCGCATCGAGAGCACGATCGACGCAGTGCCGACGTGACGAACGGCCAGCGAGAACACCCGCTCGCGGAGGTATTCCATGACGGACGGTGACGACCAGGACGGACTGGCGAAGGGCCTCCAGATGGAGCTGTTCCATCCGGAGTCGGAACGCAAACCTGGCGACGGCAACATCCAGCTGTGGGGGTTCGACGTCCATCCCGTCGTCTTCCCGGTTGCACTCCTGGTCGTCGCCCTGTTCGTCGGCGCCACCCTCGTCCTCGGCGATCAGGCGGCCGAAGTGTACTGGGACGTCCGGACCTTCTTCGAGGCGAAATTCGGCTGGTTCTTCCTTCTGTCCGTGAACGTCTTCATCGCCGGCCTCCTGTTTTTCGCGTTCAGCAAGTACGGCGAGATCCGGATCGGTGGCGTCGAAGCCGAGAAGGAGTTCAGCGATTTCTCGTGGATGGCGATGCTGTTCAGCGCCGGGATGGGGATCGGCCTCATGTTCTTCAGCGTCTCGGAGCCGCTGTTCTACTACTCGAACGTCCCGGGGTTCTACGGGGGCGACGCCGGTACCGGGGCGGCGGGCGTCGCCGCGATGACACAGACGTTCTTCCACTGGGGAATCCACCCGTGGGCGATCTACGGACTGGTCGGACTCAGCCTCGCGTTCTTCTCGTTCAACCGCGGTCTCCCACTGACCTTCCGGTCGATCTTCTGGCCGTTGCTCGGCGAGCGCATCTACGACTGGCCGGGCCACCTCATCGACCTGGTGACGGTGTTCGCGACGCTGTTCGGACTCGCGACGTCGCTCGGCCTCGGCGTCAAACAGATCAACAGGGGGCTCTCCTACATTCTGGGACCCGTCCTGGGCGTCGCGAACGTCCCGACCGGGATAGTTCCACAGGTCGTCCTGATAGCCGTCATCACCGGCATCGCGACGGCGTCCGTCGCCGCCGGCCTGGAAGACGGCGTCAAGCGCCTGAGCACGCTGAACGTCTACCTGATGCTCGCCCTGCTCGGGTTCGTCCTCGTGGCCGGTCCGACCGTCTTCATCTTCGGCGCCTGGGTGCAGGGGCTCGGGTCGTACCTCGGCAACCTCCCGACGCTCGCGTTCTTCACGGGGGCGCTCGGTGCCGGCCAGTCGACGGTCGACTCCTGGACGGTGTTCTACTGGGCGTGGTGGATCGCCTGGTCGCCGTTCGTCGGGACGTTCATCGCGCGCATCTCGAAGGGGCGGACGGTTCGGGAGTTCGTCGTCGGCGTGCTCGTCATCCCCTCGTTGTTCTCGACGATCTGGCTGGCGACCTTCGGCGGGAGCGCGCTGTACAACTCGTTGCAGGCCGGCGGCGCGGTGCTCGCGACCTACGAGCGGGCGGGCCAGACCGTCGCGATGTTCTCCCTGCTCCAGCAGTTCCCCTTCGGTGCCGTCTCCGGACTGCTGGCCGTTCTGCTCGTGGTCACGTTCTTCGTGACGTCGTCCGACTCCGGGTCGCTGGTCGTCGACCACCTGACGTCGGGGGGCAAACACGACGTCCCGAAGATACAGCGCATCTTCTGGGCGACCACCGAGGGCGGCGTCGCGGCGCTGCTGCTGTACGGGGGTGGCCTCAACGCGCTCCAGACCGCAGCCATCGCGACCGGATTCCCGTTCGCGATCGTGCTGATCGTGATGTGCTACACGCTCTACCTCGGCCTGGACAAGGAGTACGAACTCCTGCAGTCCGAGGAATTCAACGACCGCGTCCAGGAGATCTCCGACGAGGACGTCGACATCGACACGTCCCGGCGGGAAGTCGTGACCGACATACAGAAATACCCGGAGAGCGCGGACGACTGACCGCCGCGCTTCGTCTACCCATGTCGGATTCGAATCCTCGCGCCCCGGACCCGGAGTCGTTGCAGGGACCCGGTTCGCCGTTCTCGGTCACGTCGACCACGGGAAGACCGGTCCCCGAGCAACGGTAGGAGATACCGAGAGTGGACTTCTTTCAGCAGCCTCTCGGAATGGGGCCAGTTGACGGACAAATCTCAGTTTGAGTCTGACCCAGCCTTTTGTAAATAGATGCCCTGTCCCCCGCTATGAACCGTCGGACGTACCTCACGGCAGTCTGTAGTGCGGGGGTTATGACAACCGCGGGGTGTGGTGCAGTAGCAGGTGAACGAACCCTGTCTGACCCGACCGTGGCGGTCGAATCAAGCGGCCGGAAGGCCATCATCTTCACATCGAACGATGAGGAGGTGGGGCACTTCGGTGTCGATGGTAGCGTTGAGTCGGGTTGGATCAGCCTCTCGACGGAGATCTGGCACCGGGAAGGGACAACCGTCGAATCCATCACACTACGAGTGTGGATGCCAGAGACGGCATCGGAATCGCCAGCGGACGTGGCGGTTGTCGCGCCCGTCGAAGGCGATAGTTCTCCTCCACCATCGGTGGCCCTCTACACGCCCGAGCAAGCTCTCGGAACGATGATAGAGATCACCGATTTGAACGACCTCGGGGACGAGACTATCAGCACGCTTGCGCTAATCGTCAAGCCAGGGACAGAGGCTGCCACGGAACTGAACATCCACGCAACAGTCGAACTCACAGGAAAGGGCATCCTCAGCAGTGATTACACGCTCGATGGAGCACTCCAGTTGACGTATCCGGAACTCACGGACCAGTAGTTGGACTCACCGGGCGATGATAACGATCCGGGAACAGTTGGTTCGGAATGGATGGACCGGTTTGCGAATCGCTATCCGTCTCCCCAGCGGCGATCGGTCCTGGTCCGAAGTCGAGTCGACCCGGGAACGACGGGGCGCAGTCTCCTCGACTCTCGGCCCGCCCGAACGCGCAGTACGATGGAATTAAATGCCACCTCACGTAGTCTACCCCAAGAACGTTCTCGGGTGGTACCCATGTCGGACTCAGATACTCAGGCCCCGGACCCGGAGTCGTTGCGCACACCCATCGTCGCCGTCCTCGGTCACGTCGACCACGGGAAGACCAGTCTCCTCGACAAGGTTCGAGGGTCGGCCGTCAGCAAGGGCGAGGCGGGTGCGATCACCCAGCACATCGGCGCCACGGCGGTGCCGCTGGACGTGGTGTCGTCCATCGCGGGCGAACTGGTCGACCCCGAGGACTTCGACCTGCCGGGGCTCCTGTTCATCGACACGCCGGGCCACCACTCCTTCACCACCCTGCGCTCCCGGGGCGGGGCGCTCGCGGACATCGCGGTGCTCGTCGTGGACGTGAACGACGGCTTCCAGCCCCAGACGCTCGAGGCGATCGACATCCTCCGGCGGACGGAGACCCCGTTCATCGTCGCCGCGAACAAGATCGACACCCTGCCGGGGTGGAACCCCAACGAGGACGCCCCGATCCAGCGGACCTACGAGGCCCAGTCCGACCGCGTCCGCGACGACCTCGACGAACGCCTCTACGAACTCATCGGGTCGCTCTCGGACGAGGGGTTCTCCGCCGACCTCTACTGGCGGGTCCAGAACTTCCAGCGCAACGTCGGCGTCGTGCCGGTCTCCGCGATCACCGGCGAGGGCGTGCCGGACCTGCTGGCCGTGATGATGGGCCTCGCCCAGCGCTACATGAAGGACGCGATGGAGATCGACATCGAGGGCCCCGGCGTCGGGACCGTCCTGGAGGTCAAGGAGGAGAAGGGGTTCGGTACCACCCTCGACGTCGTGCTGTACGACGGAACGGTTCGCGCTGAGGACCGGATCGTCATCGGCGGGGAGAACGACCCGATCGTCACCGACGTCCGGGCGGTACTCCAGCCCCGGCCGCTGGCCGAGATCCGCACGGAGAGTCGCTTCGAACAGGTCGACGAGGTGTCGGCCGCGGCCGGGATCAAGCTCGCCGCGCCGGACCTCGAGGACGCGATGGCGGGCGCGCCGGTCAGGGTGATCCGCGACCGCGACCCCGACCACGTCATCCGCGAGGTGGAGGCCGAACTCGCCGAGGTCGAAGTCGAAACGGACGAGGACGGCGTCGTCGTCAAGGCGGACACGCTCGGCAGTCTCGAGGCGATGGCCAGCGCGCTCGAGGAGGCCGAGGTGCCGATCATGCGCGCGGAGGTCGGCGACGTCGCCCCGCGGGACGTCAGCGTGGCCAGTACCGCCGAGGAGTCAACCCAGCAGGTTATTCTCGGGTTCAACGTCGACGTCCTCGGCGAGGGCGAGCGGCGGGCGGAGGAGAAGGACGTCAGGATCTTCCGGGACGACGTCATCTACCAGCTGGTCGAGGACTACGAGGAGTACGTCGAGGAGATCGAACGCGCCCAGCAGGAGACGGTGCTGGAGAACGTGATCCGGCCCGCACGGTTCCGGATCCTGCAGGACCACGTCTTCCGACAGAACGATCCGGCCGTCGTCGGGGTCGAAATCCTCTCGGGGACGATCCGGCGGAACGTCCCGGTCGCGAAGTTCGAGGGCAACGAACCCCAACGGGTCGGCACCCTCAAGGGGATCCAGGACCAGGGCGAGGACCTCGACGAGGCGCGCTCGGGCGAGCGGGTCTCCGTCGCCATCGACGGGCCGACGGTCGGTCGGGGGATCGTCGAGGGCGACGAACTCTGGGTCCAACTCCCCGAGAAACACGCGAAGATCCTCGAACAGGAACTCATCGAGGAGATCCCCGGCGACGAGCGCGAGGCGCTGTCGATGTACCTCGAGAAGCAGCGGAAACGCGATCCCTTCTGGGGGAAGTGAGCGGGTCCCGCTTCTCGATCGGAAAGGAGGACTGTTTCCACCGTTCAGGGTTCACAGTTTTCACGCCGATTGACAGTTCCGAGCGGTTTGTCCCACATGTCAGGGAACGAACGGCCCGATCGAACCGAACCGGGAGCCGGACGGTCGTAACCAGAATTGATTACTGTCGATTGGGAACGTCTAACAGGTCACGGACCGTATATAATCTTTGAGGATTACGATGACAGACCTGGGCGGCTTCCAAGACCACATCGCGCGCATCGACCTCTCCAGCGAGGAGATCAACTACGAGGGCATCGACGACGAAGATGCGAAGAAGTACATCGGGGCTCGGGGGCTCGGGGTCAAGTACGTCTTCGACCAGGGTCCCGACGTGGACCCGATGGGCGAGGAGAACTTGCTGGCGTTCATGAACGGCCCGCTGACGGGGACCCAGACCACGATGAGCGGCCGGATCGCGGTCTGTACCAAGTCCCCGCTGACGGGGACGGTGACCGACTCCCACCACGGCGGCTGGTCGGGCGCCCGCCTGAAGTGGGCCGGGTTCGACGGACTCCTGTTCGAAGGGAAGGCCGACAGCCCGGTCTACGCCGTCGTCGAGGACGGCGAGGTCGATCTCCACGACGCTTCGGACCTGTGGGGCAAGGGTGTCCACGAGACCCGCGACCTGCTCGAGGAGCGCCACGAGGGCGCGTACGGGAAGAACATGAGCTACATGGGCATCGGGCAGGCCGGCGAGAACGAGGTCAAATACGCCTGCATCATGAACGAGGACGACCGGGCCTCCGGCCGGGGCGGCACCGGCTGTGTCATGGGCTCGAAGAACCTGAAGGCGATCGTCGTCAAATCCGGCACCGAGATGCCCAAGCCGGCCGACGAGGAGACGTTCCAGGAGGGCCACCAGCAGGCCCTGCAGGCGATCCGCGAGTCCGACATCACCGGCCCCAACGAGGGCGGTCTCTCGGTGTACGGGACGAACGTCCTGATGAACCTCACCGAGGAGATCGACGCCCTGCCGACGCGTAACTCCGCGTACACCTCCACCCGCTCCGAACGCGAGGACGCCCCCGACGAGCCGAACATCGATTCCGAACACGTCTCGGGCGAGAACGTCCGCGAGAACATCCTCGTGGACGAACCCACCTGTCACTCCTGTCCGGTGGCCTGCAAGAAGGAGGTCGAGGTGGACGTCCACCACAAGGGCGAGGACATGAACGTCCGAATGGAGTCCTACGAGTACGAGTCGGCGTGGGCGCTGGGCCCGCACGCGATGAACGACGACCGCGACAAGGTCGCCATCATGATCGACCGGTGTAACGACTACGGGATGGACACCATCGAGGCCGGCAACGCGCTCTCGACCGCGATGGAAGCGCAGGAGGAGGGCCACATCGACGAGGGCATCGACTGGGGCGACGCCGACGAGATGATCGACATGCTCGGCAAGATCGCCCGCCGCGAGGGGGACGTGGCCGACGCACTCGCCGAGGGTCCGGGCCGCGCCGCCGAAATGTGGGGCGACGCCGGCATGTCCATGTCGGTCAAGAACCAGTCGATCCCGGCCTACGACCCGCGCGGCATGAAGGGCATGGCCATCGGCTACGCCACCAGCAACCGGGGCGCCTGCCACCTCCGCGGCTACACGCCGTCGGCCGAGGTGTTGGGGGTCCCCGAGAAGGTCGATCCGGTCGAGTGGGAGGGCAAGGGCGAACTCTGCGTGACCTTCCAGGACCTCCACTCCATCTCGGACTCGTTCGACATCTGCAAGTTCAACGCCTTCGCGGAGGGCATCGAGGAGTACGTCCTGCAGTACAACGGCATCACGGGGCTCGACGTCACCGAGGACGACCTCCTGAAGGCCGGCGAGCGGATCTACAACCTCGAGCGCTACTACAACAACCTTGCGGGCTTCGACGCCGCGGACGACACCCTCCCGCCGCGGTTCGTCGAGGGTCACGAGGAGGCCGTTCCCGGTCACGGCGCGGCCGAGGGCGAACTCGTCGAACTCGAGGAACTCAAGCAGGAGTACTACGAGACCCGTGGGTGGGTCGACGGCGTGGTGCCCGACGAGAAACTCGACGACCTCGACATCGCCGTCGGTCCCGGGACCGGCGTGAGCGCGGGCGAGGGCGGCGCGACGGCCGACGACTGATCGCGTCGGCGTCGGATCTCGCCACACCGCCGTCACGTGGGCCACCCGTCGAAACGGCGTCGGGCGCCACTGACGACGTTTGACAACCTTTTTCCACGACGTCGCTAACTCGGAGGACATGTCCGATAGCCCATCGGCCCTCCAGGAGATCGATCCCGAGGAGCTCGCCAGCCTGCCGGAGTTCTACCACCCCGCCGTCTCGCCGAGTGGGGGCGACGTCGCGTTCTACTACGACGAAACCGGTCGCAACGAACTGTACACGCTCGACCTCGACACCGGCGAGTACGAGCAGTGGAGCGACGGCGAGGTGCCCCGATCCGCCCGCTGGCCCCACGCGTGGGGCGGCAGCGACGATCGGATCTACTTCCACGTCGACGAGGGCGGCAACGAGCAGAACGATCTGCACGCGCTCACTCGAGAGAGCGATCACGAAGTCGTCGTCGAGGTGGACGGCCAGGCGATTCTCTACGACGTGAGCCAGGGCGGCGGCTGGCTCCTGTACGGGAGCGACGAGGGCGACCAGATGAACTGCTACCGGTACGACCGGGAGAGCGGAGAAACGGAGCAGCTGACCGAGTACGAACAGCCGTTCCACGGGGGTCTGTTCGGCCCCGAGGACGACCGCGTCGCCTACGTCGCCAACGAGTCCGAGACGCTCCACAACCGCGACGCGTACGTGATGCAATCCGACGGGAGCGAGAAACGCCGCCTCGACGTCGGCGAGGACGGCTCGGAAGCCGGCGTCCACGCCTGGTTCCCGGATGGCGACCGCCTCCTGATCGACGACAACGCCGACGATCTCTCGAAAGTCGGGATCTACGACCTGGACGCCGACGAGATCGAGTGGCTGAGCGACGGCCGGAGCGAGGAGACGGCCGAAGCCGTCTCGCCGGACGGCCGTCACGCCATCGCCACCCGTCAGCGCGAAGGGGCGACGATGCCGGTCGTCTACGACGTCGAAACCGGTGACTCGCGGGAGCTGTCAGTCGACGAGGGCGTCGCCGCCCTTCCACACGTGCCCGAAGCGACGTTCGTCGACGAGACGACGTTGATCTTCGGCCACACCACCAGCGGCCGACGGAAGGAACTCTACCGGTACGACCTCGAAGAAGACGAGTTCGACGTCCTGCTGGAGGCCGAGTACGGCGACGTCGATCCCGACGCGTTCGTGTCGGCCGAGTACGTCACCTACGAGTCGATCGACGGCCGGAAGATCGGGGCCCTGCTGTACGATTCCGGCGAGCGCCCGTCGGCGGCGGTCGTGATGGTTCACGGGGGGCCGCACGGGCGCTCGTCGAAAGCCTTCGACCTCTACGCGCAGTTCCTCGTCAGCAAGGGCTACTCCGTCCTCCAGCCGAACTACCGCGGTTCGACGGGCCGCGGGCGCGAGTTCAAGCAGGCCATCCTGGGCGACTGGGGCGGCAGCGAACAGGCCGACGTCGCGCGCGGCGGCATGTGGCTGCGCGAACGGGAGTGGATCGACGGGGACCGGATCGCCGTCTTCGGCGGCTCCTACGGCGGGTATTCCGCGTACATGCAACTCGTCACCTATCCGTCGCTGTGGACGACGGGGGTCGCCTGGATCGGCATGACCGACCTGCCGGCCCTCTACGAGGCGTCGATGCCGCACTTCCAGTCGATGCTCGAGCAACAACTCGGCGACCCCGAGGAGAACGCCGACCGGTGGGCGAACCGGAGTGCGATCACCCACGTCGAGAACCTCGAGGCGCCCGTCTTCGTCATCCACGGGGTGAACGACCCGCGGGTTCCGATCTCGCAGGCCCGGCGGTTCAAGGAGGCGCTGGAGGAACGACGGTGCTGGACCGAGGGGGAGGACTTCGAGTACGAGGAACTCTCCGAGGAGGGCCACGGCTCGACCGACGTCTCGCAGAAAATACGCGCGTTCGAGTTGCTCGGCGACTACCTCGACCGGCGGCTCTGAGCGGGACCGCTGCGAAGCGGTTCCGGGTCAGTCCGTCGCGACCACGACCGGTTCCCGGATCTCCAGCGCCGTCTCGAACTCCGATTCGCGATCCTCGCGCCGGCCGATTCGTCGGAGTTGTTCGGCGTGCGCCCGCCTGACGGCGTCGATCTCGCGGTCGTCGAGGCCGAGTCGCTCGCCCACCCGTTCCCAGTGCCCGCGTTTCGCGAAGAAGACGACGCGACCGTCGGACTCGTGAACGATCTCGTGTCGTCGACGGTAGTCGTCGATCCTGGGTTCGAGGTGTGCCTGCACGCCGTCGACGAGGGTGCCGACCCGCGGGCCGACGCTCCCCTTCGCGGTCGCGATCATCAGAATCTCGCCGTCGAGGGGTGTTGCGTCGCTCACGTCACCCACCGGCCCTGACCGCCTTCTGCGCGAAGCGTTCGACGAGGTCGTCGAGATCCGTGCTGCCCTCGTCGGGGTCCCCCGTCCCGTCGGTCCCGTCGCGCTCGAAGGCGACCGACACTTCCGTCAGCGACAGCGACGGCCCGATATCGACGGTCTCCGACGTGAGCCGGGCCCGCCACTCGTCACCCTGCACGACGACCGGTTCCGAGAGGTCGTCGGGGCCGATCGGTTCGTCGGGAACGACACCGTCCTGGTTGGTCACCCGCCCGCCGAGTCCCCGGAGGTATTCGGCCGCCAGTCGGACCGAGATACCCCGGAACGAGCGTTCGACGTCCATCATCCGCCGGCCACCGGCGGGAAGATGCTCACCGTGTCGCCGTCCTCGAGGACGGTGTTGATCCCGTCGATGTGGGCCACGTCCCGGCCGTTGACGAGCACGTTTACCTGGGCGCGAACGTCGCCGTTTTCGAGGAGGGACCCCGCGAGACCCTCGTAGTCCCCCTCGAGGTCCGCGAGCATCTCGCCCGCGGTCAGCGAGTCGCCGTCGTAGGAGCGATCGAGGTGTTTCTGGCCGACCGCCTCCCGGTAGGTCGCAAAGAACTTGAACTGCAGTTGCATGTCGTCAGGGTAGGATCGGACGCGTATAAACCCACGGCCGTGTGGCGATTGCGGCGTCAGAAGTCGGCGTCGGCGCCGGGGCGCGGTCGTCGCCGGCCCGAAACCCCATCGCCCGTGGTCGGGTCACGCTCTGGTTAGCAGCGATCCCAACCATCCGGTCCGCTCGCCGACGATCTCGTCGACGAGGCGGACCGCCTCGTCGGCCTCGTCGGGGGAGACCCCGTCGCCGTAGTGGGCCCGTTCGTAGAGCCTGGCGACCCGTTCCCCCCGCTCGCCGACGTTGGCCAGCAGTTGCATGGTTTCGAGGTATGTCCGCGGGGTTTCGCCGTTCCGGCGGTTCCGGACGGAGCGGCCCAGTAGCAACTCGAGGCGGGCGAACGCGCGTTCCACGTCGACCTCGGGGTCGCGTCGGGGTTGCCAGTGTAACCGGACGCCCTCCACGGCGCGATCAGTGATCCCGTACCGGTGGGCTGCAGCCGCGACCCCCGCCAGGATCGCGGTCCCGAACACGGTGTCCTGGGGTGACGGTGCCCTGGGGAGCCCACCACCCCCGCCACCGGTCTCTCCACCGGCGGCTTGGGTAAAGGTGCCGTTGACGGTTCCGTTGGCTCCGACGCGGCCGAACGGGTCCACCCCGGGAACCTCCCCTCCGGAGAACGGACTGGAGTCGTTCACCGGGGTCTCCGGCGTCGCGGTAGGCGTCGGCGTGAGGGGGACGGCCGCGCTTTCGTCGGTGTCGACGTTCCCCGCGCCGGACTCCCTGGCCGACTGGATTCGCTCGTATTCAGCGGACTGGCGGGGGCCGCCGGGCGTGGGGTCGAACTTGACCCAGCCGACGTCCGGGAAGTAGACCTCGACCCAGGCGTGGGAGTTGAGTCCCCGAACGACCCACTGGTTGTCGCCGACCTGCTGGCCGGGCGTGTAGCCGACGACGTACCGGGCCGGGATCCCTTGGGTGCGGAGCATCATCGTCATGGTCGTCGCGAAGTAGACGCAGTAGCCCTCGTTCATCCGGAGCAGGAAGGCGTTCGCCACGTTCCCGCTTGGACGCGTGACGTTCAGCGAGTAGCCTTTCCGGTTCTTCAGGAATCGTTGGATCGCGACCGCGGCCTCCACCCGGTTGTCGGCGTTCGCGACGATCCGTTCGGTGCGGTCGCGGAACGCGTCGGAGATCCCCGACGGAACCTGGGTGTAGGTCTGCCGGACCGACGGCGGGTCGTCGTCCCCGGCGTCCGCCAGATCGGAGAGGGTCCCGTCGTACACCGCGCTCTTGACCGAGTAGGACGTCCCTTCCTCTAGCGGCCTGTTGGGACGCAGGACCTGATGGTCGTCGACCAACGCGGCGTCGGACGCCGATCCACCGACCTCGACCGGGGTCGCGGCCGCGGGCATGACCGACATCCTGTCTTCCATCGTGAACCGCTGTGAGATCAGGTTCGCTTTCCCGGGTGGCAGACGTAACCGACCGCTGTACGGGGTCGAATCCCCGGTCCGGATCCAGGACTTGCCGGTGAACCGATCGTACACGCCGACGCGCCAGTACGCCGATTCCCCGGCGAAGACGGTGAACCGGACTTCCGGCGAGAGTTGGATGGGTCCCTGGATCGTCGTCTCGCTGGGCGCACTCGTGAGGCTCGCCTCGAGCGTGGGGGCGGACCCGCCCCCGCCGCCCCCGCCGCCCGGCGACAGGAACATGGGGTTCGAACCCCCGCCAGGGACGACCGGTACCGTCGAAGTCACCACGATTACCACGGCGATGGTGACCAGCAGCGCGTCGGCCTGGTCGATCGCGCCGCTTCGCCGTTCGAGTTCGCCGAAGCCGACCGCCGCCAGTCCGCCGAGGGACCCTACCAGCGTCGTCTTGAGCGCCGCGTCCCCGGTCAGCACGAACACCGCCAGCGCAATCCCGCCGACGGCCACGCTGGGGACGTACCGCCGCCGTAACGCCAGGTACCACGCGAGGAACAGCGGCGCGGGCGTGTACCCGGTGATCCAGATGTCGACGTTCTGAATGCGAATGATCGGGAAGCCGGTCAGGAGCGCGAGCGAGTCGGCCACGAGTTTGTCCGTCGCGCCCACCAGCAACGAGAGGCCACCCGGAATCGACGAGAGGTAGAACACGGCGCCGACCGCGCCGAGCACGGCGGCGATCCAGACGGCGACGCGTTCCCGAACGTACCTCGAGAGGACGGTCGCGGCGACGAGCGTCACCCCCACCGTGAGGAGCAGTTGATTCTGCCCGACCCCGATAATCGTCGAGACGTAATACAGGACCTGGACGTGCGAAACCGCAAGAACGAACGCGCCGGTCAGCGCGAGCAAGCGAAACAACCTCGTGGATTCCGTCGCGGTTTCGGACCGGTCGACGGTATCGGTAACGGTACTCATGCGTCCACCTCCAGTCCGGCGTCACCGCCGCGGATCGACGAAACGACGGTCGGACGCCGTTCGCCCCCGACCTCGGTCGTCGCCAGATCGGTGAAGGGGAGTTCCCGCCCGTCGCGGCTGACCGTGGCGCCCTTCTCGTGACCGAACACGCGAAGGTCGCCGGTCGCACCGCCGTCCGCCCCGCCGGCGTCCGTCAGGGCCAACAGCGAGAGGATCGAGAGCCGTTGGGACTGGCCCGTGCCCTGGGGGACCCGTCCGTCGGGCGCCACCACGCCGACCTCGATTCCACGGTCGAGGAAGTACAGCGCGAGGCTCGCGGCGGCCGAGGCCATCGTCCCGCCGCCGTCCTCGTCCGCCTCCGCGACGATCGTGACCGCCCCGAGGTCCTCCTCGGCGACGAATTCCTTGACGATCAGGTCCTCGTCGGGACGCTTCGCGCTCGACTTCCAGTGGACGTCCCGCAGCGAGTCGCCGCGGTCGTACTCGCGGAGTCGGTCGAACTCCTCCCGCCGGTGCCGCTGGGCCTCCTCGGCCAGCAGGTCGAGTTCGTACCGCGTCGCCCCCGCGAGTTCGTACACGCGGGGGTAAGCCAGGAACCGGTCGGTATCGGTTCGCTGGAACGTCTCGGTCAGGAGACCGAGAACGTCGGTGACCCTGATCGTCGTCGGACCGACGACGCGCCGGCCGCGACGCTCGATCCGGGCCTCGTACTGGATCTCCGTCGACGGCCCGATCGTCGTTTCGACATCGTTGCCCGTTCCGTCCAGGCCCGGATCGACCCGGTCGATCACCGTACCCATCATCGGTGCCTCGCTCTCGAGGTAGAGGTGGACCGGGACCGAGTCCCCCACGAACCCGTCGTCGGGGACGGTTCGCTCGACCCGTGGCGGTTCGACGCGCCGCAACTGGACGTAGGCGGCGACGAGGGCGACGACGAGCGGTGCGACGATCGCGTTGAGGGACCGCGCGCCGTACTGGGCCCCCAGCGTGATTCCGACGACGACGATAGCGACCACGACGTAACCGCGGCTCGTGAGGTCCATGGTTCCGGTCACTCGACGGGGATGCGTTCGAGCGCTTCCTCGACGATTTCCGTTCCCGCCGAGGTCTGTCCTCCCTCGGCGACGCGGATCCGGTGACTCAGGACCGCGACAGCCTCCGCCTGGACGTCGTCGGGGATCACGTAGGCGCGGCCGTTGAGGAGGGCCCGTCCCTGGGCCGCCCGGAGGAGGGCGATCGTGCCGCGAGGACTGACGCCGAGCTTCGCGTGATTCCGGGTGAAGGTGGTCAGCTGCGTGGCGTACTCGCGGATCGGGTCCTTGATCGTGACCTCGGCGGCCGTCTCCCGCGCGCGCTGGAGGAGTTCGACGTCCGTGACCGGTTCGAGCGACTCGATCGGGTGGCGTCCGACCGCCCGGTTGAGCATGTCGGCCTCTTCGGTCGCGGTCGGATACCCGAGGTGGAGCTTCTTCATGAACCGGTCGACCTCGGCGAGGGGGAGTTCGTAGGTCCGGTTGGGTTCGACCGTGTTCTGGGTCGCGATGACGGAGAACGGTTCCGGGAGCGGTCGTGTCTCGCCGTCGACGGTGACCTGCTCCTCCTCCATCGCCTCGAGGAGGGCGCTCTGGGTCTTCGGCGGGGCGCGGTTGATCTCGTCGCCGAGGACGATGTTGGCGAACACCGGTCCCGGCTGGAACTCGAATTCGCGGGTCTTCTGGTTGAACACGTTGACGCCCGTGATGTCCGAAGGGAGGAGGTCGGGCGTGAACTGCACCCGTTTGAAGGTGCAGTCGAAGGAGGTCGCGACGGCCCGGGCAAGCATCGTCTTGCCGACGCCGGGGACGTCCTCCAGCAGCACGTGACCCCGCCCGAGCAGCGCCGTGAGGACGTGCTCGACCACCGGGGTGTGTCCGACGATGACGTTCTCGACATTGTCGATGACCTCTCGGACGACCGTCCCGACCTCTTCGGTCGAGAGGGTCCCCTCAGTCGGTTGGTTTGCCCTGGCGCTGCGTCGTCCCGTCGTATCGGAAGTGTTAGCGTCTGTCATGATTTCCGGGGAGTGAATCCGTGGTGAATGACAGTGCGAACGGGGAAAGTCCGTTGCATGTCCCGGCGTCGAGCAGCCCAATAACGGTCAGCAGGTGCCGCGTCGACCCCCGGGGTGAATCCATCAACGCTCCCTAACGTCCCGAGCTTTGTAACGTTGCTGTTTGTCAGCGATCACCGTGCACGAGGGCGATCAGTCTGCGGATTCCGACGAACTGAACGATACGCGAGCCGCGAAGAAGCGGTCCCTACCACTCCTTGCAGTCCGCACAGACGAAGGCCGAATCGCCCTCCGTTCCGTCCGCCCACCGGCGTTCGACGGTCGCGCCGCAGCTCCCACAGGCCGCCCCGCCGGGCGTCCATCGGACGGTGGCGTCGAACCGGTCTCCCGCCCCATCGTCGGATCGGTCGTCGTCGGCTCCGGTCCCCCCTGATTCGACGCCGTCGTCCTCGCCCCGACCGGCCGCTCCGCCGTCGTCCACCGCCTCGTCGCTCGACGTCTCGCTCCCGGTCGGCGTCTCGCCGGCGTTCTCCAGGAAGTCGTCGAGGGTCGCGTCCTCGGACACGGATCGTCGTTGGTCCGCCAACGGCTTAGGCGTGCCGGAGCCCAAGATCCGCCGCCGCGAGGGTGCCGAGTCTCCGGGTTCCACGTCCCGCGTTCGGAACGATTCCCGCCGTCGAGGACCGGGACTTTTGCCCGCGGCGGTCGTTTCCCGGCCCATGACCGACTGGGACGAACGCTTCCGGGAGGGTGACTACCCGTCGGCACCCGAGCCATCGCCCGTCCTCCGGGAACACGTCGACGCCCTCCCCGACGGACGGGCGCTCGACGTCGCGACCGGAACCGGGCGCAACGCCGTCTTCCTGGCCGACCGGGGCTACTCGGTCGACGCCGTCGACGCCTCGCGAGTGGGGCTCGATATCGCCCGGGACGCCGCCGCCGATCGCGGCGTCGACCACCGGATCGAGTGGATCCAGGCCGACGCGACCGAGTACGTCTTCCCCCACCGGACCTACGACGTGATCGCGATCAGCTTCCATCGGTTCGTTGATCGCCTTCCCGACCTGTTCGAGGCCCTGACCCCCGGCGGCGTCTTGTTCTACGAAGCGCACCTTCGGACGACCGACGACGCCCCCTCCGGGCCGAGCACCGACCGCTACCGGTTCGCGTCGAACGAACTCCTCCGGGCGTGTCTTGGCCTGACGGTCCTCCACTACGAGGAGAAGACCTACGAGAACGAGGAGCGAACCTCCGCCGTCGCGACGATCCTGGCCCGGAACTCGGACGGGGACGCCCAGTCCTATCCCCGGATCGAGAGCGATCGGTAGCTCGAATCGGCATTCGACTATATATTTCCGTCACCCGCCCGGCGATCCACCGATCTTTCGACCCTGATCGGCCATTGCGCGCTGTTTGTCGACCAGAGTGTCCCACCCATCGACCGTCTTTCGGCGCCCCCCGAGTCGTATATATACCTACAGCGAGCTCATATATAGGTTGAAGTCCATCCCGCCCGGAGGCCCGGTCGAGGCAGTTCTCCCATGGCGATCCACGCATCAGGTTTCCGCGCCGCCGATCGAATCGTCGAGCGCCGCGAGGCGCTCCCGTCCGGCCACTACGTCGTCGTCGACGTCCTGAACTTCTCGACGACCGTGGTGGAACTCCTCGCCCGTGGAGCAACACACGTTCACGTCCCCGACGAGCGAGGCGCCCAGGTCGCCTACAAGCGGGCGAACCCGGCGGCCCGGATCGGCGGCGAGGACGACCCCGACGACGAACCGACGGGCGCGTACGACTTCGTGAACTCCCCAACTGACGTCCAGGGCCTGGACGTCGAGGGTCGACCGGTGAGTTTCACCTCCCTGAACGGCGGGCGAACCGTTTCTGCGCTCCGGAACGCGGACGGCCCGATCGACGTCTACGTCGGATCGACCACGAACGCGGCGGCGGTGGCCCGGCACCTCCGGGGTCGGGCGGAACCGGTGTTCCTCGTCGGTGCCGGGTCCTCGGGGGCGGTCGCGGGTGAAGACCTGATCGGGGCCACGTTGATCGATCGGTACCTCGACGACGTTCCGCTCGGCCGCGTGGAGCTGGATCGCCTCCGCGAGGGGGTCCGGATCGCGAAGCAACGACGCTACGGCGACTCGGACGCCATTCCGCCGACGGACGTCCGCGAGTACGCGATGAACTTCGACGGCAGAACGGTCGTTCCGAAACTGGTCGGCGACGTACTCGTCGACGAGACGAGGGTGGGGAAAACGGGCGCCACCCGGCGAAAGGCGGCCGACTGATCCGCCCTCGATCCGGCGTTGCCCCGCCGTTGGAGCCCGATTGCCGACGGATCAGGGCCAGGCGCCGGCCTGGTGGAACGCGTGCAGGACGCGATCGATCGCGATGATGTACGCCGCGGTCCGGAGGTTCGGCGGTTCGTACTCCTCGTAAGCGTCGACGACGCCGTCGAAGGAGTCGACGATGATCTCCTCGAGTCGCTCGTTGACGGTCTCCTCGTCCCAGTAGAACCGGTCCCGGTTCTGGACCCACTCGAAGTACGAGACGGTCACCCCACCCGCGTTAGCCAGGATGTCCGGGACGACGAGGACGTCGCGCTCCGCCAGGACGTCGTCGGCATCCGGCGTGAGGGGCCCGTTCGCAGCCTCGCTGATGATGTCCGCGTCGACGTCCTCGGCGATCGAGGCGTCGATGGCGTTTTCCAGGGCGGCCGGGATGAGCAGATCGACGTCCAGCGTGAGGAGTTCCTCGTTCGTGATCTCCTCGACGTCCCGGTACCCGACCACCGAGCCGGTCTCGCGCTTGTAGTCCTTCACCGCGACGGGATCGAACCCCGATTCGTCGCGGATGCCGCCCGAGGAGTCGCTGACTGCGACGACGTCGGCACCCATCTGGTCGATGATTTTGGCGGCGATCCACCCGGCGTTCCCGTATCCCTGCACGGCCACCGTCGCCCCGTCCAGTTCCTTGTCGAGGTACTCGAACGCCTCCCTGGCGGCGAGGACCGTCGACCGCCCGGTCGCCTCGACCCGCCCCTTGCTCCCGCCGCTGGCCAGGCTCTTCCCCGTGACGACGCCCGGTGCCGTGGTCCCCTCGAGTTTCTCGTAGGTATCCTTGATCCAGTTCATCTCGCGCTGCCCGGTATTCACGTCGGGCGCGGGGATGTCCTGGTCCTCGCCGATGTACCCCCGGATCTCCTTGGCGAACGCCCGGGTAATTCGCTCGCACTCGGCGTCGCTGTACTCGTCGGGATCGAACGCGATGCCACCCTTGCCGCCCCCGAACGGGAGGTCGACGGTGGCCGTCTTGAACGTCATCCAGCCAGCCAGCGCCCGGACCTCGTCGCCGTTGACGTTAGGGTGGTACCGGATACCGCCCTTGTAGGGACCGCGGTCGCCGTTGAACTGGACGCGGAAGGCCTCGAACCGCTCCACCGTGCCGTCGTCCATGTCGACCAGCAGGTTGAAGTGTTGACTGCGTTCGGGCCACAGGAGGCGCTCCTGGACGTCTTCGGGGACGTCGAGGTACGCCGCCGCATCCTGGACCTGTTCTTGCAAGCTTTCGAATGGGTTGGCATGTGCCATGGCTGCGTTCGACATACACCCACCAGTGGTACAATAATTTCGGTCGTTCATCGAATTTTGCGAACGGAAGGGAGGGTTTTCGTTTCGGATGGTAACCGTGTTCCCCCAGACAGCCGACCGGTTTTCACGGCCGATCAGACCATTCGATCGGCGACCCCGGCCGCCACCGGGATCCGGGGACTTCGTTCCTGGTCGGTTCGAACGATCAGTAGATCCAGAACGCGAGCGAGACCAGCCACACCAGCGGGCTCAGGAGCCCGAAGAGGTCACCCACCAGCCCGAAAGCGACGGCACTTCCGGCACCGCCAACGGATCCCGCCGCTGCAAGGGGGTTCCGACGACGTCCTGGACCGTCACCAGCAGGAAAATCACGTCCCCCGACCGCTCACTCGTACGTTCGATGGCTCGCCGACCCGACGTCGATCCGAACGAGGGTATTGTCCGTCCAGGCGTCCTCGTCCGCGCCGTACTTTCGGTTGATCCGCCGGTTCGCGGTTCTGAACGCGTCCTCGTCCTCGATTATCGTCGCCGTGCCGCGGATCGAGACGGTCCACTCGGGCCGGCCGTCCGTGCTCTTCTCGACGGCGAGCGCGACGCGGGGGTTCTCGCGAATGTTCGCGAGTTTGCGACCCGTCGTGACGATCTCCACGACGTCGTCCTCGTAGCGGTACCAGAGCGGGGCGACGTGCGGGCGGCCGTCGACGCAGGTGCCGAGCGTGGCAACCAGCGGTTCGCTCGTCAGGAGATCCTCGATCTCGTCCGAAACGCCGGTCATAGGTGGGGAACGGGAAGGAGGAAGTTGAGCCTGTTCCCGTCACGATCACGGGGCGGTTCGACCCGTCGAACCTGACCGCGACGGACGCGTTCGACGACGCCGTCCTCCAGTTCCTGGCCGAAGCAGGGACGTGATCAGAACTCGACGACCTTCGTGGACTCGTCCTTGAGGTACCCGGTCAGGGGCTCGCCCATGTACTCGACGGTGATGTCCAGGGCTTCCAGGTCAGCCGCGACGCCGTAGTTCTCCGCACAGGCACGACAGGCTTCGAGAACGACGCCTTGCTCCTGCATCTCGGCTAGCAGCTCCTGTAGGTCGTCGTCCCCGGCCAGCAGCGGCGCCGACGGGCCCCAGACGATCAATCGGACGTTCTCCCACCACCCGTGCTGCTTCGCGTTCAGCGCGTACATGAACGCCATCTCTTCGGCGAATTCCTTGTCGCCGCGCGTCCAGAGCACGGCGAGCGTGTCGAGGTCGGTCACGCGTGAATCCCGTGCGCACGGACACGCCCGGCTCATAAAGCGTCGATGGAATCGGAACGGGCGGCGTTCGTCGTGGATCGATCGCCGGGGGGAGCTCTACCACTGCAGTGGCACACACGAGTTCGGCGACGTCAACTAGTTCCAAGTCACGGTCCGTCGGGGGCTGTCGAGATCTCAGGGCCGATCCCCGGGGCCGAATGCGTGATTGCCGTCCCGAGGTCGGCGCGGATTCGGACGTGGGGCGGTCCCGGAGTCGGCGGTTCACCCGAAAATCGTGGGTGCACAGGGGAGACATATTTAAGCCCCGGTCTATTTTTGGGTGAATGACACCCATGGCAGCCTCTGACATGTATAAACGAGGACGGAAACTCACCGTCGACCGCCCGATGACGGTGTTCCTGGCCGCGGTCGGGGTCTTGCTCCTGGCCGAACTGGTTCGCAAGCTGCTGATCGGCGAGGTCGCCGTCTCGAGAGTGATTGGCGTCATCTGGGTCGGCCTCATGCGGGGCCTGGTCATCGGCCTCGCCGGCATCGGGCTCTCGATGACGTACAGCATTCTGAACTTCGCGAACTTCGCACACGGCGATTACATCACCGCGGGTGCGTTCTCCGGGTGGTCCGTGACGTACCTCATCGCGGGCGGCCTGGGGTCCCGCGCCGACATCGGCGCGCTCGCCCTGGTCGGCGCCGGCGGCTCCGTCTTCGGCGGGACGCTGGGAATCAACGTCGTCGCCACGCCGGTCGCCGTGGTTGCCGGGCTGATCGTCGCCGGACTGACGACCGTCGTTCTCACGCTGGGAATCGACCGGGCCGTCTTCAAGCCGATCCGCGGCGCCGGGGGGATCCCGCTTCTCATCACCAGCGTCGGGGTGGCCTTCGCGCTCCGGTACATCCTCCTGTTCGTCTTCGGTTCCGACACCAGGGGAACGACCGCCACGGGGACCCTGCCGGGGATTCGGCCCTACATCGTGGATGGAACCGTGCTGTTCAACGCGCACCACCTGACGGTCGTCGTGGTGGCCGGCGGGCTGATGCTGGGCGTCCACCTCCTGCTCCAGCGGACGAAACTCGGCAAGGCGATGCGGGCGATGTCCGACAACGAGTCCCTCGCCCGGATTACCGGCATTCCGACCGAACGGGTGATCAGATCGACGTGGATCATCGGCGGCGCCCTGACCGGCATCGCGGGCTTCACGTTCGTCCTCTGGAAGGGGACGCTCAGCTTCAACGACGGCTGGCTCCTGCTGTTGCTGATCTTCGCCGCCGTCATCCTCGGGGGGATCGGTTCCATATACGGCGCCATCGTCGGCGGCATCGCGATCGGCCTCACCGCGGAGGCAGCCGTTCTCTGGATCCCGTCCGGCTTCGGGCGCGCGGCCGCGTTCGGCGTCATGATCCTCATCCTGGTCGTCCGCCCACAGGGAATCTTCTCGGGGAGATCGACAGCATGACCGACGACGACTCCAGTTCCGAGAGCGAGGGCACGGGCGCTGAAGGGATGGTCGAATCGAGGGAGCAGCAGGGTTTCGACGCCGTGTTCGGCAGCGACGCGTCAATGTTGCTGGCCCTGTTGCTGGCGATCTACGCGCTCTACGTCGCCGGCGGCCTCGTCATCGGCTTCCCGTTGCGGGGCCTGGTCAACCAGCTCGGCCAGCTCACGTTCTGGATCGCCGTCTTCGGGATGGGGGCGCTCGCACTGAACCTTCACTGGGGGTACACCGGCCTGTTCAACATCGGGATCGTCGGGTTCATGGCGACCGGCGTGTACGTGACTGCCATCGTCTCCAAGCCCGTGTTCGGGTCCGGCACCACCGCAGCCGAGATCGGCGGGCTGGGACTCCCGCTGTTCGTCGGGATCGTCGTCGGCATGGTGGCCGCGGGGTTGCTGGGGCTCGTCGCGGCCCTGCCGGCGCTTCGCCTCCGGGCGGACTACCTGGCGATCGTCACCATCGCGCTCTCCGAGATCGTCCGGTTCACGCTGCTGTCGGACGCCGTGAGCAAGGGGACGTTCGGCGGGTACACGATCGGCCTCGGGGGCGGGGACGGAGTGATCCTCGACTTCGCCGATCCACACGAGGCGTTCGTCAAGGCGATCAGTGCCCCGTTCGACCTGATACTGGGGACTGAAGACTACCTCTGGGAGGAGATCTATCTCGGCGTCCTCGTCGACGCCGCCGGGACGGTAATACGGCCGAACCCGAAGCCGGTGGTGGACAACTTCTTCTACGCCATCCTGTTGCTGATCGTGATGGGCGGGTTCTACGCGCTCCTCCGCCGGACGGGTAACTCCCCGTTCGGTCGCGTACTCAAGGGGATCCGCGAGGACGAGGACGTGACCAACGCGCTCGGAAAGGACACCAACCGATTCAAGATCAAGTCGTTCGTGGTCGGCTGTGCGTTGATGGGACTGGTCGGCATCCTCTGGTTTGGCGCCCAGGGCTCGGTGACGCCGAACACGTTCCGGCCACGGATCACGTTCTACATCTGGATCGCGCTCATCATCGGGGGCGCCGGATCGAACACCGGCAGCGTGATCGGCGGCGCGATCTTCGCGGCCCTCCTGTTCCAGGGGCCGCTGTACTTCAAGAACGTCGTCCAGACGGTCCTCGGGGACCCCGAGGCGCCGGGGAGTTTCGGCGCCGCGATGGCCCAGGTCGGGGGCGGCGACGTCGTCCCGTTCCTGCTGTACACGCTGGACAGCCTCAGACAGCTCCAGCTGGTCATCATGGGGCTGGTCCTCATCTGGCTCATGCACAACCGGCCCCAGGGGATGCTCGGCCATCGGAAGGAGATCGCTTCGAGCATCTCGCTCACCCGGGCGTCCGCTTCGGCGGAGAGCGAGGACGACCCCGTCGCCACCGACGGGGGTGAGGCCCGTGAGTGAACCGGAGTCGTCCCCCGCCGACGCGACCGACGAAACCGAACGACCGTCGGCGTCGGTCGAGGGCGACGTCGAGGCCGACGCGGTGCCGCTGCAGGTCCGGGACCTCCGGAAGGAGTTCGGCGCCATCACCGCGGTCGACGACGCCAGCTTCGACATCGAGCGGGGGAGTCTGACCGGGCTCATCGGCCCGAACGGCGCGGGCAAGTCGACGACGTTCAACTGCATCACCGGCGTCCACCAGCCCACGGCCGGATCGGTCCGGTTCAACGGGGAGGACATCACCGGGCTGGCGCCCCACCAGGTCGCGGACCGCGGGCTGGTGCGCACGTTCCAGATCGCCCGCGAACTCGGCGAGATGACCGTCCTCGAGAACATGATGGTCGCGCCGAAGGACCAGATCGGCGAGTCGCTCTGGCGGTCGGTCCTTCCGTTCGCCCGCCGGGCGGTCGATCGCCAGGAGGGAGAGATCCTCGAGCGCGCCTGGGAAACCCTGGAGTTCTTCGAGATCGACCATCTCGCGGACGAGTACGCCAGGAACCTCTCGGGCGGGCAGCGCAAACTCCTCGAACTGGCCCGGGCGCTGCTGACCGATCCCGAGATGCTGTTGCTGGACGAGCCGTTCGCCGGCGTCAATCCGACGCTGGAGGACCGCCTCCTCGACCACGTTCACGACCTTCGCGAACAGGGCTACACGTTCCTCATCGTCGAACACGACATGGACCTCATCATGCAGAACTGCGAGCGCGTCATCGTGATGCACCAGGGACGGATCCTCACGGACGGCACGCCGGAGGACGTAAAAAACGACGAGGACGTCATCGAGGCCTACCTGGGGGGAGAAGTATGAGCGAGGGCGGGGCGGCGACGGAACTGACCGGCGAGGTCGATCGCCACTCGGACAGCCTCCTGGCCGTCCGGAACCTGGACGCCGGGTACGGCGACCTTCAGATCCTGACGGACGTGGACCTCGACGTCGATCCCGGCGAGTACGTCACGATCGTGGGACCGAACGGCGCCGGGAAGTCGACCATCATGAAGTCGGTGTTCGGGCTGACGTCGCACATGGGCGGCACCGTGACCTACGACGGTCAGGACATCACCGGCCTGAAGC
>JBLGCL010000014.1:0-26659 GCA_047617305.1 Natronomonas sp.
GGACGTGGATCCTGACGCAGGCCCCCGTATCGACGACGGACGTGATCGCCGCCGACCAGCTGGAGGCGTTCTTCGGGAAGCCCTCGCTGTCGATCATCGTCCTGCTGTGGGCGTGGGCGCTCAACCGAATCGTCAACCGGGTGGTCGACCGGGTGAAGGACCGGGGCGACAAGTTCGACTTCGCGCCCGTGTTCTCGAACGTCTGGACGCTGGTCGTGACCGTGGGGGCCGCGTTTTACCTGCTCGACCTCTGGGGAATCGAGATCACGCCCCTGATCGGGGCCGCCGGGATCGCCGGCATCGCCGTCGGGTTCGCCGCCAAGGACACCGTCGCGAACTTCTTCGGCGGCCTGGCGCTGTACTTCGACGACACCTACAAGATCGGGGACTACGTCGTGCTCGACGACGGCGAGGCGGGGACCGTCGTCCGGGTCGGCATTCGGTCGACGACCCTCCTCACCCGTGACGAGGTCCTCGTGACCATCCCGAACGCCGTGCTCAACGCGGCCAAGATCATCAACGAGTCGGCCCCGCAGCGTCGCAAGCGTATCCGCGTCCCCCTCGGCGTGGCGTACGGGACCGACATCGACGCGTTCGAGGCGCTGGCCGTGGACGTGGCGTCAGCCGAGTCGCTCGTGCTGGACTCGCCGACGCCGCGGATGCGCTTCCGCAGTTTCGGGGACTCCGCCCTGGAGTACGAACTCCTGTGCTGGGTCAGCACCCCGAACCAGCACAAGCGCGCGCTGCACAACCTGAACCGGGCCATCTACAAGGCGCTCATGGCTGCCGAGATCGAGATCCCGTTCCCACAGCGGGACCTCCACGTCCGGAACGGATCGGCCGTTCCGCCGGAACGCGCCGAAACCGTCGGGGCGAGCACCGACGACCTCGCCGAGTGATCGGGGTGTGAGGCTCGTCACGATCCTGGTGGGTACCCACCCACGACATTAAGACGATCCGGCCGGTTGACACGGTCATGGCCGACGAGATGCCAGCCATGACGCGGTTTCCGGTCCCGGACGTCGAGGACCTCCCGGAGGACCTGCAGGAACGCATCCGGGAAGAGGAGGAGCGCGCGGGGTTCATCCCCAACGTGTTTCTGGCCTACGCGTACCGACCGTCGCACTTCCGGGCGTTCTTCGAGTACCACGACGCGCTGGTCGACCACACCGAACTCGATCGCGAGGAGATCGAGATGATCGTCGTGACGGTCAGCGGCGTCAACGACTGCTACTACTGCAACGTCGCCCACGGCGCGCTCTGTCGGATCTACGCCGACGATCCGCTGCTCGCCGACCAGCTGGTCGCCAACCACCGCACCGCCGATATCAGCGAGAAGCGAAAGCGCATGCTCGACTTCGCCGTGAAACTCACCGAACGCCAGGCCGAGGTCGGGGAGGCGGACTTCGAGCGATTGCAGGAGGTCGGGTACTCTACGAAAGCGATCTGGGACATCGGGTCCGTCACGGCCTTTTTCAACCTCTCGAACCGGATGGCGCAACTCGCGGACATGCGTCCGAACGAGGAGTTTCATGACCTCGCCCGTGGGGAAACTAAATCAGAAGAATAGCTCGCCAACCAAGAAATCCAATCCGGCTTTTGGGTCGCCAACCCGGAGTAAAGGGATTGATAAGTATTTGACCCGGTGAGAATAAACCCAATACATACGCAATATGATGAATTCGCCTGTGTCTGTGAATAGATCGGGCGTTTCGGACTGGTTGAAACCCCCACTCGGTGATATGTTTCGGGAGTCGTCCTGAATACATGGCGCGGGTCTTGTTTTGACGCGGTGGAGATCGCCCTCTACAGCTCCTCTCCAACCAACGAAATCGGTTCGTGAAGCACTCACCGACTGGTTCTGTTTACCCGACATAGCCACTAACCGACGCCTTCCGGAGCGTCTAAACAAGGCCCATGGCGCGTATTCAGCAGGGCAGTTCTGTCAGCGGGTGAGGGTTTCAACGGAGCCGCTTTTCTAAAGTCTCCTAAGTAAACAGAACATTCAACTCTTCTTCGATTTCCTGGATGTGTTCTCTATCATCCTCTAACCCACCTTCGAATCGCTCGATAACCGGAGAGCAGTCGTGGATTTCCGTACCCACCCCTCTCGGCCGATACTCTCCGCCGCTGCGTATGTAGTGCCTGCTCCGCCGAACGGGTCCAGTATTTGATCGCCCCTTTCAGTAGCTATCCCCATGAACCGGGCGCTTGACCGGCGGCACTCTATGGGCTGTGACGGTGTAGCACCCGTTTGACTCGTTCTCGTCACAACGGCAGTAAGTAAGGACACCCGCGAGCTACTGCTCTCCCGTATATCGCCACTCTGACCCGCCGGACTTCGGCGGTTCGACCAGGGGCCGGGAGCGAGGGCCAGCCCTCCACGCCCAGCGCCTCGCGCCTCGCACGGCGCAGCGCCGCCCACGCCTCGACCACGCCGGTTATACTGTTCGCCGGGGTGGACTTCGCCCATATCCGCCGCCAGCCTGCACGCGTCCCGTCAACGCGGACAGCAGGGCCATAGTTGTACACCGCCGAGCCGAGTCGATGGACCAGCAGGCACGCCGTGGCCGCACCTGCCAGTCGGCCGCGGTCCCGCCGGCCGGCGGGTCACCGTTCCCACGTGCTGTGCCCTTTCTGCATCGCGTCGTACAGCAGCGGGATCGCCAGCAGGACGCCCGCCTTGAGGTCCTGGCCGACGCCATCGATCTCGACGTCGAAGGTGAAGCGGAGGCTCAGGAGACGTCTGTCGGCGCTCCCGACGGGGTCGCCGTCCGGCGTCCGTATCGCAATGTGTCGCCCCTTCTGGGGGTCGAGTATCGGGATCGAACCGCTCTCGCCCTCGATTAGCACTTCCGACCCTTCCGCCGTCTCGAGTCGCCACCGGTACCACGACCCCTCGTCGGAACGTTCCAGCGTCGCGAGTCCCTGCCCGGACTCCTTGGCGACGAACCGAAACCGGTCGAGACCCTCTTCGGTCGCGTCCTCCGACCGGACGCGCCGCTCGCCGGCGGCGTCGCTGTAGACGTACGTGAGTCCCTCGTCGAAAAACAGCCGCTTGGCCTCCAGCAACGTCTCGCCCGCCGCCGTCCGGATGGCGTAACGCGTCCCGACCAGCGGCGATTGCACGACGAACGAGCCCCCCGAGAGGTCGAGGACGTCAACGACAGTCCGGTCGCCCATCGTGTCCACTTGAGTCTGCACGCCTATCAATGCTCGAGAGTTCGAGCCGACCTATCACACGGTGAATATACTGGCGGACGGAAGCCCTGATCGATGTTCGCCGGGGCGTGGCGGCGCTCCCGGACTGCGCCGTTCACTGTTGGTTATTCGGACCAATTCCTTTAGGCGTGAAGATGTCGAAAGTTGTTTTAAACGGGCTTCTCCTTACGAATCAATATGCGCGAGCTAGACGAAACCGACCTCAACATCCTCCGCCTCCTCATCGAGGACGGACGCCGCCCGTATAGCGAAATCGCGGACAAGGTCGCCGTCTCACCGCCGACGGTCTCCGACCGGATCGAACGCCTCCGGGAACTGGGTGTGATCAACCGGTTCACGCTCGACGTCGATCGTTCGATGCTCGACGACGGCGTCACGGTCCTCATCGACCTGACGCTGGACCCGGGGACCAACGGCGAGGTGAAAAAACGCCTCGCGACCCTCGAGTCGGTCGAACACGTCTTCGTGACCGCCGACTCGCACGTCCTCGTGAAGGCCGTCCTGGAGGACGTCGCCATCGAACCGCTGCTCAACGGCGCCCTCGACATGGACGACGTCGTCGAGTATGAGGTCCGACTGATCACCGACAGCATCTGGAGCCCGCACATCAGCGACGCGAGCCTGGCCCTGACGTGCGACGAGTGTGGCAACCGGGTCACCAGCGAGGGCGAGTCGGCCCGCATCGACGACGAACTGTACCACTTCTGCTGCGAGTCCTGCCGGGCCAACTTCGAGGAACAGTATCAGGAGTTGGCCGATTCCGCCGACTGACTTAATATTCTAAGTTCGATTCCGCCGTTTCTCTTGGTTGATTAAGCACAACCGCAATGAACCTCCTTCCCTTAGAGTAACCCACGTGACTGCCATGACACGGACGGTACGATTCGACGTGGGCGGGATGAGTTGCGCGAACTGTTCGTCGACGGTGAGTAGTTCGGTCGAGGCGCTGGACGGCGTCGAGGAGGCGAGCGTGAACTTCGCGACGGACGACGCGTCGGTGACCTACGATCCCGACCGGGTCGGTCTGGGGGATATCTTCGCGGCAGTCTCCGAGTCCGGGTACGCGCCGCAGAGCGAGACGATCACGATCGCGGTGACGGACATGTCGTGCGCGAACTGTTCCGAGGCGGTTCAGGACGCCCTCGACGGAACGCCTGGCGTGGTCGACGCCGAGGTGAACTTCGCGACCGACGAGGCCCAGGTCGAGTACGTCCCGGGTGCAGTCTCTCGATCGGACCTGTACGACGCCGTCGAATCCGCCGGGTACTCGCCGGTTCGCGACGGCGAGTCCGGCGAGGACGGCGACGACGTGGAGGCGAGGCGCGACGCCGCCAGGAACGAGGAGATCCGGAAGCAGCTCCGGCTGACCCTGTTCGGCGCGATCCTGTCGGCCCCGATGCTGTTCTTCATCGCCGACAAGTTCCTCCTCGGCGGGGAGGTCGTCCCCGAGACGGTCTTCGGCGTGAAGCTCGGGTGGGTGGAGTTCGCCCTCGCGACGCCCGTCCAGTACTTCCTGGGACGGGAGTTCTACCGGAACTCCTACACGGCGATCGTCAAGAACCGGACCGCGAACATGGACGTGCTCATCGCGCTCGGCTCGTCCACCGCGTACTTCTACTCGCTGGTCGTCCTCCTCGGCCTGCTCGCCAGCGAGGGGCTGTACTTCGACACGGCGGCGCTCATCCTCGTGTTCATCACGCTCGGGAACTACCTCGAGGCCCGGTCGAAGGGCCAGGCCAGCGAGGCGCTCCGGAAGCTCCTGGAGATGGAGGCCGACACCGCCACCCTGGTCGAGGAGGACGGCACCGAGCGCGAGGTGCCGATCGAGGACGTCGAGGTCGGCGACCGGATGAAGGTCCGGCCGGGCGAGAAGATCCCGACCGACGGGGTCGTCGTCGACGGCCAGAGCGCGGTCGACGAGTCGATGGTCACTGGGGAGTCCGTGCCCGTCGAGAAGGACGCCGGCGACGAGGTGATCGGATCGACCATCAACGAGAACGGCGTCCTGACCGTCGAGGCCACGAAAGTCGGCGAGGACACCGCCCTCCAGGGGATCGTCCGGACGGTCAAGGAGGCCCAGTCGCGCCAGCCCGAGATCCAGAACGTGGCCGACCGGATCAGCGCCTACTTCGTCCCGGCGGTCATCGTGAACGCGCTGTTCTGGGCCGGCGTCTGGGCGCTGTTCCCCGGGGCGCTTGCCGGGTTCGTCGAGTCGCTCCCGCTGTGGGGGCTGGTCGCCGGCGGGCCGGCCGTGGCGGGCGGAACCATCTCCGTCCTCGAGTTCGCCGTCGTCGTCTTCGCCAGTGCCGTGCTCATCGCGTGTCCCTGCGCCCTCGGCCTGGCCACCCCGGCCGCGACGATGGTCGGGACGACGATCGGGGCCAGGAACGGCGTCCTGTTCAAGGGCGGGGACGTCCTGGAGCGGGTCCGGGACGTCGACACGGTCGTGTTCGACAAGACCGGGACGCTCACCGAGGGCCGGATGGAGTTGACCGACGTCGAACCGACCGACGGCGTCGCCGCGGACGGCGGCGAACTGGCGGAGGAGGGTGGCCCGGCCGCGGACGGTGCCGGAGAAACCGTCGTTACCGAGGACCGCATCGACGAGGCGGCCCTGCTCCGCTTCGCCGCGAGCGCCGAGAGCGCGAGCGAGCACCCGCTCGCCGAGGCCATCGTCGAGGGCGCCCGCGAACGGGGGATCGAGGTCTCCGACCCGGAGGACTTCGAGAACGTCCCCGGCCACGGCGTGCGGGCGACGGTCGAGGGCCGCGAGGTGCTGGTCGGGAACCGCAAGCTGCTCCGCGACGAGGGCGTCGACCCGTCCCGGGCAGAGGAGACGATGGAACGCCTGGAACGCGAGGGCAAGACGGCCATGCTCGTGGCCGTCGACGGGGCCCTCGCCGGCGTCGTCGCCAACGCCGACGCCGTGAAGGAGTCGGCCCGGGACGCCGTCGCCGCGCTGAAGGAACGCGGCGTGGACGTGACGATGATCACGGGCGACAACGAGCGGACCGCGAAGGCGGTCGCCGAGCGGGTCGGCATTGATCCCGACGACGTCCACGCCGAGGTCCTGCCCGAGGACAAGTCCGACGCCGTCGAAGCGATCCAGGCCGACGGTGAGCTAGCCGAAGGATCGCGATCCTCGTGGGGCCAGCAGTCCCACGGTGGCCGCCGGGCGATGATGGTCGGGGACGGCGTCAACGACGCGCCGGCACTGGCGGTCGCGTACGTCGGGACGGCCATCGGGTCCGGGACCGACGTCGCCATCGAGGCGGGGGACGTGACGCTGATGCGCGACGACCCGCTGGACGTCGTCAAGGCGATCCGGATCTCCGACGCGACGCTCCAGAAGATCAAGCAGAACCTCTTCTGGGCGCTCGGGTACAACACGGTGATGATCCCGCTGGCGTCGCTCGGTCTGCTCCAGCCGGTCCTGGCGGCCGCGGCGATGGCTTCCTCCAGCGTCTCCGTGCTGACCAACAGCCTCCTGTTCCGGAGCTACACGCCGGATCACGACTACGAGTTGCTGGGCGCGCTCCGTCGGTGACCGTCGGCCGCCTCGTGGCCCGTAACGGGCTCCACGTCACCGATCGACACGGATCGCAAACATTCTAAGCGCCCCCGTCCAACCGTCGTTCATGACGACCGAACTGACGGTCAACGGCATGACGTGCGAGGGATGCGAGGAAGTCGTCGAACACGCCCTGAACATGGTCGACCACGTCGAGGATGCCGACGCCGACCGATACGAGAACGTGGCCGTCGTCGAGGGCGACGCCGAGCGTGACGTCCTGATCCAGAAGGTCGAACTGGCCGGCTACGAGGCCGAGTGATCCCGAATCGGGCGATTTTCCAACCCGTCGGACGGGTAATAAGGCGCCCCTCGCGAGTCACGACTGAATCCGTTCCGTGATGGCTGCAGCAACGTCTTCAGCCGCCTCGTTGACCGGTACGACTCGCACGTCTTCGGGGCCCGTGACACCGAGTCCGAGTGCCGCTGCCCGAGCGATCTGCTCCTGTTCGAAGACCGGCCCCTCCGCGACGGCCGTTCGCGTGTCGTAGCCCCGGAGGACGGCTACGCCGACGGCGTCCGCGTCGGCGAAGACGTCGGGGAACAGAAAGCCGTCCTGCCAGTGTGAGTCCGACGAATCCTCCCGGCGCCACCGGTCGCTTTCGAGGTCGTCCAGGACCACCACGTCGACGCCCTTCGCGTCGGCCAGGTCGAGGACTCCCGTTTCCTCGAGCACGGTTCGGGTGTCGCCCATCCCGCTTCGTTCCGCGAGGACGACGTCGGCCCCGTCGCGAACCGCGTCGAAGAGGGCCGCCAGGGTCTCAGGATGCGTCGAGGCGGGGAACGGGTCGGCGCTGTTGAAGTTCGCCTTGACCGCAACCCGCTGCCCGGAGAAGTCGGTCTCGAACCGGTCGAGGAGGGCCTCGATCGCGCCCCGTCTGTCGTCATCGTTCTCGACGCGGTACACGTATACCGGTACGCCGTCGACGTTTCCCTTTACAGAAGTCGAGACTGCCGTCCGGGTCGACGGGGGTTCCGACGCCGTCGTCCGCGGGTCCGTCGTCCCGTCGACTCCTTTCTCCACTCCGTCCCCTTCGTCCCCAGTGCATCCCGACAGAGACAGCGAGACCGGGATCGCCCCGGAGATCGTTTTGAGGATCTTGCGTCTGTCCATCGGCCGTCTACGAACGCTCCTGGCCGATCCGGCAAAACTCTTGGTTCGGAGTCCCGTCGGCTACGACCCGGTACCGGCCGCCTCGTCCACACTCCCGGCGCCTCCACCGTTCCGGTCGCGGAGTGTGCGGATGCGCTCCGGGATCGGCGGGTGGTCGTAATGGAACGCCTCGTACCAGGGATGGGGGAACGGGTTCGCGAGGTTCTCGTCGGCCAGTTTCGCCAGGGCCGACGCCTGGGGTTCGGGGTCGCCCATCACCTCGGCCGCGAAGGCGTCGGCCTCGCGCTCGTGGGCGAGCGAGAGTTTGAGCCGGATCGGCGCCGTCAGGCGGTAGATCGGCTGCACCCAGAAGGTCGCCAGGACGAGCCCCGCGTATGGAGTCCGTGCGACGCCGAACATGTCGTACAGCCAGGCCGTGTCGACCAGGAAGTCGGGCGAGACGAGGACCTGGAGGGCGAACAGCACGACGGCTGCCTGCAGGACCGTGCTGCCGATCCGCTTCCAGACGTGGCCCTTCTTCCAGTGGGCCAGTTCGTGGGCGAGGACGGCCTGGATCTCCGGGATCTCCATGGACTCGATCAGCGTGTCGAACAGCACGACGCGCTTGGTCCGGCCGAACCCGGCGAAGAAGGCGTTCGACTTCGAGGACCGCGAACTGGCGTTCATCTCGTAGATCTGCTCGCACTCGAAGCCCGCCCGGTCGAACACGTCCTCGACGGCCTCGCGGAGTTCGCCGGCGTCGAGGCGCTCGAAGTCGTAGAAGAGGGGCATGATCACCCGCGGCAGGAGGACGTTCATGACGATCGTGAGGACCGCGACGAGGCCGACGCCGGCCAGCCACCACTGGGAGACGTTCAGGACGATCCAGAGGAGCCCGGTCGCGACGGCGGCGACGATGACGACGCTCAGGGCCAGACTCAGGAGGGTGTCCCGGAGCCACAGACGGACCGACTGTTCGTTGAAGTCGAAGAGCTCCTCGATCACGAACGCGTCGAACAGGTCGAACGGGACGTCGTAGACGGCGAGGACGACCGCGCCGCCCACGAAGAAGACCACCCCCTCGATCAGCGCGCCCATCCCCAGCCCGTCGACGAGGGCCACCGCGTCGGCGAACAGTCCGGAATACAGCACGAGGAACAGGATCGGGAGTCCGATCCACGCGGTCAGCAGTCCGAACCCCGTCCGCAACCGGTGATACGACGAGAGTCGGTCGGTGTCCTCGACGCCCAGTTCCTCCTCGACCCAGGTCGCCGACTCGGCGACGGCGCGTTCGCCGTATTGAACGTTCAGCACGGCAAGGCCGGTGAAGAACGCCTCGACGCCGACGAGCAACGCGACGAAGGCGACGTGATACGCTAACATTGGCTAACTCCATGTTCTCGTTTGAGGGAAATAAACCCATTCCGTTCCGAGTGGGGAAGGCGCCGGCTCGGACGAGAGGTCCGAGGACGTTCCCGTGCGAGAAAACCCCGTCCCGCCCGTCAGGATTGCACGCCGAAGCTTCCGCCACCGCCAGGGTTATTATCCAGGATACAAATGTAGGATAGATCATGTCAACAGTCATCGTCGTCGGCGGCGGTCCCGCCGGTCTGAGTGCAGCACTGTTCACCGCCAAGAACGATCTCGAAACGGCCGTCTTCGACACCGACGGGACGTGGCTCCACAACGCCCATCTGTTCAACTACCTCGGGATCCGTAGCATGGACGGCTCGAACTTCCTGGACCGCGCCCGCGAGCACGCCGTCGCGGACCACGGGGCCGAACTCCACGAGGACGAGGAAGTGACGTCCGTGGCGCGGGAGGGCGACGGGTTCGTCGTCGAGACCGGCGACGGCGAGTACGAGGCGACGTACGTGGTCCTCGCGACCGGGACGGACCGCGACCTCGCGGAGGACCTCGGCTGCGAGTTCACAGACGAGGGCGTTGTCGACGTGGACGTAACGATGGAGACGAGCGTCGAGAACGCCTACGCGACCGGCGCGATGGTGCGAGCCGAGGAGTGGCAGGCGATCATCTCGGCGGGCGACGGTGCGGCGGCGGCCCTCAACGTCCTCACCAAGGAACGCGGCGAGCACTTCCACGACTTCGACACCCCGGACGACGTCTGAGGCGCGGTGGCGGGGGCGGGGACGCTCGTCGTTTTCCTCACCCTGTTCGCACCGCTGCATCGCCATCCCGGGAGCGTCCGTCGGTCCAGCAGGTTGATTGACGTGTGGCCCATATTGAACGATGGCATTCCGGAGGGACGAGGTCGAACCGCACCCGCCGGAAACCGCCCAGGATCCGGGGCATACCATGAACGATACAGAGCGTTTCGGTCGGCTGGAAGGGTGGATGGACGAGTTCGACCACATCGACCGCCGGGTTGCAGGGACCATGGCCCGGTTCGGAATGCCGATCATGCGGATCGGCATCGGCGTCGTGTTCGTCTGGTTCGGGGCGCTGAAGATCATCGGGATCAGCCCCGCGGGCCAGCTCGTCGCGGAGACGGTCTACTTCTTCCCGTCTGACGTGTTCGTCCCGGTCCTGGGCGTGTGGGAGGTACTGATCGGCATCGGCCTGCTGTACCGGCCGTTCATCCGCGTCGGGATACTCCTCCTGTTTCTCCAGATGCCGGGGACGTTTCTTCCGGTCGTCCTGCTGCCGGACGTGGTGTTCACGCAGTTTCCCTACGGCCTCACCGTCGAGGGGCAATACATCGTGAAGAACCTCGTCATCATCGGCGCGGCACTGGTCGTGGGCGGAACGGTCCGCGAGGGGACCGAACCGGGCGACGAGGCGGAGTGACGAGTCGGACCCGGACCGAATCCACAACGCACAAGAGTACCCCACCTGAACGAGTGGTGAGAAGACCAAGTCGGGATCGAAGCGCGACGTTCGACCACCCTCCACCTTCGGTTCACATCGGTATCGATGGACACGAACGACGGCACGGACGGCGGCGAACTCGAACGACGACTGGGTTTGTTCGATCTGCTCCTGTTGAGCGTCGGCGGGATGATCGGTTCCGCGATCTTCGTTTTCCCGGGGGCGACCGGCCGACTCGTGGGGTCGACGGCCGTCCTGGCGTGGCTGGCGGCGGGCCTGCTCATGCTGGGGATCGCGCTTCCCTATGCCGAACTCTCGCTGGCGTTCCCCGAGGCCGGCGGTCCCGCCGTGTTCCCCTACGAAGCGCTGGGCCCGAACCCGACCGTCCGGGCGTTCGCGAGCTATCTCGAGGGGATCTCCTACAGCCTCGGCTGGGTCTTCGGGATCACCGTGTCGGCGCTGGCCATCGCCGAATACGCCGCCATCGTCGTCCCGAGAGCCGGTGAATATACGGTCCCGATAGCCGTAACCGGAGTCGCCCTCGCCTTCCTGGTGAACCTGCTGGGGGTGACCGTCACGAGTCGGGCCAACCTCGTCCTCTCGGCGGCGCTGTTGACCGTTCTGCTGGTCTTCGTCGCTCTCGGTCTCGCCCGGGCCGATCCCGCCCACTTCCGGGGATTCGACGCCGTCGATCTCGGCCCCTTCGCCGCTGCCGTCCAGATCGCGATCACGTCCTACGGTGCCTGGACGGTCATCCCGTCGGTCGCCGAGGAGGTCCGGGAGCCGGGCCGGACCATCCCCCGCGCGATCGTCGTCTCGCTCGCCTTCGTGACGATCCTCTACACCGCCGTGGTCGCCGCCCTCCACGGCGCGATCCCGGCGGCCGATTTCGTCCCGGAAAGTGCCGTCGAGGCGGCCCCGATCGGAACGGCTGCCGAGACGTACGGTGTCGACCTCTTTCACCGATTCCTCCTGCCAGTCGCCGCGATGATCGCCATCTTCACGACGATGCTCGTCGGCACGATGAGTGCCGGACGGGTTCTCCTCGCGCTGGGACGTCAGGGCGTGCTACCGAAGCCCTTCGCCGCCGTCCACTCGCGGTTCCAGGTCCCCTGGGTCGGGCTGCTTGCCGTCGCCGTCGTCGCGGCCGGACTCGCGCTGTTCCCGCGGTACTTCTACGAACTCCTCGTCGTGGCCGCCATCGTCGGGACTGGCCTGCCGTACGGCATCAACGTCCTCTCGTTCCTCGGGCTCCGGTACTACCGGACCGACCTCGAACCGGCCTACCGGGCGCCCGGCGGCCCGGTCCTCGCGATCGTGGCGTTCGTCGCCCTAGCGGTCGCGATGGTTGGGCTCGGCTCGACCGAGGTGGTCTGGTCGCTCGCGGCGCTCGGGTTGCTCTCGGCGTACTTCCCGGCCTGGTACCTCCTCCGGCGGCTGTTCCCGACTGCCTTCCGGGAGCCGGAGTTCCGCGATTGAGGCGGGCCGTGGCAGGGCCTCGTCGAGGGGTGCCCTGCTGTGGAACGCCTGGAGAAAATCGAACGTCCTGGCGATCGACCTATCGATCGGTCGGCGGAAGTTCGTAGACGGTGTCCGACTGAATCCAGCCCTCGTCGGCCTCGGCGTCGTAGATCACGACGTCGTCCTCGGCGAGTCTGAGCGATTTGAATCGGTTGCTAACGCGCGTCGTTGGCGTCGGTTGGTCTGCTGACTTGCTCATGGTCGGGGTCGTGTTTCGTCGCTATCCGGGCATCGGAGTGTGCCGTGTTAACATTTGTGGTCGACGTGGTATTACTGTATAAGGACCTTCAACGTTGCCGCGCCGACGGACGCGAAACACGACCGGAGGAGCCCCCGCACGCGCGGATCCGGTTTCGGGAGTCGGCGGCGGCCAATCGCCGGGGTCAGGACCCCTCGGACGGGACCACGACGTTTTTGCTCCCGCCCCGGGAACGGGGAGGTATGCCAGACAGCGAGGGGTGGTTCGTCGACCTGGATCCGTCGGATCGCGACGCCGCGATCGAGCGAATTCGGGACGGGTCGGCCGAAGCGCCCGCGGACTGGCCGGCGCTCGCCGTCGAGGCCGGGTTCGCCGACGACGAGGGGGACTACTACGACCGACTCCACGAGGCGACGGTGTCGACGGCCAGGACGGCCGTCGCCCAACGCGAACGGGCCGACGACCGGCAACTGGCGCAGGCGGTCGAGGCCATGGACGACTGCGAGGCCAGGGCGAACGAACTGGCCGAGCGCGTCGTCGAGTGGGCCGGAACGCTGTTCGAGGACGTCGACACGGGTATCGAGGGTGCGCGGGCGGTGGCCGACCGCGAACCGTCGAGCCCCCCGGAGGAGCGCGTCGTCGCCCTGGCCGAACGGGTGGTCGACCTGGACGACGAGGCGACGGATCTCCGGGCGTTCGTCGAGCGGTCGGCCCCGGCGGTCGCGCCGAACCTTTCGGCGCTGGCCGGGCCGGTCCTGGCGGCGCGACTGATCTCCCTGGCGGGCGGGCTCGAGGACCTCGCGAAGCTCCCCAGCGGGACCGTACAGCTACTGGGCGCGGAGGACGCCCTGTTCGCCCACCTTCGCGGCGGGGCGCCGTCGCCGAAACACGGCGTGATTTACACGCACGAGTACGTCCACGGGACCGACCGCGAACACCGGGGGTCCGCGGCCCGGGCGCTCGCCGGGAAGCTGACTATCGCCGCCCGGATAGACCACTACTCGGGGGATCGACGGCCGGAACTCGACGCGGAACTGGAGGAACGCATCGCGCGGATTCGCTCGCGGGGTGACGAATGAATCTCCCCGACGGTGTCGAACGCCGCGAGTTCGACGACGAGGAGCGTCTCGCCACCCGCGGCGAGCCGGTGTACGGCGAGCCAGTCGTGGACGGCTGGCGCCTGTGGGACGCCCGGCGATCGAAGCTTGCCGCCGTGCTCGAACGGGGGATCGACACCGGACTCTCCGCGGGCGACGCGGTCCTGTACCTGGGGGCCGCGAGCGGGACGACGGTCAGCCACGTGGCGGACTTCGCCGGCCCGACCTACGCGGTCGAGTTCGCTCCCCGGCCGATGCGGGACCTGCTCGACGTCGCCGAATCCAGGGACCGTCTGTTTCCCCTCCTCGCCGACGCCCGTCGGCCGGAGACCTACGCCCACGTGGTCGAGTCGGGCGTCGATGCGATCATCCAGGACGTCGCGACCCGGGGCCAGGCGACGGTCGCCCTCCACAACCGCGAGTTCCTGGCCGACGACGGACGGTTGATCGCCGCGATCAAGGCCCGCAGCGAGGACGTGACCGCGGATCCCGGAGCGGTCTTCGACGACGCCATCGCGGACCTCGAGGCGGGGTACGAGGTGCTCGAAACCACCCGACTGGACCCGCTCCACGACGACCACCTTGGCGTGATCGCTCGCCCACGCTGAGCTTCCGACTCCGTACGCTATTTACCGTACCCCCTCGAAGCCGTGGCCGATGCAAGAGGAGGGACCCGCCGACGTCTTCGCGCACATGGGGACGCTCGGCATCGAGGAGGAGTTCTACTCCGTCGACGGTGACGGCCGGCCGACGGCCGGCTCCGACGACCTCGTCTACGACGGCGATCCCCCCGACCTGCTCGAGGGACGGATCGATCACGAGCTGTTCAAGTGCGTCCTCGAGGTCCAGACCCCGATGATCGAACGCCTCGGCGACGCACGCGAGGTCCTCCAGCGCGTCCGCGACGAGTTCGTCGAGTACGCCGCGGCCCACGGCTACGGGCTCGCGGCCGCCGGGCTCCATCCGGCGGCGCGGTGGCGGGAACTCGACCACGCCCAGAAACCCCGATACCGGGCCCAACTCGACCGGATCCAGTACCCCCAACACCGGAACACGACCGCGGGGATGCACGTGCACGTCGGCGTCGACGACCCCGACAAGGCCGTCTGGGTGGCCAACGAACTCCGGTGGTACGTGCCGGTCATCCTCGCGCTCTCGGTGAACTCGCCGTACTGGAACGGCTTCGACACCGGCCTCCAATCCGCCCGGGCGAAGATCTTCGAGGGGCTCCCGAACACGGGGATGCCGACCGCCTTCGACGACTTCGAGGACTATTACACGTTCGAGCAGCAAATGATCGAGACCGGGTCGATCAACGACCGGGGCGAACTCTGGTATGACGTCCGACCCCACACGGGTCACGGGACGGTCGAGGTCCGGGCCCCGGACGCCCAGGCGGACCCCGACCGGATCTACGCCTTCGTCGAGTACGTCCACGCGCTCGTGATCGACCTCGCCGAGCGCTACGAGGACGGCGAAACCGGCGAACGCCACCGCCGGGAACTGCTCGACGAGAACAAGTGGCGAGCGCTGCGGTACGGACACGAGGCGGAGTTCATCGATCGCTCCGGCGACGGGACCGTCGATCTGGGGACGATCATCCAGCGGGAGTGCGACCGTCTCGGCGTCAGGGGCATCTGTGAGATCTACGCGGCGGAAAGCGGCGCCGAGCGGCAGCGACGGGCCCTCCGGACGAGCGGGATCGACGGTCTCTGCGACGACCTGCTCCTCGGGCCCCGCAAGTAGTCCACGGTCGATCGCGGCGCGTTCCGCCGGGCAAGGCTTTTACCCTGGACTTCCTTTTGTCCTACTAGAAGGGACATATGTCTGGCGATCAGCCCGATGCGGACGACGAGATCGACGAGGACGAGACGACGTCCCGCGAACGCCTCGAACAGAGCGCCGACCGAGCGGTCGAGGAGTTCGACCGCCGCGTCATCGACCTGCTTTCCTGGCTGCTGGACACCGAAACGCGAGCCAAGATCTACATTTACCTCCACCAGCATCCCGCCAGTACCAGCGAGGAGGTGGCGAAGGGGACGGGCCTCTATCCGAGCACCGTCCGCGAGGCGCTGGCGTCGTTGCACGAGGAGGAGGTCGTCAACCGCGAGAAGCGGGAGAGCAGCGGTGCCGGCAACAATCCCTACCAGTACACGGCGATTCCGCCGAGCGACTTCGTCAGTTCGAAAGTCTCGGACGTCCAGGCGGAACTCAACGCGGTCTTCAACCTCGAGGAGTACCTGGGCCACGAGGCGGACGAACCGTCCGAGGAGTCCCAGCCCGTGACGATCACGGTGGACGAACCCGGCGCCGACGAGTCGACCGACGGCGAGTCGGCGGAGGCCGTCGACGGGGACGACGAGTCGACCTGAGGGCCCCGGGTCCGGGGACCTCGGTCCCCAGGTTTCGTCCTCGCCTGCCCGGAAACGTCACCCCCGGGAGGGACCTGCCCGAGGATCCCCCGTCGCCTCCCGAGTTCCCCCGTCGCCTCCCGGATTTCGACTCCTTTTTACGGCGGGCACCAGACGGTTCCAGTATGGACGTGGCGCTGGGCGGGACCTTCGATCCGATACACGACGGTCACCGCGCGCTGTTCGAGCGAGCCTTCCAACTCGGCGACGTCACCGTCGGCCTCACCAGCGACGACCTCGCGCCGAAGACGCGCGCCGTCGATCGGTACGTCAGGCCCTGGGACGAACGGCGGGCCGACCTCGAAACGGACCTGCAGCCCCTCGCCGAGCGTTACGATCGGACGTTCGCCGTTCGACCGCTCGAGGAACCGACGGGGATCGCGACCGAACCCGAGTTTCGTTACCTCGTCGTCTCCCCGGAAACCGTCGGCGGTGCCAGAAAGGTCAACGAGGTTCGTGTCGAACGGGGCCTCGACCCCGTCCAGGTGGAGGTCGTTCCACACGTCCGTGCGGACGACGGGAACATCATTTCGAGCACAAGGATGGCCGCCGGCGAGATCGACGAACACGGCCAGCTCACGCCCGAACGCGAACGGCGCGAACGCGCCGGCGAACCCGAGTCGCTCTGATCACCAGGTCGGCGGTTCGAGACCGGCCCCTGCCAGCAGGTCCTTCCATCGCTTCTGAATCGAGAGCCGCGAGACGTCCGCGGCGTCGGCGACGGCCGTCTGCGACCGCCGGTCGCCGGCCACGAGCGATCCCGCGTAGACGCTGGCCGCCAGGGCCGACCGTTTCGACCGCTCCTGCTCCGGGACGCTCGAGAGGAACAGTTCCCGTGCCGCCGACCGCGCCTCCGCATCCAGGTCCAGGCGATCGGCGACGGTCTCGAGCTCCCCCAGCCACTCCTCGTTCTCGATTCCCTCGCTGGCACGGTACATGCTCATCCGTTGTGCGCCACCCCACCTAAAGGGTCGGTCGCGATTCTCGTCCGACGGGGCGGACCGGGCGGGAACCACCCCGGCCCTCACGCGGCGAGTGACTCGATCTTCGCCTCGATCGATTCGAGGAGCCCAGGAATCGCCGCCTCGACCGGGTCGGAGAGCCCCTCGCCGACCGAGAGGTCTTCGGGTTGCACGCCGAGACAGTGGATCCGGTCGGGCGCCTCGTCGAGGCGGCGGGAGAGTTCGATCGCCTCGAAGAGGTTCGGGTCGTGCGACCCCCCTTCCTCGCGGACCGACTCGACCTCATCGGGCGAAAACCAGACGAACTCGCCCGGTTCGCCCCCGAAGCGGACGACGTCGATCAGGATCGCGTCGTCCACGTCGGCCAGCTTGTGGATGACCCGCATCCCGCCGGTGCCGGCGTCGTACAGTTCGACGTCGTCGGGGAGGTCCCGCTCGGGGAGGGCCTCGAGGAGTCGCACCCCAAGCCCGTCGTCACGGCGGAGCGGGTTCCCGAGGGCGACGACGCCGAGCATCGTTCGGCCTCACTCGTTCACGAACTCGACGTCGAGGTAGTGCGTCGAACAGGAGATGCAGGGGTCGTACGCCCGGACCAGCATCTCGAGGTCCTTCTCGACGTCGGCGTCGGATTTCCGCGGGGCGACCTCCGGCACCAGCTTCTCCATGTCCTGCTGGATGTTGCCGTGGTTCTGGTTCGTCGGGATGACGCAGTTCGCGTCGACGCACTCGCCGTTCTCGTCGTACTCGTACTCGTGGAAGAGGATCCCGCGGGGAACGTCGACGGCGCCGACGCCCCGACCGCCCGAGATCTCGACGTCCGGCTTGTGGTGGGGGGGCTGCTCGTCGAGGCCGCGGTCGAGGATCTCGTCGAGGAGTTCGATCGAGGCGTCGACGAGGTGTGCGGTCTCGACGACCTGCGCGACGGTGTTCAGGTAGGGGTTGGTCTCCTGGGGGGACAGGTCGAACGCCTCCGCGACCGCCTTCGCGCGGTCGGAGAGCTGATCGTAGTTGTTGTTGAAGCGGGCCAGCGAACCGACCATGTAGCCGTCGCGGGCGTGCTTCGTGTACTTGGCCGTCGACTGCGGGACGACGTACTCGTTGGTGAGGTCGCGGTAGTCCTCGACGGCCATCCGGCCGGTGTCCGTGGACTGGATCACGCCGTCGTAGAAGGCGTACTCGTCCTCGTGGGTGAGCGAGACGTACTCGGTCTCGCGCTCGAAGGCGGGGAGTTCGGGGGCCAGGTCGACCAGGAGGTCGACGACGTCGTTCAGGTCGTCGTCGACGTTCGCCAGTCGCTCCCGGAGGTTCTCGAGTTCCTCCTCGTCCGGGATCTGTGAGAACCCGCCGGGGACGAACGTCGTGGCGTGGACGTCGCGACCGGCGAACAGTTCGGTCATCTCGTTGCCCAGGCGGTGGAGTTTGACCACCGTCTCCACGTCGTCCGGGTGCGATTCCGCCATCGGGATGACGGACTTCGAGTCCACGAGATCCGGCAGCGCCAGGTAGCCGACGTGCAGGACGTGGCTCTGGATGATCTCGCCGTAGAGCGCCAGCTTGCGCAGCTGGCGGTCCTGCGTGGAGACGAAGATGTCGAGGGCATCCTCGGTCGCCTTCAGCGACGCCAGCGAGTGGCTGATCGAACAGATGCCGCAGATCCGCGAGGTGACCATGGCCACCTCGTCCCAGGACCGGTCCTTGACCATCGACTCGAAGAACCGCGGCGACTCGACGACCCGCCACTCGCAGGTCTCGAGTTCGCCGTCCTCGGCGTTCACGACGATGTTGCCGTGTCCCTCGACGCGGGTAAGATACTCCACGTCCACGTCGACGTCAAGTTGCTGTTCCTTGCTCATTGTACCACCTCCTCGGGTTCGGCGTCCTCGCGTTCGAGCTGTTCGTACTGCCACTTGGTGAAGAGGTCGAACTCCTTGATGATCTCGTCGGCCGAGAGGCCGTACTCCTCGAGGACCTCCTCGTGAGCGTCCTTGTTGGCGTCCGGGACCAGGCCGCGACAGCCCCAGCACTTCAGGCCGTTGGAGACGCAGACCGCGTTACAGCCGCCACGGGTGACGGGTCCCAGACAGACCTCGCCGCGCTCGAAGGCGCAGTGGTTCTCGTTCATCTTGCACTCGATGCAGACCGGGTAGGTGGGGATGCGCGGCTCGATCCCCTGGACCAGCGCGTTGACCACCTGGACGAACTCCTGCCTGTCGATCGGACAGCCGGGGACGCTGTGGTCGACGTCGATGACGGCCTCGGCCGGCTCGGCTTCCTCCCAGACGTCGTCGAACTGTCCGATTTCGTCGCCGTAGACCTCGCGTTTCACGTCCTCGACGTCCCGGTCGTTGCGCAGGGCGTTGATGCCCGCAAAGGACGAACAGGAGCCGATCGTGACCACGGTGTCGGCTTCCTCGCGGATCTCCTCGAGGCGTTCGGCGTCGTGATCGCGGACGGCGGACCCCTCGACGAAGGCGATGTCGTAGTCGTCCTCGCGGCGCGAGGTGGCCTCGCGGAAGTTGACGATCTCGACGACCTCGACCAGGTCGAGGAGTTGTTCTTCGAGGTTGACGACCTCGAGCTGACAGCCCTCACAGCCGGTGAAGTCGAAGAACGCGACGCGCGGTTTGTCGGACTCGACTCCGTTCATAGCGCCTCACCTCGCTTCTTGACGGTCGGATACTCGAAAACCGGTCCGTCCTTGCAGACGTACAGGTCGTTCATCTGGCAGTGCCCGCAGAGGCCGACGGCACAGCGCATCCGGCGTTCGAGGGACACGAGGATGTTCTCCTCCGGGAGGTTCTTCTTCTCGAGTTCCTCGAGCACGAACTGGTACATGACCGGCGGCCCACAGATCATCGCGGTCGTGGTCTCGGGATCGATGTCGACCGGCGGGATGATCGTGGTGATCACGCCGACGTTGCCGTCCCACTCGACGCCGTCCGGAACCTCGTCGACGGTCATCCGGAACTCGAGGTCGTCGCGCTCCCGCCACCGCTCGATGTCCTCCGTGTGGAGGATGTCGTTGGGGCTCGTGGTGCCGTAGAGGATCGTGATGTCCCCGTAGTCCTCGCGGTTGTGAAGCGCCTTCTCGATCATCGACCGCGTCGGCGGCAGGCCGATCCCGCCGGCGACGAACACGAGGTCCTGGCCCTTCAGTCGCTCCGGGCCCCAGCCCTGTCCGTACGGGCCGCGGATCCCGAGCGAGTCCCCCGGCTCCATGTCGTGGATCGCGCCGGTGACGTTGCCGACCTCGCGAATGACCAGATCGAAGGTGTCGCCCTCCTCGGGGGCCGACGCCACCGAGATGGGTGCCTCGCCGATCCCCGGAACGAACACCTGGACGAACTCGCCAGGGCCGTGACCGAGTTCGTCGCGTTCCTCCAGGGCGATCTCGAAGAGCGCATCCTGCTCGGTGTACCGGCGGATGTCCGTGATCGTCGCCGGTTCCGGTTCCATCGCCAGACGCTGTTGCATCGGCACCTGGGCGCTGCCACCGTAACCGCCCATCTCAGTCATCGGAGGTCACCTCCGAGGATACCGTTGGACTCGCGTCCCCACCCGGCAGTTCCCCCTTGTCCTCGAGGTGGTCCCTCAGGTCGTTGTAGACCGCCAGCGGGTCGGCAATCCCGGGCAGACAGTGCTTCCCGCACCGACCACAGCCGACGCAGGCGATGTCCCCGAAGCGCTCGTAGACGTAGTCGCCCTTGCGGTGGAAGCGGTGACGGTACCGCTTGCCCCGTTCCTTGCGGAAGTTCTCGCCCTGGGCGACGGCCGCGAAGTCCTTGAGGTTGCAGCCGTCCCACCGGCGCTGGCGCTGGCCTCTCTCGGCGCCGACCTCGTTGACGTCCTCGATGTCGAAACAATAGCAGGTCGGGCAGACGACGTTGCAGCTACAACAGGAGGTACACTGCTCGGCGTGATCGGCCCAGAACTCGATCTCGTCGTAGCCGGCCGAAAGCAGCGTGGGGAGCGCCTCCTTGGGCACTTCGAGTCCGCGCGTCGCGTCCTCCGTCACGGCCTCCTTCTCGGCCGCCACGGCCTCGACCTCCTCGAAGGTCGCGTTCCGCGAGGGAACGTTCTCGATCATCTCGCTGCCCTTTCGGCTCCCGATCTCGACCGCGATCTTGTCGTCGAGTTCGGTTAGCAGGAGGTCGTACGCGGTGTCCTTCGTCGCGGTCTTCATGTCGCCGGCGAACGTCTCGTCGGCCACGTTCTGCGGGGTCGTCCCGATGATGACGCACTGTTCCCGCCGCCGCTCGTAGTACTCGTCGTCGTGTTCCTCGATGAAGATCTTGTCCATCTGCTCGATGGCCTCGAGGTCCCACGGATGCACCCCGATGACGATCCGGGGCTCGATCTCGAGGACCGAGTCCATCTCGTAGTCCTCGCCGGAGCGTTCGTATTCGAGGAGGGTCTCCCGGGGCGGAAGGAAGTACTTCTTCGGTGGCAGCGTCGTCAGGTCGTATTCGAGGGCCAGTTCCGACGAGTCCTCGAGTTCGTCGAAGAGGTACTGGCCCCCTTCCTGCGTGACGCCGACAACGTCCCGTTCGTCGTTCGATATTAGATCGTCGACAAAGTTCCGGAATGTCGAGCGTTCGATTATCTTCATGATCCCTGTCCCAGTGCTTGATACGCGTGTAATTCTAAAAGGAAAAGTGGACATCCCCAGATTCTGAGAATACTGTGCCCAGATACCACGCTACGTGTTGCCATCCCGGGCGACCGGATCGTCGCGGTGAACCGGTTTCGGCCCCCTACAGCGCGTCAACGCGGGGCTTGACGGTCCCGTAATCGAACACCGGGCCGTTCCGGCAGACGGAAACCCCGTCGAACCGACAGGTTCCGCACGCTCCGACGCCACACCGCATCCGAGCCTCCAGCGTGAGCAGGATGCGATCGTCCGGGAGTCGCTTTTCCGAGAGGACCTCGAGCACGGGCGAGAGGGTCCCCTGGTCGCCGGCGACGAGTGCGTTCGTCCGGCGGGGATCGAACGTCACTTCGGAAACGACGCCCTCGATCGGACCGACGGCGCCGTCCCAGTCGGTTCCCTCCGGGGATTCGACCGTCGTCCGCACGGTCACGTGCTCCGCCCTCGACCACTCCCCGAGTCGCTCCCCGTAGATCATGGCGTCCGGGGTCGAGGCGCCGTAACAGAGCGTCACGTGTCCGTAATCGGCCGGGTTGTCGACGGCGCGTTCGATCATCGGCCGGAGGGACGCCAGGCGGTCGTCGGTCGCCACGAACGCGAGGTCCGTCTCCGCCAGGCGGTCGGCGTCGAACCCGTTGCCGAAGGGGCCGCGGAGGCCGACCTCGCCGCCCTCGCCGAGGTCACGGACCGCTCGCGTGACGCTCCCCACGTCACGGACGATCAGTTCGTCGGGCCCGGACGTCTCCGGCGGGGACGCGATGGCGACGGGGGCTTCCCCGACGCCCGGGACGACCACCTGCACGTACTGTCCGGGGTCGTGGTCGAAGTCGGCGTCCGTGTCGAGGGTCACGGAGACGAGCGACGTCCCCTCGGCGATCGGTCGGTCCTCGACGATCGTGGCGGGGCGTGGCTGGTACTTCGACCACGGTCGGGACAGGACCGGGTCGGTCGCGGGAACCCCGAAGTTGGTCATCGCCGGTCACCTCCGGAAGGGGAGGACGGCGCTCTCGCGCGCGCCGGGCGTTGCTGTGGAGTCATGTCGCGCTCACCATGGGGTATCTCCGTCACGAGCGAACAAAAGCCAGGGTGAGCGTCCCCAGGATCCGAGAATCCCGCCGATCGCCGGTTCTCCGTCGTCGACGTCTGCCCTCACGGGCGCCCGTGGTTGGTACGCCTCCGTTCTCCGAGAACGTCATCGGTTCGAGGAGGGTTTTGAGGAGTAGCGAGGGCCGCCGGGGGACGGGCCTCGTCCGAGGTAGAAAGCGGCCGAAACGGCCGGATGATTAAGTACGTCCCCGGCATATGTCCGGACGATGCCCGAGATCCACCTCGAGGAGGAGACCATCGACCGCCTCGATCAGCTCCGCGTCGACGACGAACCGTACGACGACCTCATCACGGAGTTGATCAACATCTACGAGGCCGAGGGGCTCACCCTCCACCGCTCCGGGGACGGCTAGTCGCCCGCGTCCATCGTCCGGACCTCGTCCCACCGGCCCTTGTTCTCGAGGTGTTCTTGCAGGGCCGCCGCGTATTCCTGGGCCAGTTCGGCCGCCGCCCGCCTCCGTTCCTCGTCGCCGTCCGGCCCGTTCCCGTCGCCGTCGAACCCCAGCGCGTTCTTGATGCCTTCGAGGAGCCCGCCGCCGCCTCCCGATCGACCGGTCGCGTCCTGCCCCGGCGCGCCCGGCGCCCCGCCCATCTGGGTGCGGATGTCCTCGAGTTCCGGCATGATCGCGTCGAGGTTGCTCGTGTCCGCGACGATCCGGGCCCGGTCCGGGTCGTCCGGCTGCTCGATCTCGAACTCGACGGCGGTCATGATCAGGCTCCACTCCTGGTTGGAGAACTCGGACGCGGCGACGCGATCGGCGAACTCGCTGTCGACCGCCATCCGCTCGCCGACGACGTGGTCCGTCCAGTCGGTCATACTTGAACGTCGCCGTCCGGCGGCTTCAGCGTTCCGCATAGCGCCGTCCCGGGGTGGCGGAGTCGGTCGACTTCGGCCTTTCGTTCCGGCCCCGAAACGGCTGTGCCCGCCAGCACGAGGGGTGGGCCCTCCTCAGAAGACGTCGTCCTCGACGACCACGTCGGCCCGGAGGTCCTCGCGAAGCGCCGCGTCGACGTGGCAGATCTCGTGGGCGCGCTCGACGATCTCCTCCTTCTTCTCGTCCAGGTCCGCCTCCGTCTTGATCTTGAACCGGATCGCCTCGAGGTCGTCGTCATCGTCCAGGTCGGCTTCGGCGTCGATTTCGATCCGGCCCAGGTCCTCGACGTCCCGTTGCTGGGCGGCGAGGCGGAACGCGGGGATCCAGCACCCCGCGTACGTCGCGACCAGCGTCGGGTTTGTCTGGGGGCCCTCCTCGCCGTCGGCGTCGAGTTTGAGTTCGAACTCGCCGACGATGCTTCGCGACGCGAAGCCTTCCTCAGAGGTGGTTTCGATCAGGATGTCGGTCATGTTGACGCGCTGATCCACGACCGGCAGTGTCCTAAACGTTATGAATCCTCTACTCCCGGCTGGCGGACGCCCGGGTATCGAGCACCCGGGGATAGCCGTCGCTTTTCAGTGACCTCTTTCTGAACAGCCTGCGACCGGGATCCGTTCCCGGTCGTCGAGGGCTCGTTCACTGCGACGGACCGGAGACCGGGCGGAAGTCGCTTGACGACAACTCGGCGTCACAGAGAAGGCACCCGTTCTCGAGGAGCGCCTCCCGCACGCCCCCGTTGACGATGATCCGTTCGCCACATTCGGGGCAGACGAATTCGGATTCCTCCTTCATTCCTCTACGCCGATTGAAAATTCGGTCGATTCCTGCAAAAGCGGCCGCCCCACATATTTCGGCGTTAGAAATGATTATCGGTGACGCGTCGACCGATTCGGTCACTCCTCGACGAGGGCGCCGAACAGTTTCCGCTGGGCGGCGGCCAGGTGCTCGGAGAACGTCGAGGTCGAGATGCCCAGTTCCGCGGCCACTTCGCCGGCGTTGGACTCCTTCGAGTACTCGAAGTACCCCATCTCGTGGGCGGTCGTCAGGACCTGCAGCTGTCGGTCGGTGAGGGCGCCCCGATCGACGAACACCAGGTCGTCGGACTCCCCGTCGCCCCTGCCCCCGGCCTGCACCAGCCGTTCGATCGAGATCGTGTAGTCGTCCCGGAGGTCGTCGATCACCGTTTCCAGTTCGTCGAGGTCCGTGACGTGAAACGCCATGACGATCGAGCCGTCCTCGATGGTCGTCTCGGCGACCGGGATATCGTGTTGTTCGACCTGGTGGCACGGACAGTCGAGGTTTCCCTCCCGCTCGAACCGGTAGGTGGCCCGGGAATCGTACGTGAATACCGGGTACATCCGGTCGTCCTCGACCGACGCGTCGGCGTCGGTCGTGAACTCTTCGACGACGGTTCCGTCCCCCGAGGAAAGGTTCCGCGAGACGTCCGAAATCGCGTTGCGCCGGTCGGCCGTCGCGTCCGCTATCGGGCACGCCTCTGTAGTTTTTACTTTTACTTCGGCACGAATCCCGCCGGTCATTGGCTGCACGTCGGTGCTCCAGGCGTAATATATTTCCCCCTAATATCAAGGGTTGGGAAGGGTCGACTCCGGCGGCGAATCGGCGGGCGAACGTGGGAGAAAACCGGGCGTCGCTTGGCATACAATCCATTAATCGCCCGCTCTCTTTGGCGAGCCTCAAGTCTGGCCCAGTATATGGCGGGTCGCTTTTGATTTCGGTGATCGGCAGCGAACCCCCGGCTCGACCGACGAGTCGGCGACGGTTCGCTTGACGATCTTCCTCGTCCGTCAGCCCGTACCGGTCGCAATCGATCTCGTCGCTCACGGATTCGTTCGCGGAGCAGTGCGCGGGACCGGATTCGAACCGGAGGGAGACGGTTGCTCACTGCGTTCGCGCTGCGACTCCCAGGGTTCAAACCGGGCCTGCTCCCTCCTTCGTTTTCTCGTTCCGCTCGAAAACTCAGTCAGTGCGCGGGACCGGATTCGAACCGGCGGACCCCTACGGGACAGCGTCCTAAGCGCTGCGCCGTTGGCCGTGCTTGGCTACCCGCGCTCGTTGGTCGCTTTCGCGGTTCGGACCAAGAACCTGACGTTCCAGGCTCGGCCGACGGGCGAGGATTTTTCTCGGCACGCACCGACGGGCGGTATATGGGTGACTTCGATCTGGATCTCCGGGCGGTCGAGGACCATCTCGACGAGGAAGGGGACGACGACGCCGTCCGGATCGAACTGGGCGTCCTCGACGGCACCACGCCCGACGAGGAGTGGATCGACGCCGTGATCGAGGAGGAACACGTGCTCGTCCTCAACGTCGACGGCGACGTGAACGAACTGGCCGCCGGGTTCGCCCGGGACCTCAAGGACCAGGGCGGCGAACTCGTCCACTTCCGTGGCTTTCTGATCATCGCGCCGGTCGGCGTGACCATCGACACCGATCGCCTGTGAGGCGGCCGGTCCCCTGCCGCGGTCCCTACGACTCCGGCCCCCGGAGCGTCACGACGTGCCCGTCCGGGTCGCGGAACCGACGCCCGCCGTCGACCGACTCGACCGACTGAACGCGTTCGGCGACCGCGTCGACCGCGGCGTCGGGATCGGACGTCGTGAACCCGACGTCGACGTGGACTCCCCCGCGGGCGTTCGCAAGCCCGACTTGCGGTTCCCAGAGCTCGAGGGCCACCGGGCCGCTCAGCCGGACGCGTCGCCGATCGTCCCCGCGGTCCATCACCGAAAAGCCGAGGTCGCGGTAGAACGCCGTGGCGCGTTCGAGGTCGGCCACCTCGAGGACGATCTCGAAGATCCCGTCGATCCCCGGGCCCGCCACGTCGCGCTGGCCGAGTTCGACGCAGTGACCGTCCGGGTCGTACAGGTACAGCGAGCGGACGCTCCCGAAGCGGTGCTCCTCAAGGTCGAAACGATCGTCGAGCCGGTCCCACCAGTCATCGTACTCCCCCTTGGGGATCGAGAACGCGTAGTGCGTGTGGACGCCCCCGCGGGGGACGTCCGTCGGGCGGCGAACCACGACGTCGACGTCGCCGGCCGCGAACGTGATCGAGGAGCCGGTCGCCTCGCGGACCGGCAGGTCCAGGTGCTCGGCGTAGAACGTCCGC
>JBLGCL010000015.1:0-26518 GCA_047617305.1 Natronomonas sp.
CCGCGATCCCAAGCACGCAGAGGCCGATTCCCCACAACGTGTCGTTCCCTGGAAGGGCAGCGAGGACGAGCGTCACGACGCCCGACGTCAGGAGTGACCAACCCAGGGTCGTCCGAAAGGCCATGCCTCCCGTTACCGACGAAGCCGGTTAAGTTCGTGGACGACCTTCCCGCGGATGATTCGTTTCCAAATCGACTGGTCGTTGCCGACACGGATGACGGCGAAACCCATCCGGGCTCGACTCCGGTCCCGTTCGGACGTCGCCCCGGACGTTCGGAACAGCTACGCGCTTTCACCCCGCGTCGCCGTCGCGACCGTCGTCTTTCGACCACGGCTGTGGTGTTCGACGACGACCGTCGTCGGGAAATCGTGCTCGAAGGCGACCGTTGCCTCGTAGGTGAGGGCGCCGACGCACTGCTGACAGACGCCGTCGCTCGGGGACGCTTCCACGGCGACGGTCAGCCGATCGCCATCCCCGTCGTAGGTGGCCTCCTCGATCGAGAGCTCCCGGCAGGGCGTCGCGGTCACGATGCTCCCGTCGACCGTCACCACCTCGTCGCCGAAGGACACCGTCGCGCCCGAGGCCTCTTTCGATGCACAGCCCCGATCGGTTACCGTCAGTTCGGTGCCGGCGACCTCCGGGTCGGGACAGGCCAGCAGCGTCGTTCGCTCCTCGTAGTCGGTGACGCCCTCGGCGGTCAGTCCGAACCGCGATCGGGAGCCGTTACAGTCGAACCACTTGCGCCCGATGGTGACCGACCCGAGGGTCGTCCCGGACGCTCGGAACCTGATATCGTACTGGCTCGGCACGTTCAGCCGGAAGAGCACCCACCCGCCAGCGGGGAAAGTGAACGTCCGACTCAGGTCGAGTTCCTCGGTCCCCGCTCCGACGGCGATCGAGACGTGGATCTCTCGATTCCTGTCGAGTTCGTTCAGGACGCCGATCTCGTGTGACCGGTTGTTGTCGGGGAAGGACACGGCGTCCCGGGAGCCGACCTCGACGATCTCGAACGGCTTCTGGGCCGCCGGGTCCCAGGGCGAGTCGTCTGTCTGGCCCGGCGTGGACGTCCCGTCCTCGCGGGACGGCGACGTCGTTCCGTCGCCGGTCGTTCGCTCGTCTACAGGCCGGGTGTCGGTGTGGCGGTCGGTCGGCGTCGGGCTGGTGGTGGGATCGGACGGGACAGTCGTGTCTCCGTCGCCGCCCGGACTGCCGCCAGAAAGACAGCCTGCAAGGGCGGCACCCAGACCGGCCGCCCCGAGCGAGCGCAGGAGCGTGCGTCGTCGCATACCCGACAGTCGGATCGCCGGGGACAAAACCCCTCGTCAGGGTGAAAATCGCGTTTCAGTCGCCTCCTCGAGGATCCAGGTTCATCCGAGGGCGCCCAGCAGTTCGTCCACGTCGTCCTCGGTGTTGAAGACGTGCAGGGACGCCCGGACGGTCTCGCCGTCCGGGAGCGAGCGGATGCGGATCCCCTCCCCCTGGAGGCGCTCGACGGTTTCTTCCGGGTCGTCGACGTGGAACGACACCAGCCCCGACTCGTAGACCGGCGGCGAGACGAGTCGGTCCTCGCCGACGCCGTCCTTGAGGCGGTCGGTCAGGCGAGAGACGCGGGACGTGATGGCGTCGAACCCGACGTCCTCGATGGTCGCGATGGCTTCCTGGAGCCCGGCGTGCGGGGCGGGCGTGTCCGTCCCGATCTCGAACCGTTGGGCGCCCGGCTTGAGTTCGTACGGGTCGGCGTGACTGTCCTCGACCCCCCTGTAGCCGACCTGGGCCGGGTGGAGTTCAGCGGCGAACTCGCGGTCCACGTACAGGAAGCCCGCGCCCCACGGGCCGAGCAACCACTTGTGTCCGGCCGCGGCGACGGCGTCGGCGCCCCACTCCTTCACGTCGACCGGGTGCTGCCCGACGGACTGGACCGCGTCGACGATCACTCGCGCCCCGGCGTCGTGCGCGATGTCGACCAGGTCCTCGACGTCGAGGCGCGCGCCGGTCGTCCAGCACAGCGAACTGAACGCGACCAGGGTGGCGTCCTCGACGGCGGCCTCGAACGCCCGCCGGTCGACGTAGTTCCGTCGGGTATTGACGACCCGGACCTCGACCCCGAAGCGGTCGCGCAGTCGCTGCCAGGGGAGGATCCCAGCAGGGTGTTCGATGTCGGTCCTGACGACGACGTCGTCGCTCGACCAGTCCATGGCGGCGGCCACGCGACCGATGCCGTCGGCCGTGTTCGTCGTGAGGGCGATCTCCTCGGGGTCGGCGTTCAGGTGGTCGGCCACGTCCTTCCGGACGTCGTCGAGGCCACCGAAGGCCGCCTCGTACATCCCTTCCGCGGCCGGGGATTCGAACTCGTGGTGTTCGATCGTCCCCTCCATCGCGTCGACCACTCGTCGGGGACTCGGGCCGGCCGCCCCGGTGTTCATGTAGTTCACCCGTTCGAGGACCGGGACGTCCGCCCGGAGCTCCGCTGGATCCATGCCCGGAGGTGAGCGGGGCGGGAACAAAATACTGCTGTCATCGGCGGGGCATGCCGAGGGGAGGATCGCCGGTCGGCCCAGTCAGCCCCGGTCGACCCGTTTTCGTCTCGCTCGAGATCCGGGACCGACCGCGACTACTGCTCGCCGGTCGCCACGACGGTCGATTTCCCGTTCTTCCGGTGTTTCACGACGACCTGGCCGGGGAGTTCGTGCTCGAACCCCACCGACGCCTCGTAGTCCACCGCGCCGATGCACTGGACGCAGGTGTCGCCCGTGGCCGTCGCGGCGATCACGACCTCCAGCGCGTCGTCAATGGCGTCGTAGGCGGCCGTCGCCAGCCGCAGTTCGTAGCAGGGGGTCGGCGTGACGAACGTCCCGTCGACGACGACGGAGTCGCCCTCGAAGGCGATGGCGGCGGCGCTTTCGGTTCCGGAGGCACAGTGGCCCTCCTCGGTCACGAAGGATCGCTCGGCGATGGACGGTCCATGGCAGGCGATCTCGGTCGCCAGGAGTTGCGTGTGGATCGTCCAGTCGGCGGTGACGCCGACGAGGTGATCGATATGGTTGCAGTCGAACGACTCGCGAGCGATCCGGATCGTCTCCAGGACCCCTCCGTCACCTCGAAGGACGACCTGCCAGTCGTCCGGTACCTGCAAGGTCAGCGTCAAGAAGCCGTCTGCCGGGAAGGTGACGGTTCGATCCAGAACGGTCTCGCCGTCGCGACCGACGACCAGGGTCATCTCTCGTGACTCTTCGGCGGCGTTCCAGACCCTCACGTCCTGCGGACGGTTGTTGTCGGGGAAGACCACGGTCGACCGGTCGCCGAGGTCGAGGCGGTCGAAGGGGTCGTCGCTCCCGGGTTCGAACCGGAAGCCGTCGCCGTTCGGCGGGGTCGTGGTCGGCGGCTCCGTCCTCGGTTCCGGCGTTTCGGTCGTCGTTCCGGGACCGCCGCCGTCGCCGCCGTCGCTTCCGTCGCCACCGTCACCGAGACAGCCGGCCAGGGTCGCCGCGCCGAGCGAACCGGCGACGGCTCCGAGAAGGGTGCGTCGTTTCATGCTCCCAGTACGTCACGAACGGATAAATCCACTCCCGTTGGTGAAATCCGGGTTTCACTGATTTCCTGCCCCGGTTCCCCGGTCCGCCGTCGGCGATCCGCAGGGCTATTTGTATCCCTCCGTCGTAGCCTCGCACATGCACTTCGACCACGCCGGCATCGCCACGGACGACGCCGAATCGCTCGTCGACCTGTACACCGAATTGCTGGACGCCCCGGTCGCCCACCACGAGGAGTTCGACGGAATGGACGTCACCTTCCTCGACGTCGGTGACGGCTACTTCGAGGTCATCGAACCCCTGGAGGACGAGGGCGCCATCGCGAGCTACCTCGACCGGAGCGGGCCCGGACTTCACCACCTGGCGATGGCGACCGACGACATCGAGGCCGCCCTCGAAACCGCCCGCGAACACGGCGTCGAACTGATCGACGAGGAGCCCCGCCCCGGCGCGTGGGGGCACGAAGTCGCGTTTCTGCACCCCAAGTCGACCGGCGGGATCCTGATCGAGTTCGTCGAGCACTGATCGGCAGCTTATCCGAAACTCTCGACCTGAACGTCCGTCGGATCGACGTCGACCGCCTCGAGCGCGGTCCGGGCGGCGTCGACGAAATCCTGGAACCCGAAGACGTAGGTTTCGACCGCCCCGACGCCGTCCTGTAGCGCGGATTCGAGGTCGTCGTCCGGTCCGAGCACGCGGACGTCCGCGCCCGCGTCCGAGAGCGCCCCGAGGCGGTCCTCGTGTATCGGGGACTCGTCCCGGTAGACGATCGTGACGGCGTGGCCACGATCGAGCGCGCGCTTCCCGATGCCCAGCGCCGGCCCCACGCCGGGACCGCCCGCCAGCACCAGGACGTCGCCCTCGTCGTCGTACGAGACGTCGCCGAACGGGCCTTCGATCCGGACCGTGTCGCCCGGTTCGCGGTCGGCGAGCCACGGCGAGAGGACGCCCTCGGGATCGATCCCGACCGTGATTTCGAACGTGTCCTCGACGGTCGACGAAGAAAGCGTATAGTACCGAGCGACGTCGTCGTCCGCCCCGTTCCCGGCGCGCGCGAGCACGCGAACGAACTGACCGGGGAGCGCGTCGAATCCGTCCGGCGTTTCGAGCGCGAGCGCGACGGCGTCATCGCCGACGAAACGGACGTCCCGGACGACGACCGCGTGCTCGTCCATGCCCTCAAAGTAGTCCCTGGCCGCGGAAAATACTTCCGTTCTATCCTTCCGCCGCATGGGAGTTTCAGAAACCTTTTGCACTGTCGGAGCCGACTTTCAGAACACAATGGCCGATGACTTCAACTGGGCAGTCGGTGGGGCTGCCGGCGACGGTATCGACTCCACTGGCAAGATCTTTGCCCAGGCACTGTCGCGGGCTGGGCGCCACGTCTTCACGTCGAAGGACTACGCGTCCCGGATCCGTGGCGGGTACACCGCGTACAAGATCCGGACGTCGACGGACCAGGTCGGCAGCGTCGTCGACCGGCTCGACATGCTGGTTGCGCTGACACAGCGCGCGATCGACGAGAACGCCGACGAACTCCACGACGAGAGCGTCATCATCTACGACGGCGAGGACATCGGCGACGCCGATATCCCCGGCGACGCGACCGGCGTGGACGTCCCGCTGGAGTCGCTGGCGGCCGACGCGGGCGGCGCGATCATGCGCAACGTGGTCGCGATGGGAGCCACGTGCGCACTCACCGACTTCCCGATCGACCCCCTCGACGAAGTCCTCGAGAAGCGGTTCACCGAAAAGGGCACGAAGATCGTCGAGAACAACCAGGAGGCAGCCCGCAAGGGCCAGGAGTACGTCGCCGGGGAGTACGAGGTCGAGACCGGTTTCGAACTCGAGACGACCGACAACGACTACGTCCTGCTGAACGGCAACGAGGCCGTCGGCATGGGTGCCATCGCGGCCGGCTGCAAGTTCTTCGGCGGGTACCCGATCACGCCGGCCTCGGAGATCATGGAGTACCTGTCCGGTCGGATCGAGCAGTTCGGCGGCCACGTCGTCCAGTCCGAGGACGAACTCGCCGCGTTGAACGTCACGCTCGGCGCCGCCCGCGCCGGCGCCCGGGCGATGACGGCCACGTCCGGCCCGGGCATCGACCTGATGTCCGAGACCTTCGGCCTGGCGGCCCAGACCGAGACGCCGCTCGTCATCGCCGACGTGCAGCGGGGCAGCCCCTCGACCGGACTGCCGACGAAGCAGGAACAGGGCGACCTCAACATGGCCCTGTACGGCAGCCACGGCGATATCGACCGGTTCGTCCTCGCGCCGACGTCGGTCGCGGACGCCTTCTGGAAGACCGTCGAGGCGTTCAACCTCGCGGAGAAGTACCAGATCCCGGTGTACGTCCTCACCGACCTCTCGCTGACGGTGACCGAGCGGACCTACCCGCGCGAAACCTTCGACATGGACGAGGTCGACGTCGAACGCGGTCGGATCGTCGACGAGGACGACCTCGACCAGTGGGTCGACGGGGACGGTCACTTCACGCCCCACGCGGTCACCGAGGACGGCATCAGCCCGCGGGCGTTCCCCGGGACGAAGGGGGCGGCCCACCACACGACCGGTCTGGAACACGACGAACTCGGCCTCCGCACCGAGGACGTCGACGAACGCGTCGAGCAGGTCCACAAACGCGAGCGAAAGACGGAGACCGCGATCGAGCGAGAGGACTGGGACTACGAGGAGTACGGCGATCCCGACTCGGACACGCTGGTCATCTCGTGGGGGTCGAACGAGGGCGCGATGCTTGAGGCCATGGAGTTCCTCCGGGAGGACGGCATCGAGGTCCGGTTCCTCTCGGTGCCCTACATGTTCCCGCGCCCGGACCTCACCGAGGATATCGAGGCCGCCGAGGAGGTCATCGTCGTCGAGTGCAACATCAGCGGGCAGTTCGCGGACCAGCTCGAACACGACGTGCTCACGCGGGTCGACCGGGTGAACAAGTACAACGGCGTCCGGTTCAAGGCGGACGAACTGGCGCGTGAAATCAAGGAGACGCTCGAAATGGAGGTCACAGCATGAGTTCCGACGTCCGATTCACCGACTTCAAGTCCCACGTCCAGCCGACCTGGTGTCCCGGGTGTGGCGACTTCGGCACGATGAACGGCCTGATGAAGGCCCTGGCCAACACCGGGACGGATCCCGACGAGACGTTTATAACGACCGGGATCGGGTGCTCCGGCAAGCTGGGAACCTATCTCGACACCTACTCGTTCCACGGGGTGCACGGTCGCGCCCTCCCGGTCGCGATCGGCGCGAAGATCGCCAACCCGAACCTGACCGCCATCGCGGCGGGCGGTGACGGCGACGGCTACTCGATCGGTGGCAACCACTTCATCCACGCCGTCCGGCGCAACGTGGACATGACCTACATGGTCATGGACAACCGCATCTACGGCCTCACCAAGGGCCAGGCGTCCCCCACCTCGCGGGAGGAACTGGAGACCGGGACGACGCCGGAGGGGCAGGAACAGCCCCCGATCAACCCGCTCGCGCTCGCGCTGGCGGCCGACGCGACGTTCATCGCCCAGTCGTTCGCCTCCGACGCTCAGCGCCACACCGAGATCATGGAGGCGGCGATCGAACACGACGGCTTCGGCTACGTGAACGTCCTCTCGCCCTGCGTGACGTTCAACGACCTCGACACCTACGACTACTACCAGGACGCCATCGTGGACCTCGAGGACCGCGAGCACGATCCCACTGACCTGAACGCGGCCGAGGAGAAGATCCTCGACCCCGACCACGAGTACCTCGGCGTCCTCTATCGCGACCCCGACCGGCGGTCCTACGACCAGCGTCACGGGTTCGAAAAGAGCATGGCCGAAGTGCCCGACGGCGCCCCCGAGGGGGCGGAGAAGCTCGTCGACGAGTTCTACTGATCGCGCGACTGAGTCGGGGTTCGAAACCGATCTTATCCTTTCCGCGTTCGAAATTCGTCCGAGAGTCGTGGATTCGGTCCGGTTCGTCCTGGATTTTCGCGTCTGTTCGAGGGGCTCGCTGTCAGCGCCGGCCCGATACTCACCGTGTCCGGGGCGGTGATCGAACGATTTCGTCCTTCGAGGTCTCCGGTCCGGAGGCCACCCGGCGGGACCCCGGTGGAACGACGGACCGCTGGCTGCTGGCCCCCGTCGGCCTGTGTGTCCCCGTGGTTCGGTCGATGGAGGTCTCGACCGCAGTCGCCGTGGTCGTATTCCTGGCGGTCCTTGGCGCGGCGATGCTGCTCGTGGGGAGCATCCGGTTCGCTCCCGCTCTCCTCGCTCGTGGTCGGCCTGGCGGCAGGCCTGTTACTGTTCGCCGCGCTCCGGATCTGAAGCGCCACCGACGGCCGCCGGTCAGTACTTCGGATCGGCGCGGGTCGTCTCGTACACCCGCTCCATCAGGTCGTCGCGCTCCGCCTGCCAGTCCGCGAAGGCGTCGGGCGAGGACGGATACGCCTCGTAGTGGGCGAGGAGGTCGTCGGCGACCTGCTTGGTTCGCCACATCCGGTAGATCGTTCCCCAGTGGCCGAAGCTCTTCGTCGCCATCCGGAGCTTGAGCGAGAACGGGATCGACGTCGTCCCTTCGTAGAGGGCTTCCGCGAGCTTTTCGCCCGGCAGGCTCGCGAGGAGGCCCATCAACTCGTCGACGTCGATGGCGGTCGTGAGGATGTTGTACACGTCGAGGCTGGCGTAGCGCGCGCCGAAGTGGTCCATCACGCGCCCGTTGTACTCCCAGAGGGCGTCCTCGGTGACGGTGCCGTCCTCGATGGCGTCGATGGCGGCCTCGCCCGCGTACTTGCCGGCGTAGGCCGCGCCGGCGATGCCGCCGCCGGTGGTGGGGTTGACGTGTCCGGCCGCGTCGCCGACCGCGATGAATCCGGGCGCGACCGCCGAGTCATAGGGGCGCCGTGTCGGGAGCGCTGCGCCCAGTTTGTCCTCGACCGTCGCTCCCTGGAACTCCTCGCGATCGCGGAGGTCGCGCTTGAGGTCCGCGACGAGTTTCATCGGGTCCTCCGTCATCTGGTACCCCAGCCCGACGTTGATCTCGGTCTCCGTTCGGGGGAAGTACCAGAGGTAGCCCGCCGCGCGGTCGGTCGGCTTGAACACCAGCGCGTCGTCCCAGGGGACCGGTTCGTCGACGGTAACGATCTCGCGATACGCCGAACAGAACTGCTTGTAGGCGACGGTCGTGTCGAAGGTGGCGTCCGAGAAGTCGGCCTCGTCCTGCAGGATCGAGAGCGCCCCGGCGCCGTCGATCACCATGTCCGCCTCGTACTCGATGGTCTCGCCGTTTCGCTTGCCCCGCAATCCCGTTACCGTCCCGTCGTCGTCCTGTTCCACGTCCGCGACGACGGTGTCGAAGTGGAACGTGGCGCCTTTCGCCTTCGCGCCCTCGATGAGCCGTCGGCCGTACTCCCAGCGGTCGATGACGGCCAACTCGCCCGGGACCGGGATCTCGAGGACGGTGTTTTCCCGCGGGATCTCGAAGCGCCCGTGATCCACCCCCGTGTTCGTGATCGCCGGTTCGATCCGGGACTTCGGGATCGCGTCGGGGAACGCGCCCGCCCCTTTGAGCGCGTCGCCGCAGGCGATGTGGCCCGCCTCCTCCTCGGGTTTCCGGTCGACGACGACGACGTCGTACCCGGCGTCGGCGACCGTCGCGGCCGTGTAACAGCCGGCCGTGCCCGCGCCGGCGACGACGACGTCGGCTTCGTGGATCGTCATTTTCCTGCCTAAACTCCCCAGCGACTGAAATAGTTTGTCTCCTCATTTCGGGCCCCGGATGGCAATGACTCGGTCATCGAACAACCCTTTTATACCGACTCCCCGATAGGCACGCCCATGACCGAGTACACCGTGGAGTTCGTCGGGACCGGCGAAACACTAACGGTCGCCGGCACGGAACCGATCCTTCGCCGTGCCATCGAGGAGGGGATCTCCCAGGAGTACTCCTGTCGCGTCGGGATGTGCCTGGCCTGTTCCGCGAAGATCGTCGAGGGCGAGGTGGTCCAGCCGGCCGCCCACGCGCTGACCGACGAGGAACGGGAGGCGTACGCGTTGACCTGCATGGCCAGGCCGCAGTCCGACCTCAAGCTCGACCGCGGGAAGTATCCGCCCAGCATCGAGGGCGACCTCGAGGCGGCCGGCGACCGGGCGGCGGCCGACGACTGAACGGCTTCGGCGAGCGAAGGTTTTTCTCGTCAGGGGGTCGAAATCGGCGGTATGCCAGAGGCGTGGATATCCGTTCGGTGTCCGGAATGCGGGGACGTGTGGGAAGACAGCCCGACCGACCTTCCGGCGCCGGACGTCGTGTTTCACTGTCCGAAGTGTGACGCCGAACGCTCGACCTCGGAGTTCATGAAGACGCATCGGGACCTCGAAATCCTCAGGGATTTCTATTCCTGACTGCCATCGCGACTGCAGTCGGCGCGTTCGCCCTGTTCTTGCCGAACTCCAGTCGTAAGGGCGGCCGTCGATCGGGGCGCCGCGACCGCCCGTCGAGTGGTCGACCGACCACCACCGTCCACCGAGACTGGGTAGGGGTCGGAACGACAACGGGCGGGACGTTCGCCCGGGGGCGATGCGTTTCCGTTCTCAGCGACGGGGAAGAGTGACGGTCCCTTTTAACGATGGTCGCGTAGTCTTGGATACAAATCCCAACACGCCGGGAGAGCGCTCGGACCGACGCGAAGTCGGTCTCGCGCTTTCGACCGGGGGAGCTACCTATGAGCACGGACGCCGAACCCACGACCGACGAACCGCCCAGCAAGGAAGCACTGCAGGACCGCATCGAGGAACTCGAGGCGCAAATGGAGGCGATGGCCGAAGACGAGGAGGAGACGACGAAGATGACGATCATCGCGGTCCACGGCACGCTGGACATGGCCTACCCGACGCTGATCCTCTCCGGGATGGCCGCCGCGTTCGACTGGGACGTGACTGTGTTCGCCACGTTCTGGGCGCTCGACCTGCTCCACGAGGAGAAATCGCGGAACCTGAAGATGAGTTCCGCCGGTAACCCGCACATGCCGGTGCCGAACCTCCTGGCGGTCCTGCCGGGGATGGACCGAATGACGACCTACATGATGCGCCGTCAGATCGACGACCTCGGCACCGAAACGGTGGGCGACCTCATCGACCGCGCGCTCGACAACGACGTCGAGTTCCTGGCCTGCCAGATGACCGCCGACCTGATGGGGTACGAGGAGGACGAGTTCATCGACGGCGTCACCACCGGCGTCGGCGCCGGCAAGGCGCTGTTCGAGATGGAGGAGTCGGACGTCCAGCTGGTCATCTGAACCGATCCGCGCCGCCACCCCGGGTTCCGTCCCGGGAGTCGGGACGCTGGCGAAATCGCCGCTCGCCAGTTCGACGGTGGGGGGAGCGATCGACAGCCGGTTCGCTCAGGAGGTGAACACCGGGATCTCCAGCGATCCGATGACGCGGTTGGTGATCGACCCCAGCAGCGGCTTGTCGGGGTCGGACCGGCCGCGTTTCCCCATGACGACCAGGTCGACGTCGTTCTTCTCGACGTACTCGTGGATGGCCTCGATGGGCGTGTTCGACGTCACGTTCGTCACGCAGGTGACGTCGGCGTCCGCGGCGAGGTCCTCGATCTCCGAGACGTACTCCTGGCCTTTCTTCTCGAGGCGGTTCCGGGTCTGCTCGATGTCGCTCGGGACGGCGACGTAGTCCGCGTCGCCCATGTCCATCGCGTACAGCACGTGTAACGTCGCGTCGCTTCGTTGGGCGAACCTGATGGCCTGTTCTGCCGCCATGTGGGCGCTGCTGCTGCCGTCGGTCGGAACGAGGATGTCGTCGAAGTCTTGCTGTTCGTCCATAGGTAACGTACATTATCAAGAGCGATAATTAATCGCCCAATACTCCGGTTTCAGCCATAGACTATCGTCGACCCTCGATGCTGCCTCACTCCGGAACGGCCCTACTCCCTCGCGGTGTCGAGGGCATCTCGGATTTTCCCGGCGGCCGCCAGTCCGGCATGTTGCCACGCCACCCGTCCCGTTTCGTCCACCACGACTGTCGTGGGCAATCCCTCGACGCCGATCGCTCTGGTGGCCTCCACCTCCGAATCCAGCAACACCGGCCAGGACCCGCCGTGGGTCCGCCAGAACGAGGTGACGGCGTCCCGCTCCGTTTCGCTCGTGATCGACCGGAACGCGACGTCGTCACCGACGGCGTCGGCGACGGCGACGAGTTCGTCGAGTTGGGGTTTGCACGGCGCACACCAGGTGGCGAAGAAGTCCAGGACGACGACCGTCCCCGGAGGCGCCACCCTGACCGGACCGCCGGGCGAGGCGCCGACGGCTAGCGACTCGAGCTCGAGTTCCTGGAGCCTCGTGAGTTCCTTCGACGTTCCGCCGTCGCCGACGCCCGGGATGGCGCGTTCGAGACAGCCCGCGAGGCCGACGCTCCCGAGGGCGCCCGCCGAGGCGAGAAGGCGACGCCGCTTCATGCCCCTTGCGTAGCGATCCACGGGTTTCACGGTGTCGGTCCCGTGACCCCGTATCGCACGACCGTGGAACGATCGGCTCACCGGTCACCGTCGTTCGTGCGACGGTTCACGCGTTCCTGGACCGCCTCGGACGGCCCTTCCGTGCCGATCTCCCGTCGAACCCACCAGACGAACCCGCCGGCGACGATGCCGATCGAGAGGAGTATTCCGACGAAGACCAGAAGGACGACCCGTCCGGTCGGGGTGAGCGAGAGCGTGAACGCCGCGAGCAAGCTGCCGAGGACGACGAGCGCGAGGAACGCACCGAGGAGTACGGCGCGACGGACTCCCATGGTTTCACGTCGGGCTCCGGCCCAAAAACGTTCCGGGTCGGCCTCCGGGGTACCGTTCGCCGACCGGACTGCGACGGGGTCCGGTCCTTCGGGACTCGGATCTTCCTGTCAGGATCGACCGGCGTTGTGGGACTGCCGCCCGCGTCCCGTGCCGACCCGGCCCACGGAAACGTTTTACATAAAACCATTGTTTGTCCGTACGCCACCTCTAATCCCCCGGGTCGAGAAGGATCCCGTATGGAACGACGAAAATTCATAACTGTTTTGTCATCAATGGTGCCGCTCTCGATGGCTGGCTGTATGGGCGGTCAGAACGACGGTGGTTCGGGGACGACCGCCGCTCCGACGACGGACGAACCGGCCGGAACCACGGCCGAGCCCACCACGACGACAACCACGACGCCCGAGGACGACGGGCCCCTCTCCGTCGGCGACCGCGTCGAGCTGTCGGACGACAGGGGGATCTCGGTCGCCCGGATCGAATCCTCGGTGGTGGTCCTCACGCAAGCCGACGGCGGCGCCGACGTGAAGGGCGAGAAGGGTGGCTACTACGTCCTCGTGAGCTTCGACGGTAACGGTATCTCCGAGTACGAGTCCTTCGTCAGGGAGAACGTGAGCGTCGTGATCGAAGGCGAGGAGTACGGGGATCCGGTGTTCACCTACGCCAGCGGATTCAACACGTTCACTGCGGCGTACCAGGTGCCGGCCGACATCGTCCCCTACACCGGGTCGGTTCGCCTCGACACCGGCGACCTTTCGGCGATCTGGGAGTTCGACGGGGGCGTCATCGACGCCATCACCCGGAAGGTGGACTACTCCGTGTCCTCGCTGTCCGTCCCGGACTCGGTCGCCCCCGAGTCGCCCTTCAGCATCGAGTTCACCGTCGAGAACGGCGGGGATCCGATGACCTTCCTCGCGCAGGTGTTCGGCACCCTGGAGGCGCCGCTCCGGATCCGCGAGGACGTGCCGGAAAGCGACGCGAAGACCGTCACGGTCGCCGCGAAGGCCCCGGCGGCCGGCGATGCCGACGAGTTCGACGTGACCCTCGACTGGGGCGCCGACTCGACAACCGAGACGATCCCGTTCGAGTAACGGAGCCGGAACGGTCCCGGTTCCGGGACCCGAACCCGATCGACCCGGCCCATTCCTGCCGATCGTTGCTCCGGGGTAGTCGATCGTTCGAGGCGACGGATCCCCGGATCAGTCGTGGCGGAAGGCGCGCTGGCCGGTGAAGACCATCGCCATGTCGCGTTCGTCGGCGGCGGCGATCACGTCGTCGTCGTTGACGGACCCACCGGGCTGGATCACGGCCTCGATGCCCGCCTCGGCCGCCGCCTCGATCCCGTCGGGGAACGGGAAGAAGGCGTCGGAGGCCATCACGGTGCCCGCAGCGCTCTTGCCCGCGGCGTCGTTCTCGGCTTTCATCGTCGCGATATCGACGGCGTCCACGCGGGAGACCTGGCCGGCGCCGACGCCGACCGTCTCGGTGCCGTCGGCGAACAGGATGGCGTTCGACTTGACGTGCTTGATGGTGCGCCAGGCGAACAGCATCGTCTCGTACTGGGCGTCGGTCGGCTCGCGCTCGGTGACAACCTCGAGATCCTCGCGGGTCGGCGCCGACAGGTCCCGTTCCTGGACGAGTCGGCCGCCGACGAGCTTCTTCTCGGTCAGGGTCTCCGTCGCCGTCCCGAGCGGCCCGACGTCGAGCACCCGCAGGTCCTCCTTCTCGGCGAGCGTCCGGAGGGCGGGGTCGCTGTACCCCGGAGCGACGACGACCTCCTTGTAGGACTCGACGATTCGTGCTGCCGTCGCCTCGTCGCACTCGCGGTTGAGGGCGACGATCCCGCCGAACGCGCTCTTGGCGTCGGTCGAGAGCGCGCGGTCGTACGCCTCGGCGAGGTCCTCGGCCGTGGCACAGCCGGCGGGAGTGGTGTGCTTGATCACCGCGGCTGCGGGGCGATCGAACTCCCGAACCAGGTTCAGGGCGGCGTCAGCGTCGTTGTAGTTGTTGTAGGACATCGCCTTCGCCCCCTCGTTGAGCTGGGGCGCGCCGACGACGGACGCCTCCTCGACCGCGAGGTCCCGGTAGAGGGCGGCGTCCTGATGGGGATTCTCCCCGTAGCGGAGGTCGGTCTCGCGGTCCTCGCCCCGGGCCCGGCGGGCGGGCAACGCGGCGGCCTCGTCGCCGTCGACGCGAACCTCGCCCGTCGCCGCGTCGACCGTGATCCGATCCTCGGCGAACCAGCGGACGGCCCGCGGATAGGCCTTGAACTCCCCGGCGCGGCGGACCCGATCCGTCAGCGTTTCGCCGTCGTCGTCCTCGTACACCGGCACCGGTTCCTGGGTGACGATGGGTCCCTCGTCGACCCGATCGAGGTCCACGGCCCCAGAGTCGTCGGTCGCCCCGGTAACGACGTGGACGGTACACCCGGTCGTCCGGACCCCCGCGTCGAGCGCCTGCTCGTGCGCGTTCCGGCCCTGGAAGGCCGGGAGGAGCGACGGGTGGACGTTCAGCGTCGTCGGCGCGCCGTCGAGGAACGTCTCCGTCAGGACCCGCATGTACCCGTCGAGACAGACCAGGTCCACGTCGTAGCCGTCGAGTCGGTCCAACAGCCGTCGGTCGTGGTCGCGTCGCGACTCGCCGTCGCCGCGTTCGACCACCTCGGTCGGGATCCCGCGCTTCCCGGCCCCGTCGAGGACGGGGGCGTCTGCGTCGTCCGCGAGCACCACCGCCAGTTCGGCGCCGCCCGGCGCTACGTCCGCGAGGTGCAGCAGGTTCCGGCCGCGGTTTCCGGCCAGTCCGGCGATCCGTGTCATGTCCGGGTGCATCGGCCCGCGGGCCAAAGGCGTTGTGGTCGTCTACGGAGGTAGTATTCAAGATAGTGAATATTAATAGAGCAATTTCTCCAGAATATCCCACAAAGTATGCACGAATCAGCATGGATTTCCTTCGACGACGATTCGTTCCAGGACCGGCTGACGGTCCGGGTCGCCGCGCCCGTGCCGGCCGACGAACGGTGGCTCACTCGTCGCCGAGCGTCCGACACCCTTTTCGCACCCGGCGGCGCACGCCCGACCATGCCCGATCCACTCTACGCCGTCTCGCCCCTGGACGGCCGCTACGCCGGCCGGACCGCGCCGTTGCGCGAGCACGTCAGCGAGGCCGCGCTGATGGGCGCCAGGGTCCGGGTCGAGGTCGAGTACCTGATCGCGCTGGCCAACCTCGATGCGACCGACCTGGCCCTGGACGACGACGAGCGCGAGACGCTCCGGGACCTGTACCGGTCGTTCGAACGCGAGGACGCCGAGCTGATCAAGCGACTCGAGACCGAGGGGGCCGGCGAGTACCCCGCGACGAACCACGACGTCAAGGCCGTCGAGTACTTCGTTCGGCTCCGGCTTCCGGACGGGTTCGAGGACGTCGACCCGTGGATCCACTTCGGCCTGACCAGCGAGGACGTCAACAACCTCGCGTACCGGCTCCTGCTGACGGACGCGCTCCGCGAGGTGCTGTTGCCGGAACTCGTCGCGGTGCGCGACGCCCTCGCGGGGATGGCCCGCGAGCACCGCGACCTGCCGATGCTCGCCCGGACGCACGGCCAGCCGGCCACCCCGACCACCTTCGGGAAGGAGATGGCCGTCTACGCCGCCCGACTCGCCCGGGCCACCGCCGCGGTGGGGCGGGCGACCGACGGGCTGTCGGGCAAACTCGGCGGCGCCTCCGGCACCTACGCCGCCCACGTCGCGGCCTTCCCGGACGTCGACTGGCGGGCGTTCGCCCGCGAGTTCGTGGCGGGGATCGGCCTGGAGTTCACGCCGCTCACCACCCAGGTCAACCCCTGTGACGACCTGGCCGACCTGTTCGACGCGCTCCGTGGCGCGAACGACGTCCTGATCGACCTCGCCCTGGACATGTGGCTGTACGTCTCGGACCGCTACCTGGGCCAGGAGGCGACCGCGGGCGAGGCCGGGTCGTCGACGATGCCCCACAAGGTCAATCCGATCGACTTCGAGAACGGCGAGGGTAACCTCTCGAAGGCCAACTCGGACCTCGCGTTCCTCGCGGATTACGTCACCAAATCGCGGCTCCAGCGGGACCTCTCGGACTCGACGGTCAAGCGTAACGTCGGCGCGGCCCTCTCGCACTGCCTGATCGGCTACACAAAGACCGCGGACGGCCTCGAGACGGTGGTCCCGAACGAGCAGGTCATGCGGGAGGACCTCGAGGCCAACCCCGAGGTGATCGGCGAGGCCGTGCAGACGATCCTCCGGCGCGAGGGCCTCGACGACGCTTACGAGCGCGTCAAGGAGCTCTCCCGCGGTCGGCGGACCTCGCTCGAGGACTTCCGCGAGCTGTTCGACGACCTCGACGTCGACGAGTCGGTGACGGACGAGTTGCGGGCGCTCACGCCCGCCGGCTACACCGGCGTAGCGGACGAACTGGTGGACGAACTCGAGGAGTAGGGCTCGATCGGGTCCCGGCCGTCGCCGGATCCCTCGGTATTCTTCCACGCGTCGGTTCCGTCTTCTTCTATTCGTCGACGCCCTCACTCCCGTTCCGCCGGAGCAACCCCCACCCGCCGATGCCGAGCGCCGCGAGCGTTCCCAGCACGCCGAACCCGGGGGTCGGCACGAGTCCGCCCCCACCCCCGTCGCCGGTCGTGGTGGGTTCGGTCCCTCCCGTGATCGCGTAGACGTTCCCGTCCTGGCTCCCGACGTAGACGGCGCCGCCGGCGACCGCGGGGGAGGAGTACACCCGGCCGTCGGTGTCGAAGTGCCAGCGCTCGTCGCCGTCGTCGGTCGACAGGGCGTAGAGGCGACCGTCGACGCTACCGACGTAGAGGGTTCCCGGCGCGGAGGGGTCGTCGTCCGGGGTGCCGGTCACGGCCGCGGCGGAGTTGACGACCCCGTTGGTCTCGGTCCGCCACTCCAGGTCACCGTCGTCGGCCGAGAGGGCGTGAACGTACCCGTCGAGGCTCCCCGCGTAGACCGTCCCGTCGGCGACGGCCGGCGAGGCGTCCACCTGGTCCTCGGCCCGGTACCGCCATCGTTCCGATCCGTCGGCGCCCGACAGGGCGTAGACGAACCCGTCGAGACTCCCGACGAAGACGGTCGGTTCGTTCTCCCCGTCGATCGTCGCCACGGTCGGCGCCGACTCCACGTCGGCGGCGGTCGGGGTCGTCCACTCCTCGCTCCCGTCCGCCGCCGACAGGGCGTAGACGGAGTCGTCGTTGCTGCCGACGTAGACCGTGCCGTCGACGACCGCTGGCGACGACCAGACGCCCCCGTTCGTCGAGTGTCGCCAGACCTCGCTCCCGTCGTCGGCCGCGATCGCGTAGACCCGGTTGTCGTTGCTCCCCACGTAGACGGCCCCGCCGGCGACGGTCGGCGACGACAGCACCTCGCCGCCGGTTTCGAACCGCCAGCGTTCGCTCCCGTCGTCGGCCGCGATCGCGTAGACCCGGTTGTCGTTGCTCCCCACGTAGACCGTGCCGTCGACGACCGCCGGCGAGGAACTCACCTTGCCCCCGGTGGGGAACCCCCAGCGTTCGGTTCCGTCGTCGGCCGCGATCGCGTAGACGGTGCCGTCGTTGCTGCCCACGTAGACGGTGGCCCCTCCGGGGCCGTCCTGGCCGTCCACGGACCCGTGGGCGACGACGGCCGGCGACGAGAGGACATCCTCCTCGGTCTCGAACCGCCACTGCTCCTCCCTCGAGGCGACCGGGCCGGTGTTGGTCGGCGCGAACCCGGTGTTCGCCGGGTCGGCGGCGAACTCGGTCCACGACTCCGTCGCCCCTGATCCGTTCTGGGACGCGGCGACCGACGGGACCGTCCCGGCGACGGCCGCGGTCCCGAGCGCCCGCAGGATCCCCCGTCGAGAGGGGCTCCACTCGCTCATACCTCGCCCCTCGTACTCGTCCCCTATACCCTTCACCATCTGGGACGCACGAGTTATTCCCCGTCGGGCTCCGCCAGGCCCGCCGCGACGGCGTCGATCACGAGGTCCATCGTCTCCTCGTAGTGCTGTTCCCCGATGTCGTCACGGTGGAGCGTTAGCATCGTGACGGCCCGGATGGCACTCGATATCGTCTCCGGGTCCGGGCCCCGGAGCTGCCCGTTTTCGTACCAGTTCCCGACGTACGGACGGATGTACGCGAGCGATTCCCGGCGGCTCTGGGCTCGCCCGTCCTCGCCGACGGCGTTCCGGAGCCGGACGAGTTCGTCCCGCTCGGTCAGCAGCCGTCGGACGAGGCGATTGGATTCCATTTCGTCGACGAGCGTGCGGAGAAACGCGGCGATCGCGCGTTCGGGGTCGTCGTGCCGCTCGAACGAGGCGTCGAGCACCCGGTCCATAATGCTCGATCCTTCCCGTTCGAGCACCTCCAGGTAGAGGTCCGCCTTCGAGTCGAAGAACTGGTAGAACGTGCTCGGCGCGATACCGACCTCGTCGGTGAGATCGGCGATGGTCGTCTTCCCGAGCCCGTGCCGCGAGAACAGGTCGCGCCCGGTCGCCAGCAACCCGTCGCGGATCCGCTCGCGCTCCGCGTCGGAGAATCCCTCGGGCATGGTATCACTCCAGGCTCTTCCGACCGAACCACCACTGGCTCGCCAGGACGATCGCGACGGTCGCCCCGAGGAGGATCGCGGCGCCGGCGAGGTCGTAGTGCCCATCGACCAGGATCGCGCTGGGTTCGTAATACCTGGTCGGGGAGAGCCCGCCGACCGGTTCCAGGCCCGTCCCGCCCACGACCGACTCGATCATGAACAGTCCGAAGATGAGCCCCAGGGCTGCCCGCTGGGCCCGGCCCTCGCGGTCGACGGCCACGGAGAGCGCCAGGCCGAGAGCGGCACACGACAGCAGGTAGGGAATCGAAAGGGCGTGAACGGTGACCAGGTCGGCAGGGGCGATCGACTTCCCGACGAGGACCACGCCGAGGTAGACCACGATCGGCGTCAGGACGTTCACGACCACGATCGGGACGAGGAGCGAGAGGAACTTCTCGCCGACGATCCGCCGTCGGGACACCGGCAGGGAGAGACGCATGTCCATCCGCCCGTCCTCGACCTCCCCCGCGACGGTCGAGGCAGCGCTGTAGGCCAGGTACAGACCGAGCAACAGCACCCAGACGAAGGCGTACAACTCGGCCGCGAGGAACCCCTCGATCGTGCCGAGCGACCGGATCCCGAACGCCTCCACGAGCGCCGACGGGAACGCCTCCACGTACGCGTCGAGGTCCACTCCGGACGCCTCGACGGAGGGGAACATCCACACGTAGAGCGCCGTCAGCGCGGCTATTCCCCCGGACATGATCAGCGACCCACGCACCCGATGGCGGCCCTCGTACTGGGCGAACTCAAGCATCGTCGTCACCCCCCTCGGCCGTCACGGCGGTCGGATCCGCCGCTTCGGTGTCCCGGTCGGCCGCGGGATCGCCCCCGTAGAAGCGCATGAACACGTCCTCCAGGGGTGCTTCCTCGAGGTCAAGGTCGAGCACCCGTTCGCCGCCGAACAGATCGAGGAGGTCGTTGATGTCGCCGGTGAAGGTGAACGTCACCTCCGTGATCGTCTCGTCGTCGGGGATTCCCGACAGCTCCGGCCCGGCTTCGATCGGGTTCGCCGTCGGATCGTGGACGCCATCGAGGTCGAGGTCGTCGGTCCCGAGTTCCCCCACGACCCGAACGCGGACGAACTTCCCGCTTCGGTCGAGCAACGATTCGACTCGCTCAACGGTGACGAGCCGTCCGTCGCGGAGGATCCCGACCCGGTCACAGACTCGCCGGACTTCGCTCAGCACGTGCGAGGAGAGGAAGATCGTCTTTCCCGCCCGTTTTTCCGCCCGGACGAACTCGTTGAATCGGCTCTGCATGAGCGGATCCAGCCCGCTCGTCGGCTCGTCCATGATGACCAGATCCGGGTCGTGCATGAAGGCCTGCACGAGACCCAGTTTCTGGACGTTTCCGCTCGAGAACTTTCGGACTGGCCGCTCGATCGGTGGGTCGAACACTTCCAGGACCTCGGCGCGGCGCTCGTCGCCCTTGATCGACGCGTGGAGGTCCAGGATTTCCCGCCCCGTCGCGTCTAGATCGAAGGAGGGGTTCGCCGGCAGGTAGCCGATCGATCGTTTGGCGGCGATCAGTTCGTCCTCGTCGCGAACGTCGTGCCCCATGACCGTCGCGGTCCCCGCCGTGGGGGACTGGAGCCCGATCAGGGTCCGGATCGTCGTCGTTTTGCCCGCGCCGTTCGGCCCCAGGTAGCCGAACACTTCCCCCGCCTCGACCTCGAAAGTCAGGTCGTCGTTGGCCAGCACGGGGCCGTAATCCTTCGTGAGTCCTCGGAGTTCGATGGCGCTCATTCGGGAGTCACGTTCCCTTCTACGAACTCATGAACGATCTATTTTTGTATTTTCAACCTGTCGGCGGGACAACGGTCATGTCCCTGCACGTCCTGGGTACGACTATACCATGACGGATCCCGAACAGGAAGTCGAGGCGGAGTTCGAAACGGTCCGCGAGATCGGATCCGAGGCCCCGACGCTGATCGAGGGGCTCCCGGGTCACGGCCTCGTCGCCTCGATCGCCGTCGACCAGATCCGCGAACAGCTCGACTTGACCCACCACGGGAACATCGTGTCCGACGAGTTCCCCGACGTCATCACCTTCAAGGACGGTCTCGTCCGCGATCCGGTCCGGGTGTACGCCGGGCAGGACCCGCCAGTGATGACCTTGCAGAGCGACCTGGCGTTACCCCAGTCGTCGTTCGAAGCGCTGGGCGAGTGCGTCCTTGAGGACCTCTCGGCGGAGTTCGATCGCGCCATCTTCCTGGCCGGCGCGCAGGCCGAAGAGGAGGCCGCAATCGGCAACGTGACCGGCGTCGCGACGACGGAGGCACTCAGGGACGAACTGCAGGAAGCCGACGTCCCCATCGCCGAGGATCCGGGCGTCGTCGGGGGTGTTACCGGCGCGCTGATGCAGTCGTGTTTCCACGAGGACGTGCCCGCCGTCGTGCTGATCGTCCGGTCACACCCCTTCCTCCCCGATCCGACGGCGGCCCGATCGGTCATCGAGAACGCGCTCGAACCGCTCGTCGATTTCGACATCGACACGACGGCACTGAAGGAGCAGGCCGACGAGATCCAGGGCCAGATGCGCCAGATCGCCCAGCAGTACGAACAGATGACCCAGGAGCAGGAACCCCAGGAGACCAAGCCGACGGGGATGTTTCAATAGCCGGGGATCCATCGGTGCCGAGCGCGCCCGGTCCGGATTCGAGGCTTCCCGACGAGCGGCGTGGCGCGATCGATCAACCGACTGTATGCTCACGGAACGTGCCTATTCCAATGGCCGACATTTTTAGAGCCATATAATTTACTAATTCAACGAAAAACGGGGTGCTGCCGACCGGCGGCCCGGTCCTTCGACACTCCTTCGCACGCCACGCACCGACACGGTCCACAGCGTATAAAACCGTCGAGGTACTTCCCTCGACCACGCATGAGACATACAGGCCTGAAACTCCGGATGGTGTTCGTCGGCACCATCCTGTTCGCCTTCTACGCGGCGATCGCCGGCATCGCCTTGCAGATTTTCGGCACGGGAATCTGGCCGATCGTCCTCGTCGGGACGCTCCTGTTCGTGGGCGTCCAGTACAAGATCGGCAAGTGGGCGGCCCTCCGGAGCGTCGGCGCCGAGGACATGCCCGACGAGGGCCAGTACGGGCAGGTTCACGACATCATCGAGCACCTCTCGAACGAGATGGGGGTCGAGAAGCCCCGCGTGATGCACGCCCGGATGGGCGTCCCGAACGCCTTCGCGACCGGCCGCAAGGGCGCCGGCGTCGTCGTCGTCAGCGACGAACTGCTGCAACTGCTCGACCGCGACGAACTCGAGGGCGTCCTCGCCCACGAGATGGCTCACATCAGCAACCGCGACGTGGTGACGATGGTCCTCGGCCAGTCCATCGCTTCCATGGTCGGGATCGCGATCCAGTGGGGCGTGATCCTCGCCGGCGACAACGACATCGCCGACTTTATCCTCGGCTGGATCGCCGGGACCATCGCGCAGTTGCTCGTGATGCTCTTCGTGCTCGCGATCTCGCGCTACCGCGAGTACGTCGCCGACAGCGACGCCCGGGAGTACATCGGGAGCGGCGAACCCCTTGCCCGGGCGCTCGAGAAGATCCAGCAGGGCAACGAACGCGCCAGCGACAGTCGGCTCGACGAGTCCACGAGTGCTCTCTGCATCTTCGGCACCGAGAAGGGCTTCCTCCAGCGCCTGTTCGCCACCCACCCGCCGGTCGAGAAGCGGATCGAACGCCTCCGCTCGGCCTGAACTGATTCTCAGGGCGTCCGTTTTCCGGTCGCGAGGGCCCTCGCGACCGGCGTCGGTGCCAAGGTCTTTGACGGCGGACGCCGGATGGGTTCGCATGACCGAGATCCATCCGGGCCAGCGCGTCGCGGTCCTCGCGGACGCGCAAAACCTCTATCACACGGCCCAGAGCGCCTATAGCCGGAACATCGATTACTCCGCACTCCTCGAAAAGGCCGTCCAGGAGCGAGAACTGACCCGCGCCATCGCGTACGTCATCCGGGCCGACGCGCCGGAGGAGGAGAGCTTCTTCGAGGCGCTGGTCGACATCGGGTTCGAGACGAAGATCAAGGAACTGAAGACCTTCGCCGACGGGTCGAAGAAGGCGGACTGGGACGTCGGCATGAGCCTCGACGCCGTGACCCTGGCCAACCACGTCGACACCGTCGTCCTGTGTACCGGCGACGGGGACTTCTCCCGGCTCTGCTCGCACCTGCGCCACGAGGGGGTTCGCGTCGAGGTGATGGCCTTCGAAACCTCGACGTCCGAGGAGTTGATCGCGGAGGCCGACAACTTCATCGACCTGTCCGAACGGGAAGAGACGTTCCTGCTTTGAGGGCGACGCCGTCGCTACGATCGGGTACTGTCCCGCGATACGGTCGGGGATCGACGTCGTCCGGTCCGGGAATCAGACGGGGCGACCGTCGGACCCGGAGGTACCGACGACGAGCGTCCCCACGCCGAGTCCGAGCGAAGCGAGCGCCAGTCCGACCAGGGGAATCGAGGTTCCGACGATCCCCGAGGCGAGAACGGTACCGCTGCTGACTGCCAACAGGAGTGCGCCGATGCCGACCTTGAGTCGATCCATTGCTTGCCCCCCTCTATACCACAGGAGTATATAGTTCCCGTGGTCCGGGGGGTATTCGCTGAAATAAACGGGCCATTCGGAGTGATCGCTCGCGGTCGAAGCCCTTTCGTCCGACCGCGTCGAACGCCCCCGCGATGACCGACGACACGCAGGTCGCCCAACTGCGGACGATCGCCGACTACCAGTTCGGCCGGGGCGCCGGCCGGGCGCTCTTTTCGCCGGACGAGTCGCGCGAGTACAGGCTAACGTCGTCGGGACGGGTGGCACAGGCGATCGCCGACGAGGGGCGACTGGTCTCGCTCGGGGTCGACGGCCGGTTCACGCTCGGTATCGAAGGGGGAAAACGCCTGCTGTCGGCGTTCGATCCGCCCGCGTGCAGGGTCGCCGTCGGGGCGGAGAGCGAACCGTTCGTCCGGGACGGACGCAACGCGTTCGCGAAGTTCGTGACGACGGTCGACGAGGCGATCAGGCCCGGGGACGAGGTGGTGGTGGTGGACGGGGACGACGCGGCGCTCGGCGTCGGTCGCGCGGAACTCTCGGCCGCCGCCATGGCGGACTTCGAAACGGGGATGGCGGTCAAGATCCGCGACGGTGCCGACCCGTAGCCAGGACCGGACGTCGGCGTCGCGATCGAACGCGGCCGCGACGCTCCTTCGCCACCCTTTTTATAGCACGACGACTGTACTCCGGACATGTTTGGAGGCGGCGGACTGAACCCGCGGAAGATGGAGAAGCTCATGGAACAGATGGGCGTCGACATGGAGGACATCGACGCCGAGGAGGTCGTCATCCGGACGAGCGACGAGGAACTCGTCTTCGACGCGCCCGAGGTAATGCGGATGGACGCCCGGGGGCAGGAGACCTACCAGGTCGTCGGGTCGCCGGACGTTCGCGAGGCCGGCGCCGAGACCGGGGCAGGGGCCGCCGCGGCGTCCGAGACGAGCGACGAACCCGAAACCGACGAGGCCGGAGCCGACGACGAAGGTGGCGGCGTCCCGGACGCCGACGTCGAGATCGTCGCCCAGCGAACGGGCGCGAGCGAGGCCGAGGCCCGCGAGGCCCTCGAGGAAACCGGCGGCGACCTCGCCGCTGCGGTCGAGCGTCTAGAGTGAGCGTCCTGCTCGTTCGCGAGGACCGCGAGTACCTCGTCGAACCGGGCGAGGAACTGGGGACCGACCTCGGCGTCCTCACCGTCCCGGACGATCCGGAGCCCGGGACGACCCTGGAGACGCACCTGGGCGAGACGTTCCGCGTTCGCCGCCTCCGGGGGCCCGACCTCTTTCATCATCTCGAACGCACAGGCGCGCCGATGCTCCCGCGCGACGTCGGCCTGGTGATCGGGGAGACCGGCGTCGCCGCCGGCGACCGGGTCCTCGACGCGGGCACCGGCACTGGCGTCCTCGCGGCGTACCTGGGCCGCCTCGACGCCGAGGTGGTCACCTACGAGCGCGACCCCGAGTTCGCCGAGACGGCCCGGGAGAACATGCGACTGGCCGGCGTCGCCGATCGGATCGACGTCCGGGCCGGCGACCTGACCGAACACCTCGGCGACCTGGGCGGGTTCGACGTCCTGACGCTCGACACCGAGGACGCTCCGGTGATCGTCGAGCACGCGCCGGACCTCCTGGTCGACGGCGGCGCCGTCGCCGTCTACGTTCCGTTCGTCGAGACGACCCGCGAGGTCGTCGAGGCCGCCCGGACGGCCGACCTGGAGAACGTCCGCGCCGAGGAGACCATCCAGCGGGAACTCGACGTCGACGAGCGCGGTACCCGCCCGTCGACGAAGGGCGTCGGCCACACCGGGTACCTGGTCTTCGCCAGGAACCAGTGATCCGCGTTCCGTTTTGGCCGGAGGTCGGCGACCCGCCTACCACTCTCCCGGAACGGCAGTCCTCTCGCTTACACCCAGCCTAGACGCTCTTCGAAGAGCGTGACACCTTCGGGGGTAACTACCCGGATCGTGAACTCGCCCCGGATCGGTCGCACGTGTTCGGTGCCGGGCCGGATCGTGCTGACCCGGAGATCGCCCGCGTCAGCACCCAGGTACACGAAGCGTGTTTCATCGGGCCGTAGCGGATCGCCCAACTGCGCTTCCGAGGTCGTTTCGTCCTGGAGGAGGGCGACGAACGTGCCGGCAGGAACGACGTCTCCCCCGATGTGCTCGAGTGCGATGACGCCGTCGAGGCCCTCGACCATGTCGACGAAGAGATGCACGTCCAGGTTGGCGCCCGTCGGGACCTCAGCGAGCCAGGCCGGCGCCTGGGGTCGGACGTCGCCGATCCGTTCGACCGTGTACGTGACGTGCCAGACGTCGCTCCCGCCGTAGGTCGTCGTCGACTCGACGGTCAGAACGGCACCCCGGTCGTCGACGACGATCGTCGAGGTTCCGTCGTCGCCGATCGCGGCCGAAAGGGTCGTGAACCGGGTCCCGTCACGGTCCTCGACGGTCGTGACCTCGTACTTGCGGGCGTTGTCCTGCACCACTCTCAGCACTGGGCCGGGCCAGACTATCGCCTCAGGTGGCGTCACCCGCCCTCGAACCGCGTACTCCGCGTCGCCGTCCTCGACGGTTCTCGTCGTCGTGTGAGAAACGTTATGCCAGACGTCGTGGGTTCGCAGGTAGGCGTCCAGATCCGAAGCCGTCGAACGCTCGAGCGCCAGTTCACCGCCGGGACCGACGACGAGGTGACTGGACGTCCGGAACTGGACGGTACCGTCGCCGACGCTTTCGTAGGTGGTATTGGACGCGAAGCCGTCCGCGAGCAGCGTTTGTCGGTGGGCCGACTGCAACGCGATGGGATTGACGATGCCGGCCTCCGTGAGACCCGGCGCGAGGACGCCGTCCGTCGGCGTCGGCGTTGGCGCCGATGTCGAGCCCCAGGGAACGTTCCCGGCACAACCGGCCAGGAACACCATTCCCACGGCGAGAATCGTCAGAATACGGTTCATGCGGCCTAGAGGCCTGTCTCTTACCCACAAATACTATTCCCGCTGCTGACGGACTGAGACCGAGATG